>CAYNUE010000053.1:0-23491 GCA_964400325.1 uncultured Sangeribacter sp. | reverse complement strand
CCACGGAAGCCCGGTGAACTTCTCCGGACTGATGTTCGAACCTATCAGCTACACGGTTGATAAGGAAACCGGCCGTGTGAACTATGAAGAGATGGAGGAAAAGGCTCGCGCCGAGCGTCCGAAGCTCATCATAGCCGGTGCCAGCGCTTACAGCCGCGAGTGGGATTATGCCCGCATCCGCAAACTCGCCGACGAAATCGGTGCCATCTTCATGGTCGACATGGCTCACCCTGCAGGTCTTATAGCTGCTGGTCTGCTTGAAAACCCTGTTAAACATGCCCACGTTGTCACCACTACTACTCACAAGACACTCCGTGGTCCACGTGGTGGTCTTATCCTTATGGGTAAGGATTTCGAGAATCCATGGGGTTACAAGACTCCTAAAGGCGAAGTTAAGAAAATGTCAGCCCTGCTCGACAGTGCTGTATTCCCTGGTGTACAGGGCGGCCCGCTTGAACATGTAATAGCTGCCAAAGCTGTAGCTTTCGGTGAGGCTCTGCAGCCCGAATGGAAAGAGTATGCTGAGCAGGTAAAGAAAAACGCTGATGCTCTGGCCAAGGCTCTTATAGCACGTGGTTATAAGATTATCTCTGACGGTACAGATAACCACTGTATGCTTGTTGACCTTCGTTCCAAATTCCCCGACATGTCGGGTAAGAAAGCTGAGCGCGTACTGGTTGAGGCTGACATAACCGCCAACAAGAATATGGTGCCTTACGATAGCCGCAGCCCATTCCTGACTTCAGGTCTGCGTTTCGGTACAGCCGCTATAACCACACGTGGCGCAAAAGAAGATCTCATGGAGAAGATTGCTGGATACATCGATACAGTGCTTTCAAATGCTGATGACCCCGAAACTATCGCAAAAGTACGTGGCGAGGTCAACGAAATGATGAACGAGTATCCTATGTTCGCATGGTAATACCTAACTGAGTATTCTCTAAAATATACCTGAACTGAAAACCACCGGCCACAGCGCGTTCCGTCTCCGGCGGACGTCTGTGGCCTTCTTTTTAATCAATTATCCATGACCTACCCTCCTATCCTTTTTATAACCGGTATTGGTACCGATGTGGGCAAGACCTACGCCACAGGTTGGTTAGCACGTATTATGATGGACCAGGGTCTTAATGTCATAACCCAGAAATTCGTACAGACCGGCTGCACCGATTTCAGTGAAGACATAATGGTTCATCGCCGTCTGATGCGTATAGAGCCAACAGAAGTGGATTTGGATTTTACTACCGCCCCGCAGATTTTCTCTTACCCTGCTTCAGCTGATCTTGCGGCACGTATTGATGGTAAAGAGTTCGATATTGCAGCAGTAAATGCCGCCACACAACGACTTACCTCCCTATATGACCATGTGCTTATTGAAGGTGCTGGTGGATTGATGGTACCGTTGCGAGGCGCTTACACAACTCTCGACTATCTACACGATATGCAGTATCCGGTAGCCGTGGTTACTAACGGTCAGCTCGGTAGTATCTCGCACACATTATTAACCCTCGAAGCCTTGCGCCATGCTCGTGTGCCTCTTTGGGGAGTAATCTATAATCCTTATTTTGACAAGGATACCACGATATGTACCGATACTATCGAATATCTGCGTCGTTGGCTCGCTGAACGACACCCTGATGCTGTTTTCCTCAAAATGACTTAAAATTATCCCCCTTGCCATGTTTTTTGAGCATAAGGAAGGGGGCTTTTTAGTATTATTTTGTAATTTTGTAGTCAGTATTTTTATCTAATCATTACTTTAACACTATGACCGAAGCCCCAAAGCGCGTTGTTTCAATCTCAAAAGAAGAGCTTGCTGCTCTTCCAGCTGCGGACTTTCATGCCGACCTGCGACTTATCGACAACAACGATGATGTCGAAAATGCCGTAGCCGATCTGGCGGCTTCGGATATAATAGGATTTGATACAGAGACACGTCCAAGTTTCAAACGCGGCATATCCTATAAAGTCTCACTTCTACAGCTTTCCACGCGAAAGGTATGCTATCTTTTCCGACTTAATAAGATTGGATTGCCTGAGCCCTTGGTAAATCTGCTTGCTGACCCTTCAAAGCTCAAAATAGGTGTATCAGTTCATGACGATTTTCACAATCTGACAAAACTCATTGAATTCACCCCGAGTGGTTTTATTGACCTTCAGAGCTATGTCAAGGATTTCATGATTGCTGACAACAGTCTATCCCGACTTTATGGTATAGTGTTTGGCAAACGCATATCAAAAGCCCAACGCCTTACCAACTGGGAAGCTGACAAACTTACTAAAGCCCAGCAGCTCTACGCAGCTATGGATGCTTTGGCCTGTATTGACCTGTATGACTGTCTGAGCGCTGGTAATTTTGACCCCAAAGCATCGCCTTATTTTAGAGAAGTTGAGGATATAAATTCACAACAAAAAGCAGCCGTATCAGAAACCACACATACTGAAACTTCCGAACCTTCACAGGCACTCCTTGATGTTTTAAGCCATGCCCTTGAAGTAATGCAGACACACGTAGAAAAAGCCTCCGTTGCGAAGAAGACTTCACGCAAAGCTGCAAAAAAAGGAAATACCAAATCTGAGAAAAAGACGCAGACTACTAAAAAAACTGCCACAGCTCGAAAAAAAGCTACCGCTGAAAAAACAACCAAGCCAAAGAAAACTACAACTACAAAAAAATCTGCCACAAAAAAGAAATCTACAGCCAAACCCGAAGTCACTCCTGTGATGGTTAAACCTACTACGGAAACTATACCGGGAGTAAAGAAATATGCCTTTATATTCTCAGGTAATCTTTCTTCAAAATAAGCTGATTATAAGTAGTTTTTGACTCAATATGCGCGAAAAACGTTACATTTGGCTTCCTGCCGTTATTCTTATTTATTTCCTTTTTATGACCTTTTATTTCGGTACTGAGCTACTCACACAGGGACAGACTTTAAGGTTCGTACTGACGGTAGTAGCTGAAATAGTGGTCATAATAGCCCTCTTCTTTTTCTTACGTGCACGACAGCGACTTAAAGAAAAACGTGAACAAGATTGGAAAAATACTACCAATCAGTCTGAATAATTTAACACCCTAACAATTAATAAACCCACCTCAAAAATAAGAGACTGCATCGTAAAACTTAATTACGATACAGCCTCTTATTTTTGTAAAGATTTTACAAAAATATTAGAAGAGTAAAAACCAAAAAGGGTGATAACCTCCACGGTCGCACCCTTCTTATAAGTTTCTACAGGTAAAAAATCTTAAGGTAAAAAAGATTGTTTTAGGTTCACTGCAAAGGTAGGCATTATCCTATTACCTACCAAATATATTATGGCAAAATGTCAGAAACATGTTGTATAACATATAAAATCACGCATCTTTACCAGTCATTTCTATAATCCTCTAAGGTATTTACTATCAGTATAACTTCCTTAGAGTGCTTAATATAGCCTGAACTCGCTGTAGAAAAGTTTCTATGAGGTCAACAAAAACGAATTGTCACACAGCACCAGTATGATGTCTTACAGTTACACATTTATCTCAAAATACTCTTTTATAGTTCTAAATTTTCTAAATATTTGTGAACAATAATAATTCAGGAAGTGTTTTGTTTAATATATATTAACATTTACACAAGACTGAAGCATGACAAAATATATGTCGAAGGTGAAGAGCCCAATGCTAATTGGGGCCGTAATGAGTATGGCAACTGTGTTTGGTGCTGGAGCTGCCGATGTCGACACCGTGATGTATCGTACGCAGGGACGTCAAGAGATAATGAAAGACACCCATGTGCTGCGCATCAATGGCGACTCCGATAGCCAGGCCACGCAAGACTCCCTACAGCAGTTTCTAAGAATGTTTTACGAAGACCAATATCGCCATTTCTACGACCCTGCTTCTCCGACGTTCATGCTCATGAGCCGCGACGGTTCGCTGGGATTTGGTGTAGGCGGCATGGCTGTGGTACGCGGTTGGTTTGACTGGAACGGTTCGCAAGACACCCCTGATTTTTTCCCATACGACATCGCTATTCCGCGCAATCCTACAGAGCGTCATGACTTAGAAGGTTCGCTCAACCAGACGTCAGTCTTCATGACTCTGTTAGGACGTCGACCAAAGTTCAACTATATGGTCTATGTGCAGGCAGGGTTCAGTGATAGGGCCTTCAGACTCAAGAAAGCCTACGTGCGTGTCAACGACTTTACAGTCGGATTGGCCAACACCACCTTCGAAGACGGCGATGCCATCGCGCCCACGGTAGAGTCACAAGGTCCCAACGGACAAGCTGGAAAGACGCAGATACTCGTTAGGTGGCAACATGACTTCCGCAAAGGCTGGAGTATGGGAGCAGGCATAGAGTTGCCCTCTGCCGATATGGATGTAGTCGACGGAAAGACTGCTGCCTGTCGCAGCTATATACCCGATGTGGCGGCTATGGGCCAGTATGCCTGGGACGGAGGCGACAGTCATATCCGACTCTCGGCTTTGCTGCGCACCATGACCTACCGCAACCTGCTGACACAGACCAACCACAACGTCACCGGCTGGGGAGTACAACTCTCTGGTATGGCTAACATTGTCAAGCCTCTCGTGTTCTACTACAGTGCTATGATTGGTCAAGGAGTAGGCTCCTATCAAGGAGACCTCTCTGAAGGCGCTTACGACTTGGTAGGTGTAAGCAATCAAGAAGGAAAAATGGTGGCACCCCTCGCGATGGGTCTTACAGCTGGCCTACAATATTGGTTTAGTCCAAAAGTGTACTCTTGTATAGCCCTCGGCGAAACTCAGTACTACCAAAAACACCCTCTTGCAGCCGACCAATATCGCTACGGTCTTTACGGAGCTGTCAACTTATTCTGGAAGATTACGCCGCGCTTCTTAGGTGGCGTTGAGTATGTCACCGGCAAGCGCAAGAATCATGACGGTGCCCATGCCGGAGCCAACCGCATAGACGCAGTTCTCTCCTACTCATTCTAACCCCTATAACTAATACACCTATACAATTGATACCCTTGGTCTTAGACTATAAAAAGACCGCACCTGAACAATAAAACTTGTTAATTTTGAGTCGACTCGAACGACTCAAAATTAACAAGTTTTATTGTTCAAGTGCAAACTGTATTCTTAAGAAATGTATCTCCTTTAATTTCTCATAGCTACTTATTAGCCATTTCTATAATCGGGTCAGGTGTATTACCATCAGTATAACGGTACATCTGCATTTGCTTACCGTCGAATACAGCGTAGCTCATATTCCACAGCCAGTCTCCTAATACCCATTGTGTAGCACCCGAATCATTGAGTCGTCGACGCGATACGATATGCAAATGCCCATATACAAAATGGTCTATATGTTTTCCTTCCGCCAGACAGCTGAGTGAATATTGGGTAAGCTTGTCAGTAAGCGGATGGTCCGATTCATCTCGTGGAGGTCGGCCGTGAGCTCGGCTATGTGCACTCCATGCGTAGGCAAACGGTACAGTCCAACGAGGGTGAATACCGGCAAACAGCCATTGGCACACACGGCTTCGGAACATGCGTCTTATATATCTGAACGGTCGTGGCACTTCACCTACGCCATCACCATGTGATAAAAGGAACCGCTGGCCGCCTAATTCTTCTTCCAACACTCCGTCAACTACACGTACACCAAGTTCGGAAGGAATGTAGTCGAATATCCAGATGTCATGATTTCCTATCAGCCATGTCACTTTCACACCGCTGTCAGCAAGTTCGGCCAACTTACCGAAAAACCGCACATATCCTCGCGGCACCACATTGCGATACTCATACCAATAGTCAAGCACATCGCCAACGAGGTATATGTGTGTGGCATCATGTTTTATGCTGTCTAAAAAACGTACCACCCTCACCTCACGTTCGCGTGAGTCAGCCATATAAGGCGCACCTAAATGAAGGTCGCTCAGAAAATAAGCCTTGACCTTACCTTTACCGGCCGCTTCAGCAGTTTCTTCTGCCATCACAGGAAACCGAGTTCCAGTTTAGCCTCTTCGCTCATCATGTCCTGATTCCATACCGGATCGAACACCAAACGCAGGTCTACAGCCTTTGGCCCATCAATGCTGACAAGTTTCTGACGCACATCTTCAACTATGAAATCAGCAGCCGGACAACTTGGTGCTGTAAGAGTCATATCCACATGCAACACTTTATCCGATGGGTCATAATCTATTTTATATATGAGGCCAAGGTCATAAACATTGACCGGAATCTCGGGGTCATACACTGTGCGCAGCATTTCTATAGCCTTTTCAGTTATAGCCATTTCTTCGGCACTCTGTACTGCTTCCGTATCTTTCTCAGTTGTATCCATACAAATCTATAAATTTTAATTGTCCTCACAAAGATAAACAAAAAAACATGATTTTTTACAAAAACCTTGTACCTAAAGATAAGTTGTATATTTATCATCTTATTAACAATCTCTCAAAATCATAATCAATTTAAATAACTCATATTATGAGCCTATACCTACATAAAGTCTGATAAAGATTAGATAGATAAATTGGACAACCTTTACTTTTTACACGGCTCTTTCACTTAAAAGGAAAACTTAGTACGTGCTTATTGTCGTGAAAACGACACGGAACTGGGCTCGCTTTGCTCGCTGGAACGTCGTACCTATTGGAACACAGAACGGCACAGGAACTGAAACACAGAACGACACAGAATTTAAAAGTCAACTTCCGTAAGGGATAGGCTAATCCTCCTTTTACCCTATACCCTTCAGTCACCCCAACCCAGAGATACCACATGTAAGTCAACCAAAATCAGGCTGCCACACAGTCTACCTCACTGTGTCTGTATAAATTAAAATCTGTGTCGTTCTGTGTTTCAGTTCCTGTGCCGTTCTGTGTTCCAATAGGTACGACGTTCCAGCGAGCAAAGCGAGCCCAGTTCCGTGTCGTTCCCATTCCCACAAAAAATCTTATTTACATCTTCCCTATTTGCCCGACTCCAGTGAAGCACAACCGGTGGTAGCCCCCGACAAACAGATAACAGGCATTTACTCACTTGATGGCCTAAAACTCAGTGAGGGTGATACAATAGCCTTACCTAAAGGCGTGTATCTGCATGTCTTTTCTGACGGCACTGTTGCTAAGACTCTGATTAAATAAGTAGCAGAAACTATTTTAATCTCCTGTGTTCTACCACAAATATCAAGCTTCATAGAACAGTGTTATTCTATGCCGTATGTATATAAATGTTCTTGCATAATTGGGAGGATTTGATTAACTTTGACCCAGTCCTTGGAATCAGTAATTTTCATAGTGAAAAAGTGGTAAAACTTTTTCCTTTGAATTACTGAATTTTAGAGACTTTTAGAAATCAGCTATTTAACAGCATAATTTCATTTTTACCATTACCAAATAAATCTAAATTATTACCAAATACTTATTATGTATTAAAATATGGATTTATCAATTTTACTGTCTTTAAATCCTAGAAATCCAATTCTTAATAGGATATACATTAAAAGACAACAGGATAGAATTAATGCACATAACCGTGCTAGATTAAAAAATTTTTCTCCAACGTTAGTTTGTTCTAATTGTACTGGAGGATTTATATATCATTGGTTAGGATTAAAGTTTACTTCTCCGTTTATAAATCTTTTCCTTTGGCCTAAAGATTTCGTTACGGCTCTTGAGAATTGGGAGGAATTCATCACTTCAAAGATTGAACAAGTAGACCTTGGATTGCAATATCCTGTAGGTCGAATAATTACTAAGGGTGGAACGATTGATATACATTTTATGCATTATAGTTCGTTTCAAGAAGCTCTTAAAAAGTGGAATGACAGGAAAACAAGAATGGAAAAAGATCCAAATAAGATTGGGTTTATGTTGACTAATTGGGAAGAGGATGAGGCTATTTTAGAACGTTTTTCTAAATTGCCTTTTAGGAACAAAATTGCTTTTACACCCGGAAAGTTAAAGGATATTCCTTTCACATTTAATCTTAGGGGATTACAAAAAATTAAATCTCCTAAACAGTTATATTATACGGCTAAATACAATGGAAAAAGATTCATAGATCAATTTGACTATATTGAATTCATTAATAATCTCTCAAAATCATAATCAATTGAAATAAGTCACAGCATCTTATATCCCACATAGAGTGTGATAAAGATTAGAGATAAATAAGATAACAGTTATTTTAAAGTGATTTTAGATAAAATATTTTACTTTCCAAATATTTTATCTAAAATCACTAAATATTTATGCGATTCTCAAATTTGTTTGCTACCTTTATAAAAATAAAGAGAATATGTATTCTGCAAACCAAATAGCCGATTGGATTTTGGCTCAAATTAACATAGAGTCGGGCGATACCATCTCACCATTGAAGTTACAGAAATTATTGTATTATTGCCAAGCATGGCATTATACAATATTTAATGAGCCTTTGTTTGAAGAAGAAATCCAAGCATGGGCACATGGCCCAGTAGTACCATCACAGTATCATAGATTTGCAGATACGCCACGTTCCACTAATATTGATATTTCTATAATTACTCTGGAGCCACCCACGCTACCACGTGATTGTGAGGAGTTATTAAAGGAAGTAATGGATATTTATGGTGAACACTCTGCGTCTTATTTAGAGCAACTTACTCATAATGAACGCCCGTGGGTTGAAACTCGTGGAAATTTGCCAGAATATGCAGCTTCGGATAAAGTTATACCTCTTAGTTTAATGTATGAATATTACCATTCCGTAAATGTCAAAGAGAATTAACAATCCGACTAAAAAAGAGCGAAAGTTCATAGTCAAAAATACTGATGTAAATGTTGAATCTTTTGACAAAAGCGGCAACAACACATTAGTATTCATTTCTATTAAAAATATTCAACCTAATTATCAATGTTTTTCCGATTGGACTAAATCCGAATTATCTAAATTTTGGAAATTCAACAAAAGATTGCATAGTATGACGTGGCAACAAGTTTATACCACTGCAAGCAAAGAAGATAAACGTGGTTTAGCATATACTGTAATTCCAAGAGAAAAATATAAACCAAACGAATTTGTAGCTACTCTTGATAAAGAAATCAAAATGTTTGAGCTAAGAATAGATGGTGAGATGAGAGTACATGGATATAGAATGAATGCAACTTTTTACCTCTGTTTCTTAGACAGGGAGCACAAGATATGTATTTAACAAGCTGACTCAAATCGCTGCTAAGTCACGATGAAGTCTCTCTAAATTTACCGAACCATTGCGAATAGATATCTATCCTAAATATTTTTACTTTAAATTTTTTGGATTGAAAAAAAAATAATTAAATTTGCAATATCATAATTATCAACAGGCTCTTACAGCATAATTATGCTATTTTAAGAGCTGCTTACCTGATTATTCTTTAATCTAAATCTTTTAGTCATGAAACTAAAATTCCTTATTCCACTCTTTCCGAACTAATTCTAACCTCTGGCTCTTAAGGAGATGTATAGAAAGTTCGGATTTTATATCCCAAACTCTGAGTATTTCAGAATTTGGGTAGAGATTATTAGTTTACTAAACTGGATAATTGATATTGTATGGTTTATACTTTTACCCCTAAACAATGATTATGAAAATAAAAGGTACATTTATTAGTGCAATCCTGTTAAGTGCGACAGCCTTACAGGGTTATGGTACAATAATACCAGGCATAGAGGTTGAACGCGCTAACATTCCCCAAGAATTGCTTAACCTTGAGCTCGAGAACGAGTTTGATTGGATAACTGGCTCATCTTCATCTCGTCATTATTGGTGGGAACTAAAGAATGGTGTACAAGAGAACCTCTACGTACATAAAGTGGATAATTACGCTATTGCGGCCGCCGGAGCACATCTTGAAGTGAGTGATAAAGCTGAGAATGACTTCCGTTTTACCACACTTACAGTAATTGGTGCCGACTCACAGACCTATAGCCTTGATAACAACGAGGTCAAGATAGAAGGCACAGGAAGTTTCTCCCTGTCAGATTATACACTGACTTTGGACTTCAGTGAAAATCTTACTGGTGCAGCCCGTGAGATAATTCTGGAAATCACTGATAACGATAATACTTATCAGCTGAGCTTTAAACAACCTGACCTGAAACCCTATATTTACATAGGTACAGTAGAGTACATGGAGGCTGACAATCGTATGGCCTTTAATGAACTATCTGATGGTACCCTGTCACTCTATAAAGTCTGGGGTGACTACAGCAGCAATGAGAATACATGTAATATTCCTTACATAGCTTGTGAAGTTGAGCCGGGAATAAACATGGATATCAGAGCTATGGATATCAGAGCTATCGAGGGTGATGCCTTTACTACTGCTACAGGTATAAAGACACTAAGTTTATCGGATATGCTTCATCATGTGGATAGCAATGGTTTCAACGGTCTTGAATTAGAGCATCTCTGGTATATGGCCGCTCATGAAACTCGCCCTGAATGGATAATAGGTTTCAATGAAACGGCATTTGAAAATGCAGAAATCGCGTCTCAGACATTCAATGACTGTGTACTACACGTTGACTCAAGGGTCTATGATAGAGTAAAAGATGCTGAGGGTTGGTGTAATTTCACAAATATACTAAGTTTTGCTAACTCCAGTGAAGTACAACCTATTATAGCCTCTGACAAACAGGTAATAGGCATCTATTCAATTCATGGTCTAAAAGTCAGTGACAGTGATACAACCAACTTACCTAAAGGTGTGTATCTATACGTCTTTTCTGACGGCACTGTGGCTAAGACTCTGATTAAATAAGTAGCAGAAACTATTTTAATCTCTTGTGATTCCACCACAAATATCAAGCTCCATAGAACAACGTTGTTCTATGGAGCTTGATATTTGTGGTATTTACAGTTTTTGATTAAATTTGCAGACTGAACAGCGATTATACCGCTAATTTTCTTATCACTAAAACCATATTTAACTATGACAAATCTTAAACGTATTGTACTCGCAACCGTGATGGTGATTCTCGGTATCGGTGCAGCCAATGCTGATTTTCGTTTCGGTATCAAGGCTGGTATGAACGTCAATAAGCTCCACTTCAGCAAGGACATCAAAAATGCTGCTGGTCAGACATTTGACCCGAACAATTCTACCGGTTGGACAGCTGGTGTGACAGCTGACTTCACAGTGCCCATCATCGGTATCGGTATGGATGCCTCAGTGATGTACACCCGTATGAACAATGCCGCTAAGGATAAGATAGATGGACAAACTATTGACTACGGTAAGAATTTCATTCAGTTACCTATACACCTCAAATACAAACTCTCACTTCCTGTAGTAGGACGTATCATAGCACCCTATCTGTTTACTGGCCCTGACTTTTCTTTCAAACTCGATAAGAAAATAGTTGACGCTGTTAAGACCAAGAGCTGTCAAGTAGGTTGGGACCTGGGTCTCGGTGTCGAACTGCTGCGTCATCTTCAGGTAGGTGCAAGCTACACATGGGACATCAACAAGATAGCAAAATGGACTCCCATAGGAAACGACCTCAAGCCTATCAACATCCGTAATAACTACTGGACTATTACAGCCGCTTACATGTTCTGATACAATCTGTGACATGACAATATAACTCTCCCCTATCCCCCTCAGATAAACGAAACCGTTATCTGAGGGGGTTATCACCACAAACAACCGACATCATCTCCCCACAGACACAATGTTGAAAAAGATATTTATCTCATTAGCTGCCCTGGCCATCGCTGTCTCGGCCTCGGCCGAATTCCGCTGGGGACCCACCGCCGGAATCAATATCAGCAACATGCGCTGGAAGCAGAAACTGCTTCAAACTAACACTCTGGTTGGCCCGCAAGCCGGTATTATGGGCGAAATCATGATTCCCGGTATCGGATTCGGAATAGATATGGCCCTTAAATACTCGGCTAACGGTTCCACTCTACACTTCGGTGACCATGAAGTGTGGGCTGCTGACGGTATAGGGACTACAAAAGTATGGGTGCATCAGCTACAGGTGCCTCTCAACCTACGTTTCAAATGGACCCGTATGGAAGGTGTAGAGCAATACATAGCTCCATTCGTCTATGGCGGTCCGGTATTTAACTTTAATCTTACCACAACCGACTGCCCAGCCATAGAGCATCCAGCTGCTTCATTCGCTATACAATGCGGTATCGGTGCCGAACTCTTTGAGCATTGGCAGATTTCAGGTGGCTATCTTTGGGGCTTTTCTTACGAGCTACGCACCATAAAGCTTGATAACTTTAGTGCTTCTCAGCGTGGTTGGCAAGTCAACCTGACTTACCTATTCTGATTTACCATTTCTAAAAATACAATGGACAGATTTGTCGAAGTCATATTACCGCTTCCTCTTTACTCCACTTTCACTTATGCCGTCCCTGAGGCACTCATCGACAAGGTGGCGGTCGGAGGGCGTGTACTTGTACAGTTCGGCAAAAAAAAATACTATACAGCTATAATTGAGTCCGTTCACTCCCAACGGCCCGAAGGATACGAAGTCAAACCTTTCGTAGCTTTACTTGACGAGACACCGATTGTACGCTATCCCCAACTGAAATTTTGGCATTGGATTGCCGATTATTATCTCTGTGCCGTAGGCGAAGTCTACAAGGCTGCCGTGCCCACAGGTCTGAAACCGGAAAGTGAGACTTTCATTTCACTAAACCCGGATTTTGAATTTGACTCTGACACAAAACTTTCAGAACATCAAGCGGTTATTGTCCAACTACTTGGTCAGAAAAAACGTCTGAGAGTATCAGAGATAGAACAGGAGACCGGTTTCCGCAACATAGTACGCCATATAAATACTATGCTGGCCATGGGGATAATAGAAATCGACGAACATGTAGTCGAAAAATATCGGCCACGCAAAGAATCATTTGTACGCCTTACTGCCGACCGTTCGGACAATGACCGCTTGCACGAGTTCTTTGGCCTTGTGTCACGCTCACAACGTCAAGAGAAACTTTTAGTGGCTTATCTTGACATGTCGCATTGGTTAACCGTAGGTTCAACGCCTCTTGAAGTAGGCAAACAGCAACTCCTCGATAAGTCAGGTGCTACTCCAGGTATACTCAAGGCACTCGTAGATAAAGGTATCTTTGAAGTTTATCGTAAATCAATCAATAGATTTAAATCTGATAATATCGCTTTTGAGGCAGCAGAACTTCCACAACTTTCCGAACCCCAGAAAGTGGCTTTGCAGCAGATTCGTACCTCTTTCAACGATACCAATACAACTCTATTGCACGGTGTCACCGGCAGCGGTAAAACCGAGATTTATGCTCACCTCATCAACGAAACTCTTCAGGCAGGTGCGCAGGTATTGTTCTTAGTTCCTGAAATCTCGCTTACGACACAACTTACTGACCGTCTGCGTAAGATATTCGGTAACCGCTTGATAGTCTATCACTCCAAATTTTCTGACGCTGAACGCGTCGATATATGGAGACGCCTGCTCACCTCAGTCGAACCCTTGGTCATATTAGGAGTACGTTCATCCGTATTCCTACCTTTCGCACGTCTCGGACTCGTTATTGTTGACGAAGAACACGAAGCATCGTTCAAGCAATATGACCCGGCACCACGATACAATGCCCGTGATGCCGCCCTTGTGTTGGCCTCCATGCACGGTGCAAAGACACTGTTGGGTTCAGCAACACCGGCCGTAGAAACATACTACAAAGCCACTATAGGCAAATACGGACTGGTCACACTCAATGTCAGATACCGTGACGCACAGCTGCCGGAAGTAGAGATTGTAGACATGAAAGCTATGCGCAAACGTAAAGAAGTCAAAGGTATCCTGTCATCTACTTTACGCCTTGCCACAGACCATGCGTTGACTGATGGTAAACAGGCTATAATGTTCCAAAATCGACGTGGATTCGCACCAGTGGTAGTATGTCGCACTTGCGGTTGGACACCGAAATGTCAGAACTGTGACGTATCACTGGTATATCACAAAAATTCTGCTCTCCTGCGCTGTCACTACTGTGGCTTTTCACGTAATCTGCCTGCGCTCTGCCCTGCTTGCGGTGATAATGCTATCGAAGTCTACGGCTACGGTACAGAACGTATAGCCGAAGAAGTACACCGTGAGTTTGAAGGACACCGTGTGGCTCGTATGGATCTTGACACCACACGTAACAAAGATGCCTATCAGGAAATAATTGAGGAGTTTGCACGCCATGATACAGATATTCTTGTCGGTACACAGATGGTGACAAAAGGACTCGATTTCGAAAATGTGCGTGTAGTCGGTGTACTCAATGCTGACACATTACTAAATTTCCCAGATTTCCGTAGTAACGAACGCGCTTTCAATATGCTTGAACAGGTGGCCGGACGTGCAGGACGACGCGCTGATAAAGGCCAGGTAATCATTCA
This sequence comes from uncultured Sangeribacter sp., assembly GCA_964400325.1. Taxonomy (GTDB): domain Bacteria; phylum Bacteroidota; class Bacteroidia; order Bacteroidales; family Muribaculaceae; genus Lepagella. The sequence goes on along the minus strand of CAYNUE010000053.1, from coordinate 9,097 downwards.
GACCACAGCCCCTGACCACCCCGTACTCACTGATGTGAAGAGACATGATTATGACTCTTATTATACCCGTGAACTTGATGACCGCCGACGTTTCGCCTACCCTCCTTTCACACGTATAATCAATATCTATATTAAACATAAAGATGCCGCTACTGTAGACGCTTTAGCTGTGACATATACTCTTGCTCTACGCAAGGTTTTCGGCGAACGTGTACTCGGGCCTGAGAAGCCTCTGGTAAGTCGTGTAGCCACATGGTTTCTCCAATCCATAATGCTTAAAGTTGAGGCTAATGCCTCAATGCGTAAAGTCAAAGATTTATTACGCTCGGTGACTGCATCGCTTGCTTCAGATTCACGTCTTAAGTCAGCCGTTGTATATTACGACGTCGATCCCGTATGATACTGTCGCCATAAAATGCGTCTTTATCTTTTTCCATAATGCCATGCAACATAACAATCCCAATTTTGACGAATTTGACCACATTCATCTGTGGCACCCATACACATCAACACACAATCCCCTGCCTACCTACAAGGTAGACCATGCCGACGGGGCCGTTATAACCTTAGCCGACGGAACTGAACTAATTGACGGTATGTCTTCTTGGTGGTGTGTTATACACGGTTATAATAATCCGGTACTCAATGAAGCTGCTCGCCAACAACTTGACAAGATGAGTCATGTAATGTTTGGAGGTCTAACTCATGAACCGGCTATAGAACTTGGACGTATACTGCTGAATGTGCTTCCGCCTTCAATGCAGCATATATTTTATGCTGATTCCGGTTCAGTGGCTACTGAAGTTGCTCTAAAAATGGCTGTACAGGCTCAGAACAATCCGCACCGTACCAACTTTGCCACGATACGTCGCGGTTATCACGGTGATACATGGAATGCTATGTCAGTATGCGACCCTGTCACCGGAATGCACTCCGCTTTTGGTCCTGCACTACCTGTGCGTTTCTTTGCCGATGAACCACAGTGTGCTTTCGATGCAGAATGGGATCCTGCTGATTTCGAATCCATGCGCCGTCTGCTTGAAGAGAATGCTGATACACTGGCAGGAGTCATACTTGAACCAATTGTGCAAGGTGCCGGAGGTATGCGTTTCTACCACCCTCAGTATCTACGCGAGCTGCGCAGTCTATGTGATAAACTTGGCATACTACTTATTTTTGATGAAATTGCTACTGGCTTCGGACGCACCGGACGTCTTTTTGCATGGGAACATGCTGGTGTCGAACCCGATATAATGCTTATAGGCAAAGCTATAACAGGCGGTTATATGACGTTCTCAGCTGTAGCCACGACAGCGAAAGTAGCCGATATGATTGCCAATAGTGACGCACATGTCATGATGCATGGGCCTACCTTCATGGCTAACCCACTTGCCTGTGCTGTCGCAGTAGCCTCGCTGCAACTCTTACTCTCTCAGCCATGGCAAAAGAGAGTAGCCGAAATTGAAACTATCATGCGTCGTATGTTGGCGCCAGCCGCCTTATGGCCTTTTGTAAATGATGTAAGAGTACTCGGAGCTATCGGTGTTGTCGAACTCGATCATGATGTTGATTTGGCAGAGTTCCAACGTCTGTGTGTCAGGGAAGGAGTATGGATTCGTCCTTTCGGACGTAATGCATACATTATGCCTCCATTCCTCGCTGTGTCTGACAGCCAGGTGGAACGCCTATGTGAAGCACTGCTCTCTATAATAGCCGAAACCAACGGCATAACTTATCTGCCGAATGCTTGATAAGGAACTCAATATCCTTCTCTCCGACTTAGCAGCCGAAGACCGTTGCCGTACTTTACCGGCACAAGGCCAGATGGGTATGGTAGACCTATGTTCGAATGATTACCTCGGTCTCGGCCAACGTGCCGAAGAATGGCGTGAGGAGTTTCAACAACGTTTTCCCGATGCTTCCATGACATCTTCGGCCTCACGGTTGCTATCACGTCGGCAATACCACCATCATCTTCTTGAAGACAAGTTCGAGAACCTGTATAGACGTCCGGCACTGGTGTTTAATTCGGGTTATCACGCCAACGTTGGGTGTATCGGAGCACTTAATCTCTCCTCTACCCTTTTTGTCACAGACCGTCTGATACATGCTTCGGCTATCGACGGTCTCCGCACCTGTGGAGCTAATTTCGTTCGTTTCCGTCATAACGATACTGACCATCTGGAGCGAGTCATAGCTACTAAGGGTAAAGACTTCCAGCACATAGTGATTATGGTTGAATCTGTCTACAGCATGGACGGCGATTTGGCACCTATCGATACTCTGGTGAGCCTAAAACGCAAAGATGACCGTATCATTCTTTATGTAGATGAAGCACATGGTGTGGGAGTGTTTGGTGAATATGGTCTTGGCCTATGCGAGGAGATGAATTGTATTGATGATATAGACCTTATTGTCGGTACAGCTGGTAAAGCTCTGGCTTCTGTAGGTGCATACGCTGTGTGTTCAGATTCTATGAAACGGTGGTTAATCAATTCGGCACGCCCTTTCATATTTTCCACCGCCCTACCTCCAGCCTGTTGTGCCTGGACTCTACTTATGCTCGAAAAACTAACTGTCATGCAGACCGAACGCACTCATCTACGCCAGTTATGGCAATGGGTTGGTAATCATCTCAATCAACCTTCACATTCTCAAATAGTACCTTATCTTACAGGCAGTGCGGCCAAAGCCCTTGCTTTAGCTGACCGACTGCATAATGTTGGACTTGATGTTCTTCCCATACGCCGGCCTACTGTACCTCCAGGCGGTGAACGTCTGCGCATCTCTCTTAATGCTCTCCTCACTCAATCTGACCTTCTCCCTCTCGTCACTCTCCTCAATTCAAATACCGACTAAAAGCTTAAAAATACAAGCATGAAACTTCAGTTCATCAGTCACTCTCCCGATAACCACCGTCTGATTCTCATATTCGCTGGCTGGGGTACGGCTCCAGATTTATACACCGGATGCACTCGTGCCGGATGGGATACTCTGGTGGCTTATGATTTTGATGATTTCGATTTTCCTATATCAATAGCAGATAAGTATTCGACCATATATCTATTTGCATGGTCATTGGGGATATATGCTGCACATCGTGCTTTAGAGAGAGTCAGCATCACTTCAGCTTTTGCTGTCAACGGTACATTGACTCCGGTGTCAGATACAGAAGGTATTCCCGTTGAAATATTTTCTGCCACATCAGCCACCTTATCTTTACGTAATCTTACTAAATTCCGCCTTAGAATGGCTGGCTCTCGTGAGGGATTGGAACAGCTTGAACCTCGACTGCCGGGGGCGCCTGATATTGACCGGCTACGCCAACAACTTGAACTTGTGGCAGCCGACTCAAAAGCTAATCCAATTCATAATTCAATTCCATGGCGCAGAGTATATATCGGTGATGATGACCGTATTTTCCCTTCACAGTCACAGCATACTTCTTGGCAACATCACTATCCCGATGTCGAAACCTTCAGTCTTAAAGCACCACACTTTATCGACTTAGCTGAAATCATACACTCAGTCATTCCTGATACAGAAAGAGTAGCTCACCGCTTTCACAAAGCACTTTCCACATACGATTCCGCTGCCGAAGCCCAACGTCTTATAGCCAATCGACTTGCGGATATGGCTGTAGAAGCTGCTCCAAAAAATCGAAGCTTACGTGTACTCGAAATAGGTGTTGGTTCTGGTCTGTTCAGCCGTATGTATGCCGGTAGGCTTCCTATAGCCTCAATCACATATCTTGACCTCTATCCACTTCCATTATTAAATCTCGTGGAAGAAGAGCGTTATATACAGGCTGATGCAGAAAAATGGATGGAAGAATGTAACGAGCAATTCGACCTCATCGTCTCAGCTTCTACAATACAGTGGTTCAGTCATCAAGCAAGGTTCTTTGCCAATGCTGCCCGTTGTCTCTCTACAGAAGGAGCTTTGGTATGCTCTACCTTTCTACCGGGGAATCTTAGCGAACTTGACACTCTACGTCCCTCGCCGATGTTATACCTACCACTCAAAAAACTCGAAACTGCTCTTCGTCGTAATTTTACTGACGTCACGATAGAGACACACGATATTCCTCTCCTGTTCGCTACGCCACGCGAGGCACTTCTGCATCTAAAAGCTACAGGTGTAGGTGGCTCGTCAGCTGTATCCTCCTCAGGAGCCTCATTACTTCGAGCACTCACGCCACCTGCCGGTCAACCTGTAACGTTGACCTATCGTCCTGCCTGGTTCACCGCTTGTAACAGAAACAATTATGAATAATCAGAATCACGCCAGACGCAATGCTCATCTTGCCATACTGTTGGCTAATCTGGGCTGGGGTATAATGTCGCCACTATCGAAAGATGTGATGCTTTCAGAATCTATCTCTCCGCTTGCCCTGTCAGGAATAAGAATCACAGGTGGTGCATTGATGTTTTTTATTTTCTCCTTCATACTGCCTGAATCTGTAAAAACGCGCCAGAAAATCGACTCACGTGACTGGCTGCGCCTCGCTGCAGCCTCAGTGCTTATAATAAGTGCCAATCAAGGTCTCTTTATAATTGGCGTAGGAATGACCAATCCTATCGACTCGTCGGTGATGAGTTCACTTACACCAGTATTCACCATGATTCTCGCTGCCATATTCCTACATTTTCGTATGACATGGCTTAAAGTTTCAGGTGTAGTCATAGGTCTCGCAGGAGCATTACTTCTTGTGGCAAGTTCGCCTCAAAGCTCCATTGCCTCAGACCCACTCATGGGCAACTTATTCTGTATGGCAGCTCAGTTCTGTGCGGCTGTCTATTATATTGCCTTTAGTAATATAATACGTAAATATTCTCCCTATACTTTGATGAAGTGGCTGTTCTTCATCTCTGTATTTACATACGTGCCCTTCTGCATACCATCGATATTAAAGACTGACTTCTCGGCACTTGACCTAAAGATATGGGGCGAATTAGCTTATATTATCATAGTGGCTACTTTCATAGGTTATTTGCTTATTCCTGTTGCTCAGCGACAACTGAAACCAACTGTAGTCAGTATGTACAATTATCTTCAGCCGGTTTTCGCCGCCATCATAGCCGTTACCCTCGGTGTAGGCAACTTCGGTTGGGTAAAGGTTGCTGCTACTCTTCTAGTCTTCTTCGGTATAGGTCTTGTCAACAAAAGCGTAGCCCATACAAAATAATGGTTTTATTTCTGACGCGAAATAAAAGTAGAGATGAGAGTTAAAACTTCAGGTGAGATAGTCTCGCGGATTTGATTATACTCCGTAACCTCGCCTGTCGTGGCATGCTGCATGAGATGATTAAGACCTTCCATACGTTGAATATCCACATTCTTAACATTGTTTCTGAATGCTTCAAGATTCTTATCGGCATTTACCTGCATATCTTTGGTACCATTGATGGCTAATACCGGACACTTAACTTTCTTCAAAGCTGGAGTAGGGTCAAGACTTACCATACTGTCGAAATAACTGTTTCGGGTAACGTTGTTTCGCTTTATTGACTCAAGCACTATCTCCGGAACTTCAAGCGAATTTTCACGACAGATAAGCTCAATATCTATAGGTGACGTCACTCCGGATTTATACTGTCTGCCAATCTCATCGAATAACTTCTCTATAAGCTCTACACATGCGTCTTTCTGCTTACCACTTATACCTAATTGATCAAGCGAATGGATATTTTGGTCCAATAATGTCTCTTTAGCTGGAATAACCATGCCTGCAAGTGAGACAATGAAATCTGGTTTCTCATCGGCAGCCATCAGAACAGCCAATGTACCTCCCTCAGAATGTCCTAAGATACCTGTTTTACCCGTTTGCGGCAATCCCTTCACAAAATTACAAGCACTACGTGCATCCTCTTTAAATGTGTCTATTGTTGCCTCCGAGTAATTTCCTTTTGACAATGCTGTGCCACGATCATCAAATCGGAAAGAAGCGATACCGTTCCTCGCTAAGTAATCAGCAATTACAGCAAAAGGTTTATGTTCAAATATTTCTTCATCTCTGTTCTGGGGTCCGCTCCCAGTCACCATTACTACTGTCGGAAATTTCTTTCCAGCCTCAGTGTTTGGTAAAGTCAAAGTACCCGCGAGTTCTGTGCCGTCATAAGAGACGAAAACAGTATCTTTCTCAATATATGGGAATGGAGGTTGTGGTGTTTGTGGGCGACGTGCGGACAAATCCTCTTCAGGAGTCAGAGTAAGCGGCAGATTGAAGCCCCGCTGACTAAAAGTACCTTCTATTTTATCGCTCTCAATTCTTCCTGTGTAGGACGCACCAATCATTTTACATTCAAGATATATACTATCCTGAGAACAGAATTTCACATCCAAAGGTATATCTTTGGCATTCTGTTGCGGAGAATCCATTGTAGCTTCGGTAGTACCATCCGAAGTTTCATTAAAATTGAACACAAGAGGTAACTTTACAGCCCCCATACTTATATCTCCACGCCATTTCCCGGTCAGAGCCATACAATTCTCGACACCAGCCACAGCTAATAACACAGTAAAGGATAATCCTAATAAAAATCTCATAGAAATATTCGGTTAATTATAAACATGTTCACTAAATTCTGAGCGCTACTTAACACCCAAACAAACGCTAAGCATATAGAATACACTGCAAATACAAAATTAGTTAATTCCTTCGTAAAACCACTCAATTTTAGTAGTAAAATAGTTGAATTTCATGTCAGGATAAAGACCCTCTTTCAGAAAAAAATACATTTTAAGTTTCATAAATCGCCTCTTCCGTAGTTAATAATATTGGCGAGTTGAATTTTTTATAGCGCGACGTTTCCTCTGTAAGCTATTCTAACCACTCACTTAAACAATTGATTTTATGAAAGAAGACAAAGTCGTTATTGGTAAAAAGTATCTTGTATTTCTTCTTGTATTTCTTGGGATGCTGTCAGCTTTCGGGCCGTTTGTCACCGATATGTATTTGCCAGTTCTTCCTGGTATGGCAAAAATTTTTAACTGCTCCCCTTCCACCGCTCAATTAGGACTTACCATGAGTCTTATCGGTCTGGCGGTCGGTCAATTGTTTTTTGGACCCATGAGTGACAAATATGGTCGCAAATCAGTACTCATATCGTCAATGATTCTATTCATTGTCTCAACAATCGTGATTATCTTTTCTCCCACGATGCAATGGTTCAATATCTGCCGTCTATTTCAAGGTATCGGTGGCGCCGGGGGCATTGTCGTATCACGTTCCATAGCGACTGACTATTATTCAGGTCGGGAACTAGCAAAAATTCTGGCTATCATAGGTGCCATAAACGGCATTGCACCAGTCGTTTCACCAGTAGCCGGCGGCTTAGTCTCAACATTTACAGGTTGGCAGGGTATCTTTATGGTTCTTCTCGGCATCGGCATACTCATCATAGCCATGTGTTTTATTTTCCGTGAATCCCACCCTGTGGAAAAGAGAGTAAAAGATGGAGTTCTAAAGACATTTGCTTCGTTTTGGAAACTCTTTCAATTGCCATATTACGTTGTCTATGTACTGATGTATGCTTTCGGATGTACAATTTTATTTGCCTACATATCATCAGCTTCCTTTATCATTCAGAATCATTATGGTTATTCTCCGCTTGTCTTTTCAATTTGCTTTGCTATAAATTCTGTTTTCATAGGTATTGGCTCAGGTATGTCTGTTAAAATAAAGAGTAGTAAAAAAGCGGCCATGGTAGGTAGTTTATTACTGCTGTTTACATGCTTCGTACACCTCGTTATTTCCCCTATAGCTGACACCTTCATCATTTACGAAATATCCACCCTTTTGATTCTTACTGGTGCTGGATACCTATTCACAGCTTCTACCACTCTTGCTATGTCTGAAGGAAGAGGATATATTGGAAGTGCATCAGCAATATTTGGCGCAATGGGTTTTCTCTTTGGAGGAGTTATCTCCCCTATTGTCGGTATTGGTAACATTATCCACTCGACAATGATAGCTATGCTCGTCTGCGCAGTGATGATTTTTATTTTAGCAATTATTTCAATTCGCCGTAAACAATCCACTACTGAATAAAGACTTCAAACTAATTTTAAATAGGCTCTATGTCACGTTAACATAGAGCCTATTTTTTTCTCGTTATTCAGCACTTTAAAGTAGATTTTGTAAGCTTTAAGTACTTCTTGCCGAATTTTTATTCAAAGCTTTGGTACGGTCAAAAAGAATCTCATCCATGTGGTCTTTAGCCCACTGAATAAGCTGGTTGATTATCGGGAACAGAGAGTGTGACCTTTCGGTAAGTCGGTACTCTACTCTTGGAGGCACTTCTGCATACACCTGTCGTTCTACGAAGCCGTCAGTCTCAAGTGTACGGAGCGTGAGTACAAGCATTTTTTGCGATATGTCTTGCAGTTCTGCCGAAATGTCTTTAAATCTCATTGACTCATGGCCATTCAATGTGTAAAGCACAAGAAGAGTCCATTTGTCACTGATGCGATTAAGAATATTACGAATCGGACAGTCTGGATATAGTTCGTTTTTATTAAAATGTTTTTCCATATAATGGTGATATTCAGTATTATCACACAAAGATAAGAAATTATATTTAAGTGTACAATAGCGATTTTTTAGCGTGTTAAAGAATGTTAATAAGTTAATTTTACAGTTTAAAAAGTCACTTGAAAATCAACATTACTAACATCAGGGTAAGCTGACTGAAAATAATGTCAGTAAGAATTGGCAATAAACATTACAATTAATTTTGAGGTATTTAAGATAAAGACTTTTAAAATAATTTGATTATGAATAATAAGAAAGTAGCACTTATTGGCGCAAGCGGTTTTGTTGGCTCTGCCATTCTCCGCGAGCTTCTTGACCGTGGATATCAGGTAGAGGCACTTGTACACAACCCAGAGAAGATAAAAAGTCAGAATCCAGCTTTAACAGTCAAAAAAGTCGATGTTTCAGACGAAAAAGCTTTGACTGAAGATTTACGCGGATTCGACAATGTCATAAGTGCTTATAATCCCGGCTGGGCAAATCCAAATATCTATGAGGAAACCCTCACCAATTATCCCAAGATTCTTGAGGCAGCCAAGAAAGCAGGTGTTAAACGTCTTC
>CAYNUE010000052.1:0-24672 GCA_964400325.1 uncultured Sangeribacter sp. | reverse complement strand
TGTATTTGAAGTTCGCTTGATTTGAGTTAGTAAAATATTTGTTCTCCCTTAGAACGGAGCGAAACAGACCGCTGAATCCCTCACCCTGCGGTCGCTTGGTGGTTATGCGGATTACAGATTTTACCGAAGCATCATATCTTACACCGGGGTTGGAGACCACCTCAACATTCTTTATATCAGCCGAACTTATCTGCATCAGTTCGTTGGAGTCCCGGACCAAGCGACCGTTGATATAGATTGCCGGTGAGCCTTTTCCAAATACTTGAAAGGCACCATCTCGCCCCACTACCATAGGCACCTGAAGCAATACATCCTCTGCTGTACCAGCGTGTTCAAGCTGAGATCCGGCAACTGTGGTAACAAGGGCGTCACCTTTAATAGCTGTAACGGGACGGTCAGACTTGATAACAACCTCACTGAGCATTACAGTTGTCGGTTCAAGAGTTAAAATACCGAAATTGCCAGAAGCCGGAATTTCAAGCTTTTTTTCTACATAACCGATTGTTGAGAGCTTGATGAACTTGGGATTTCCTTGTATATTCTCAAACAGAAATTCACCGTTCTCATCTGTAACGGTTCCCGCCACGTATGTTGAGTCGGCCATCAAAAGCACGACGTTAACATACGTTAGTGATGAGCTGTTCTCGTCCATAACCTTACCGGTTATAGTTTGTGCTATTCCTTGGGAGAAAACACTCAAAAACAACATCGCCATGAGGAAGAATGAAGAGATTTTTTTGGTCTGCATTGTTGTAAAATTTAAGTTATTTTGACAATGCAAAATTAGAGCACAAAAGGGGATTAAAGGTACTTAACCTTAAAGAAAAATCTCTTAATATTCCTATGTAATTATTTGATTATCAATAGATATATTTATAAATAATCTAAATCTACCTTTTCCAGACCTTAATGGTTGGTTTCACCTCCGAAAATGCCGTTGAGCTGGGCTATAAAATCACCGTCAGCGGGGGTGGAGAGCTTCTTTCGTATGGAGGTCTTTCTTACATAGATGGTAGCGGAAGACTGTGATGTAAGCACACCAATCTCTTTTGTAGAGAAGCCTGCTTTAAGAAGACAAATTATCTGGATTTCCTTTTCCATGAGCTCAGGATAGAGGCTGATGGTCTTGGAGTGAAAACCATTGTAGAGTTCATCAATCATTGAATAGAAGTGCTCCCAGTCAACAAGTGATTCAATCTTCTTACCATCTTTCCCCACATTTGAAATCTTTTTCAAGGCATCATGATTCTGTGCTGTTGGAGCTTGGGCAAAAGTCTTGAGAATTCCAATCTGCTGCAGAAGTGTTTTTCTGAGCAACGTGCGTCTATCATTTGTTTCTTCCGCACGAATCAAAACTTCATCAAGCATGGATTTGAGCGTATCTATCCGTTCTTCTGCTTCCACCAGTTTCTCCCTACGGCGACGAATTGTTATGTATGCAGCAACTCCAACCGCAAGCAAAAGCACAATGAGAGAAAGAACGATTATTGAGAGACGCTGGCGGTTGAGCTGAAGCTGATAATTCTGACGATCCAGCAGATAAACCGTGTTAATGGCCATAATTCTATCGTCGGATTCCACATTCTGCTTGTATTTCATGCGTTTTGGGACACTAACAAGCAACTCGATAGGCAAATGGCCTGTGGAAGAGTAATCAGCTATTCCCTTTAAAATATTAACCCCTATAAGAGCTTCATAATTATCTTTCAAGTCATTATAGCTGATAGTATCCAGAATCTTTTTTGCCTCCATGACATTCCCCACACCAAGCTCCAACTGACTAAGAATATACTTATCTTCTATGGTATAGCTTTCTAACTCAGGGAACGTGGTTTCGAAAAGAGATAGAGCCTCATTGGCACGATTTGGCAAATATATAAGTAACTTTACGTATTCTTTTACGAAACTGTGGTAGTATTCTGAATCTATGCCAGGCAAAACACTACTGCTTCTGATGGAATCCTCAAAAGAGACAGCTTCATTAAATTTCTTGAGGTTTAGCAACGCTCCTAACTTCACCAGGGCAAATCTCCATTTGTCATCAGGCCACACAGGATAGTCCATCAGCCAGGCAGATGATGAAAGGATTTTTTCATTGTCTGCCTCCGCAACAGCCAGTCTCAGACGAGCAAAGTGAAGGTCTCTCATGCGCGACGAATCAGGAGTCACAACCATAATATGGTCTAACATATCGTAAGCTTCTTTGACTTTTCCTAATGAATGGAGACGTAAAGCTTCTACCTGCAGTAGCATTCCCCATTTAACTGTATCACCTCTTGAAAGAAATATATTAGCGGCACGCTGAAAGAGAGTGTCGGTAGCAAAAGAATACCCAGTGTCACCATGAGCCCATCCTTTTAGAAGAGTAAAGTTAGCCAAAGTTATGTCATCGGCAAGGTCATTATAGCTTATAGTGTTGAGTATCTTGAGTGCACTGTCAGGACGAGTTTTGATTAAACCGCCAGCGGCATCGATTTTACTGTTGGTATTTGAATGACAAGAGGCAACGAGAAAACAAAGTCCCAAAAGAATAAAGATATATAATTGAATCACCTTTTTCATTAAGATTCAGTTTTAGTGTGCAAAAAACGTCTCAGCCGGACGAAATTTGTTTTTATTTTTAGGGGCTTAGTTAATCATGAATCCTACTGATTCTGCTCTGGAATTTCTCCAGCATCTCATGAAAGAGATAGGCATTAGGAGTGGGCAATGTATGTCGATACAAAATATCCCTAAAAGCCTTGAAATTATAATCCTTCTCCATACTGTCCCTATATTTATCCTCTGAAAGGAAATCATATAGCTCTTTATATGTGATGGGTATGAATTTTTTGTTCAGACTACTTGACTTTGGTACATTATAATTAGGGGTCAAAATAAAATAATGTGGTTTAAGCCCATGAAACTCTGACTCCATATTGAACTCTGTTTCCGACTCTATGAAATTGACATATCGGTCAAGTTGAGTCATGTCATCAGCATCTGATGACTTTGAATTAATACCTGATTTGATTTTATTTTCTATGACAATGATATTGTCTTCATCCTTGATTAAGAGATCGATTCGTCCTCCTCCCGGTCTGCGAGTATGATCCCAAGGCTTATATTTGATTCCTGCATCTGCTTCTCGCTCTACAGTATAGTTATCATGAAGAAGAATTCCCAAAGAATGGAAAAAGTCTTGCCATAGCTCCTTATATTCCGGCTGCATCATGAAATATGCCAATGCATTCGAGAGACGGTTTTCATCGTTTTGAATCTGGCAAATTTCAAAAAGATTGGGTTTCCTCTCTATATTATCTTTGCCTACAACGACTTTCCACTCTCTTTCAGAAGTCCAAAGATTCGGATTATCAATAATTTCTCTAATCTTATTATAATCCTCTTGCATCTTATCAGAATCTATACCTTTACCTTCCGGATAAATATAACTTTTTAGGGATGTAGAGGGGTATTTATATCCTTCAAGTACTACATACACATCTTCCGTAGACTGCTTCGCATACGTCATATCTGCTGTAGAGTGTTCATCATCCTTAGCACTACCGTATTGTATAAAGATTCGTTTCCCCTCTTTTGGTATGAAGACATTGCCAGCTACCGCCTTATATGTCACGAAAATGGGCTGTTGCTCAGCCTTATTGAATATTTCTTTCAATGGTTTGCCAGCGTATTTTATATCTTTTATCAGCTGCTCTTGAACATCTAAAATCTGCTTATTTCCCTGATCTTGTTTTATCGGCTGATCTGCTCCTTCCAAAGCTTCTATTTCCTTAGCCATACCTATCACTTCCACTATATTCTTACCGATAGACTTTACCATCAACATGGTCCCGATTTTGTCTTTATGATCTTTATGGAAGTTGCCCGATGCATTAAGATATAGATAGTGGTTGCCGTTATCGGCCTGAAAAAGGTTTATAATCTCATGTCCGAGATTAGATGTCAGATAGTCACCCACAAACATTCGGTTGACTACTATTCCTGCTTTTAATCCACTTGTGCTCATATTACTTAAGTTTTAATCTGTATCATGATATATAACTGTCTTGTTAGGGTCAGAAATTCGGAGGGTAGAAATATCGTGGTTTGCCGTCATTGATTCAACTCAGGCGATTTCTTGAGCGGTAGCGCACAATGTGCCGATAACTACAAGAATTAACGATAATATTTTCTTCATATACTTAGAGTTTTAATTTCTGCTGCAAAATTAGCAAGCAAAATCAACGTATGCTATACCCAAATGGGTACATTTTATCTGAATTTCACTTTTGAATGAAATATTGAGATGGTTCTCGGAAGATTTAGACAGTCTTCTTCAACACTCAGCCTAAGTAGTCGTTATGCACTATAACATTTTTGAATTTTAAATTCAAACGGTTTATAGGAGTTATGCTGAATATTTGTTAATTTCGCAACATTTTTAAAAATTTTGACTAATCTGATATTTCCATGATCTGACATTCTATCTAACCTAACCCTGATTCCTTTGGCGAAGAGGCTTCTTGGTTATAATTAAATAGCGCCAATCAAAGCAATGAAACTACAATACATTCTTTTAATTAAATTCTAACCTTTAACAATTACATGAACAAAGTATTTTTCAAGACTCCGACTACTCTTATAGCCGGTATAGCATTCTTGTCAACTACAGCATGTACTGATAGGAATGATCCGGCTTCAACTGGAGATGTTGGAGTAGACGGTACAGTCCAGTTCGCTTTCAAGGGAGCCCCTTATAAGGACTCGTCGGAAGAGGACGCTGACATGCTATCGCAGGTTAATGTCTATCACTTTAAGGGAGAAGACTTCTTCCTGAGAACCGACATCGACGATCCCTACGCAGAAGTCATAGGGTTGCCTACCAATGGTACGACCAAGGTCTATTGCGTGTCGAAAATCGATCTCAACCCTGAGGTGGGAATGAAAGAAGAAGATTTTCTGAATTCAACCGTCACCTGCAAGGCTGGTGAGAAAAAGTCTCCGATGTTCTATTCGGGAGCAATCGACTTCAGTGAGGAAAACCTAAGTCACGGACGCCTCGAGATCGAGATGAAACGAGGAGTAGCAAGAATTGATTTCGCCAACACCGTCGACCCAGACATCATTATTAACAAAGTCATCGTTGAAAACGCTCCAGCCTCTACATTCGTCTTCCCATGCGGTAATATGCCTGACGAAGCCACTGTCTCATTTTCCCATGAATTTGAAGAACCATTCCAAGGCGTGGAGACAGGTATGTTCCAGATTTTTGAATCGACACGTCCAATTAACGTACGTGTGCTCGGCGAATATGGCGACACTCCCGTCAATATTCTGACTTCTATCCCTGCCATAGAGCGTAATAAAGTCTATACCCTTCAGATAACCAATATCAACTCCAACGTTGCAGGAGCTATTACTGTCAAGGACTGGCAGGAGGGCGACGTAGCAGGAGCAATTCCATCTTTAGACCGTGGTATATTCATCAATCCGCTTAACTCAGTGATTCCTGAAGGAGTAAAAGTTGAATATGGCAACAACAAGGTAACTGTTCCTTTCGATGGCGCCAAGGATATTAAATTGGCATTCCTGGCCAAGACAAAGGTAAGCGTCAGCTCTGTGGAAGGCGAGATTTCAACTGCTAAAATCTCTACCAACGAACCAGTTAAGGTACAGGAGGGTTATATTTCTTCATTCAACCTCACAATCGAGCCCAACAAACGTCTCGCCTACTTCCTGATTATAAATATCAAGGATGAGGAAGGACGCCACAATTTTGTGGAAGTAAACGTGGAATACAATCCTACCCGCACAATCGAGACAGTAGATATTGCCGGAGCTACCTGGATGGCCTTCAATTGCACATCTCCTGACATTGACAAGCAAATTTATCCTGTAGACGGTCTTGGTGTAGAAGAGACCTACCAACAAAACTGGCTCGGTGCCGTAGGTTATCTATTCCAATTCGGCCGTCAGTATGGCTACATACCTTACCAGTCTTACAGCCCATCTAATAATCTTGGAAATCAGACACAGGATAGGCCTTGGGTGAACTATTCTCACATGCCTTGCCCCGAAGGTTACCACGTAGCTACTCTTGAGGAGTTCAGAAAACTCTGTCCCTCTGGGACAACAATCCCCGGCACTTATACTGCCGGTAACGGAGAAAGTATTACTGTAACAATTCACTCTATTGAGGATAAACTGATTACTCCTACCAATGTAGGTGGTGTAGGACGCTACATGAAGTTTACCTCCAACGATACAGGCAACGTCCTCATTCTTCCTATCGGAGGCTATAAGAGCGATAAGAGCACAGCTTCAAATCCTAATTTCGGTAAAGATGGTGTGTATTGGACCAACAGTAACATTAGCTGCGCGGGCGGACATGCAAGAGCGTTTCGCTTCCTTTTCAACTGGACTGACACCTGCAAAATGGAGGAATTTCAATTTGCAATGGAAGCATTCGCATACGTCAGAGCAATTAAGAACAACGACAACGAATGAAAACACTTAAGAATATGAAGACCATAAGTAAACTACTCCTGTCTTTATCTGTGGTATCTCTTGTAGGGTGTGCCGAAGAAGACATGCTTCAGGATCCTGCTGTCGGGACACCGGGCGATGGCGTAGCTACATTCAACATATCAACCAGAGGATCTGAACTCGGAGTCATTACTCGTGCTGATGGAGAAGAGACACAGCCTGTTATATCCGAGCTAAAGTGGCTGGTCGCAGACAAAAATGGAAAAATTGTACCTCATTATTATGGTCGCACCGATAGCCAAAACACCAAATTGACCATAGAGGGTCTGACCTACGGAGATTATACACTGCTCTGTCTTGGTACACTTAATGATGTCGACGGAATTAGCTTTAACCAGCCGGAATACATTAATGATGCATGGTTGGTCAACGAAAAAGAAGATCAGCCTGTAGACGGTATCTACTGCTATAAGAAAGTTCCATTCACGCTTGGAGCCGATGGCTTTACCTCCAATGTAATTCTCGAACACATTGCCGCTATGGTGAGTGTGGATATTGAGATGCCCAATATCTCACAGTGGCGCCATATCAAGAGAGTATCAGTAAGCATCAATGAAAAACTTCCTACTTCTTTAGACGCAGGTGGCACATACTCCGGCACACATACCGTGGACTCTTATGACATCTATGACCCCACGGGAGTGTTTACCTTTACAGTACTACCTTCCGAGCAGCCGGTAAGCGGATATGTAGAGATACAGTCAAGCCGTGACAACGGAGATGACATCGTGCAGACATACGAATTCTCTGACCTCGTGCTCGAAGCAGGGAAAATTGCCCACATCAATCTTGATTACCGTCACCCAGAGATGGAATCCGGACTGCTATATGTAGCCACCCAGGAACAATGGCGCTATGACATAAGCACAATGCTTCTCAACGATGAACCAAGGTCAACGTTCTATAACAATAAGGAACGCTGGTTCTATACCACTGAACCACTTCAAATATGGATGTGTGATGATGGCAAATTAGCCGTAAGATATTATTCTCCATACACCCTGAAGGACGTAAAAGTGACGGCATGTTTCAATAAGGTCTCTCCAGAATGGGTTACCTTAGCCGTATTTGAAGAGGTCAATCCTTTTGAGGAGGCTTTCTTCACATTGCCTATCACACAACATGACTGCGTGTTTGACGGAGAAAGCGGACGAAAAGTAAAAATTCCGGCAATACCTAATCTTAAACCTGGAGATGTCACACTGAAGTTCGAATGGGATAAGAATGATGTCTTCATGAACAAGATAGCTGAGATAAAACTGAACTGGTTTATACGTTTCAGCGCCTACGGAGCCGATAATGGACATCCTTACTGGACACACATGAATCCCTTGCTTTGCCGCCTTGCAATAGGCTTAGCATACGACATGACCTACATGTTCTCAAGCCAGGAATACATAGATGCCTACGAACCCTGGGATGGGAAATTTATTGACTCCGGCAGAATTATTACACTCGAAGAAATATTGACAAGAGTAGGTAGACAAGGAGGCCTTCTGATGGGTTGTGTGCATGGTGTGCTTGGTCTCGGTGGTGGCCAGACATTCGGAATGTCCGCAGATAGATACTACAATTTCTATCCCGACACTTCCCCTGTAGGAGGTGAGACTTTCAATGGGGCACGACAGACTATATTCCATGAATTTGCCCATTGTCTCGGATACGGACATGATGGTAATATGACCTATGGCGAAGCATTCACCAGATTTTCTGCAAAAGTACTTGTGGAATTGGGTTGGGCAGAGAGATTGCCAGTAAGCAAGGTCACCGATATCACCAGTCTGCCAATGGAATAATCCCTATTGCAATCTGAACAATAACCTCATAACATCAGATACAAATGATCAACAAAATATTTAAAGCCAAGACAAGCGTTTTCGTCCTTATGGGGGCCTTGACCCTTGCTTCCTGCTCTGAAAAGGAAGATATGCCAATAGCAGGCAGCGACAATGACGAATCCGACTTTTCCCTTGTCCTTAAAGGAATGCCAGCCGCTCCTGCCGGAGCTCCGGAAGGTTACGAACAGGAGGCAATCAGTGTGTTCCAGTTCGGACCGGAAGGTCTTGTCAGCAAAAATACCATCAACAGCTACGACCCAGAGGGAATTAACCTTGTGAAAGGATCGACGCGAGCCCTTTACTGCGTGTCGGGCATTACCATTGATGCTACTGAAGAAACTACTGAAGCTGAATTCGCACTCACAACCATCGCTACGGAAGAAGGTGAGAACTCCGCTCCCCTATTCCTATCAGCCTATACCCAGATTGAGCCATCACAGATGAACTGTGAGCTGACCATGAAACGCGGAGTGGCAAGAATCGACCTTGACGCTCGTGACGCTGACATGGACATCTCTTCCATAACTGTGGATGATGCCCCAGGTGCGACCTACGTATTCGCAGGAGAGGCAGGTAAGCTTGATAGCGAGAGTGTAATCTACACCTACGAATATGCTCAAGCTCCTACCGGAGTGGATAAGGGAGTATTTATGCTCTTCGAAAGCGATAGAGAGGTACACGTGACTGTACACGGCAGTGTAGACGGTAGGGACATCGCCGTTCCCGCCGTTATCGAGACTGTGGAACGCAACAAAGTGTACACTCTCCGTGTCTATGACAAGAATGCAACAGTTAAGGCAAACTTCTTGATGTCTGACTGGGAGGAAGGCGACACACTCAATAGTTCGCCTGATATGTCAAAGGGTCTGTACATCGACCCTATCGCCTCGGTATTCCCAGAAGGAGTCAATGTAGACTACCTCAACAATATCATTGAGGTGCCTGGCTCCGGAGTAAAGGGTATGAAAATAGCTTTTACCTCAGAGATGAGAGTGGATATAGACACTATATTCTATACTGGAGAGCGTGTGCTTATCGATTCTATAGAGGCGAAACAAGTGAAATTCATAGCTGAGAAGGCATACAATACTGACAAGGGAGTCATCACCAAATTCAATGTCGACATTGAGCCACAGTTTAAGGGACGCCCGAACTATGAGATTCAGATGTATGTCAAGAAGACAGTAATGAATACAAGCTACGACTACGTCACAATCCGTGTGGCTCCATCAGAATATCAGATTCCCACTGTAGAACTTGCAGGTATTACCTGGATGGCATTCAACGCAACAGCCCCAGAACCGGACGACCAGATGTATGTGGAGAAAGGAAAGACTGTAGAAGATATGTATGTTGATGACTGGGTAAGCTGCACAGGTGGTCTTTTCCAGTTTGGACGTCAGTATAAATATATCCCCTATCAGTCATATAATCCTTCCAACAACCTCGGTGATCAGAAACAGGACATCCCATGGATACATGAGTCACACATGCCTTGTCCGCAAGGATACCATGTAGCTACCATTGACGAATGGCACATGCTTTTCCCTGTAGGCACCCGAGTTGTAGACGGCACATCATATACAGCTGGCAATGGAGAGACTATAAATGTAGAGATTATACGTCTTCCCGGTGACGTAGTGACTCCCACTAACGTAAACGGTGTCTGCCGCTATATGAAACTGACCTCTGAAGAAACAGGCAACTGCCTCATTCTTCCTCTGGCAGGATATAAAGGTGACAAGTCTACAGCCGCCAGTTCAAACTTCGGACGTGACGTAGTGTATTGGGGCAACGATAATCTAAACTGTCCCGGAGGACACGCCCGTGCAATGCGTTTCATGTTCAACTGGGGCGCCCAGTGTACAGCTGAGGAATTCCAGTGGCCGATGGAAGCCTTTTCCTACGTAAGAGCAGTCAAGAACAACTAAGCCCATCATCCTTCAACAAAAAACTCCAATTAAATGAAAAGAACAATCATAGCAATGGGTGCCCTCACCCTCACCATCCTTGGCAACTATGCCTTGGCTGACGAGCCGAACACTGGGCATACCACCGAAGTGATACCTGGAGATTGGGATGACGAAGACCCCAACCTCAATTTCAACTTCCAGGATATCCCTACCGCAAAATTCACCAAACTGCGGCTGCATCTGAGCTGCGGGCTTCCAGGTGCGAAAATCCTATATACTACCGATAGCAACGCGAGTCAGACAGATGGAAACGCCTGGACTGTATATACTGAGCCTATTGAGCTGACTGAGGACTGCACAGTTCGCTTCTTCGCACGCCTTGAAGGTTACAACGATTCCGACATCCAAAAATTCAAATTCGTCTATGCTGACTATCAGACGGCAGCTCCGGATATAGCATCAGATCTTGACCACAAAAATATAGTGATGGAGACTTCAACACCAGACGCTACCATCCGCTATACTTTTGACAACAGTGAGCCGAACGAGTCAAGCACTGCCTACAATGGTCCGGTAGCCATTACAGCTAACGGCACATTCAAAGCACGCTCATTTGCCAATGATATGTTCCCTTCAGTGATAACCACTTATACAGTCGATTTCCTGCAGGCTGAACTTCCATCGGCAACTTTCGAGAACAAGCACCTCGTGCTTTCCTCTTCTGACACTGGTTCCAAGTTCTATTACACTCTCAGCGACGCGCCTGTCACAGACACGGATGCATGGACACTTTACTCCGCGCCCTTGGAACTTACGGAAGACTGTACTGTCAGATATTTTGCCAGCCATGACGGCTATCATGACTCTGAAGTAGGCTTATTCTCATTCTTCTACTCTTCATATCAGGTGGCAGCTCCTTTGCTCACCTCGAACCCAGAGGGTACTCATGTAGTGATGGAATGTGAAACTGAAGGGGCTGAAATCCGATACACTACCGACAGCACAGACCCAACCCCTCAGAGTGCGCTCTATTCTGCCCCCGTAGAAATCGTCGGCAACGGAACTTTCCGCGCACGCGCTTTCGCCGACGGACTCTTCGATTCAAACATAGTGGATTTCATTGTGATGAATCTTGCTGTGCCGAGTCCTACGGCAGTGTTCGAGAACAAAGTACTCGTGCTTTCATGTACTGACGCAAACGCTCAAATCAAATACACATTTGATGCGGAAGCCACTCCCGACAATGTGGAGGCTTGGGCAACCTATACCAGTCCGATAGCGCTTACAGAAGACTGCACTGTCCGCTTCTTCGGAAGTCGCGAAAACTTCAACAACTCAGATGTCCAGAGCTTCTCTTTCGTGTATTCTAACTACTGCGTGGCCGACCCAACCATCGAACGCAACCCAGAGGGTACACACATCGTAATGGAAAGCTCCACACCAAACGCTGTCATCTACTATACGACAGATGGGTCGGAGCCTACAGCAAAGAGCACTCTATACACTGAACCTATCCTCATCGAGGGCAACTTCACCTTCAGCGCAATCGCAACTGCTGACGGTCTCTTCGATTCAAAGATGAACCGCTATATAGTGTCCAACATGAGTGTTCCCGTGCCTTTCGCAAGTTTCGAGAACCTCAAGATGGTGATGACTTGTGCCGACGAAAAGGCTCAGATATGGTACACTACCGATTCAGAGGCTTCCGTAGAGGATACCAGTGCGTGGACACTCTACACTGCTCCGTTTGAGATGACTGGCGACTGCACACTCCGCTTCTTCACTCGCCGTGACAATTTCAACGACTCTGACATCGAAAGCCTTACATTTGTGTACTCAGCTTATCAGGCACAAGCTCCTTCAATCGATCGTAACGGCCAGGGCACACACATCGTGATGACTACAAGCGTAGAAGGTGGCAAAATCCACTATACTACTGACGGTTCAGAGCCTACAGTTAACAGCGCTCTCTACGAAAAGCCAATTCGTATCCAGGAAGGTGCAGTTTACCGTGCAATGGTAACAGCCGATAACATGTATAATTCCGAAATCTCGGAATACATCATCGGTAACGACAAGCTCGCAGTTCCAACAGCTGCTTTCGAAAACTTTACACTCGTACTCTCCACGACCGACGAAGGTGCAAGTATCTGGTACACTACGGATCCTGAGCTCAGCCTGGACAACGTTGACGCATGGACACTCTACACATCCCCCATTGCACTGGCTGAAGATTGCACCTACCGCTTCTTCGCAGGCGATGACGACGCTAACGCATCAGACGTACAGTCATTCGTATTCCAGCGTTCTGATTACCAGATAGCCCTCATTACTATCGAACGTAACGAGGAAGGCACCCATATCGTAATGGAATGTCCCACCGAAGGAGCCGAAATCCGCTATACTACTAACGGTTCAGAACCGACTAAGAAGAGTACTCTCTATACTGAGCCAGTACTTATCGTAAGCAACGGTACTTTCCGCGCACGTGCTTTTAAGGAGGGTATGTATGATTCCGAAATCACTGACTTCACAGTAGCTAATATGGCTGTTCCGGTGGCATATGCATCATTCGAGAACAAGCTGCTTACACTCACTTGTCCTGATTCGAAGGCTGAAATCTGGTACACCAACGACGACGATGCTTTACCTGAGGAAACTGAGAATTGGCTCCTCTATACAAATCCGGTAGCATTGACCGAAGACTGCTATGTACATTTCTTTGCTCGCCGCGATAACTTCAACGATTCTGACATAGAGACTTTCGTATTCTTGCGCGCTAACTATACGGCAGCAACTCCGAACATCGAACGAAATGAAGATGGTCGCTCTATAATTATGTCTACAGAAACTGAAGGCGCCGAAATCCGTTACACTACCGACGGAACTGAGCCTACAGAAGAGAGCGAGCTTTATACCGCACCGATATTCATCACTCAGAACTGCACATTCCGTGCCCGCACATACGCTAAGGGTCTATTCGAATCTGCCGTGAGCGAATTCAGTGTATCCAATATGATGATGATGATGCCGTACGCATCGTTTGAGAATCTCCTTCTCACACTTTCGGTATGGGATGAAAGTGCTTCGGTATGGTATACGCTTGATCCGGACGCTGCTCCTGAAGATTTTGAGGCCTGGACTCTCTACACAGAGCCTATTGCCCTTGACTCCAACTGCACAGTGCGATTCTTCGCACGCCGTGGCGGTTTCCTTGACTCGCAGATTGCTTCGTTTGAGTTTGTATATGCTGACTACCAGGCTGCTGCTCCAGTGATTGAGCGTGAGGGTGACTCCATCATCATGACTACCGAGACCGAAGGTGCTGAAATCCGTTATACTACCGATGGAACCGAGCCTACCGAGGAAAGCGCTCTCTACACCGAGCCAATCCTCCTGAACGGCAACTGCGTGTTCACTGCCAAGGCATTTGCTGACGGCCTCTTCGATTCTGAGAAGACCCAGCTTGTGGTAGGCGACATGACCGTTGCCAACCCCACTGCCAAGTTTGAGAACCTCAAGCTGACACTCAGAGTAGATGATGCACAGGCCGAGGTATGGTACACTACCGTTGCTGACGCTGACCTTTCCGACACCGAGGCCTGGACGCTCTACACTGAGCCTGTCACCCTGACTGAGGACTGCACCGTAAGCTATTTCGCTCGTCGTGATGGTTTCAATGACTCTGAGATGATGACATTCCAGTTCGCATATGCTGACTACCAGGTTGCTGCTCCAGTGATTGAGCGTAAGGGTGACTCCATCATCATGACTACCGAGACCGAGGATGCAGAAATCCGTTACACTACCGATGGAACCGAGCCTACCGAGGGAAGCGCTCTCTATACCGAGCCAATCCTCCTGAACGGCAACTGCGTGTTCACTGCCAAGGCATTTGCTGACGGCCTCTTCGCTTCTGAGAAGACCCAGCTTGTGGTAGGCGACATGACCGTTGGCAACCCCACTGCCAAATTTGAGAACCTCAAGCTGACACTCAGCGTAAATGACGCACAGGCTGAGGTATGGTACACCACCGTTGCTGACGCTGACCTTTCCGACACCGAGGTCTGGACGCTCTACACTGAGCCTGTCACTCTGACTGAGGACTGCACTGTAAGCTATTTCGCTCGTCGTGATGGTTTCAATGACTCTGAGATGATGACATTCGAGTTCGTATATGCCGACTACCAGGCTGCTGCTCCGGTAATTGAGCGTGAGGGTGACTCCATCGTCATGACCACCGAGACCGAAGGTGCCGAAATCCGTTACACTACCGATGGAACCGAGCCTACCGAGGAAAGCGCTCTCTACACCGAGCCAATCCTCCTGAACGGCAATACAATCATATCAGCGAAGGCATTCAAGAATGATATGTTTGTTTCTATTGTCAGCACGCTTGAAATTGCAGACATGCAGGTTGCCAATCCTTATTGCGAATTTGACAACCTTACTCTCGTCCTTATAGTTGATGACCCGCAGGCAAGCATCTGGTATACTACTGCCGATAATGCAGATGTTACCAACACTGAGGCCTGGACTCTCTACACCGAGCCACTTACCTTTACCGGTGACTGCACAGTAAGCTATTTTGCCCGTCGTGATGGCTTCAATGATTCTGAGGTGGAGACCTTTGTTCATGTTTACGCTGACTACCAAGCCACCACTCCGGAGGTTAATCTTATTGAGGATAATAGTCAAGCTGAGATTGTCTCTAACATTGAGGGTGCTGAAATCAGATTTACTCTTGACGGCACTGAGGCTAATGAAAACTCAGAGCTTTACACTAAGCCTATTGAGTTTGTACAGGGCCTGAATACTATCCATGCACGTGTATTTGTTCCAGGTATGTATGCTTCTGAGGAGATTGTCTTCACTTATACTTATATACCGACCAGTGTTGAGGCTATCACTGTGGCTAATGGGGTTGCCTTTGCAATAGAAGATGGTGTTGCAGGCTTTGTTTCAAGTGTTGAGACGCTGCTCCATGTATATGACATGCGTGGTGTATGTGTGGCTGTTCTTAATCTGAAACCTGGCTTCAATGCTCTTCCGGAGCTTGCTCCTGGCTTCTATCTTGCTGCTGGTAAGAAGTTTAAACTTTAAATCATGTTTAAAGGCCAAATTATCTTGATTTGACCTATAAACCCCTTAAATTATGTAAAAAGAGACCTACACAGGAAAATCTGTGTAGGTCTCTTTTTACATAGACAGCAGATTAAAAATAATTAATTCTGCTGTTACATTTGCGCAACTTATTCGTATCAATAGTAGAACACAATGAAAAAGGGTGTTCTGACATCGACATTCCTTAACATAAGAAACTTCTAAAACTACATATATGAATATTTCTCGCAAGCTGTTCTTAGGAGCGGCCATACTTCCTATATCCCTTTTTGCACAGGAAGCCAGTGAGTCCATTACTGATTCTTGGGATAAAGAACTTGAATTAAACGAGGTAGTTATTGTGGCAAAACGCCCTGTAGTAAAACAGCAAGAGGGTAAACTCATTTATCTTGTGAAGAACGACCCTTATGCTAAGGGACTCGACGGCATAACTTTGCTTGACCGCATTCCCCGAGTATCAGTAAACAACGGTACAGTCAATGTAGCCGGCAAAGGGAATATCCGCTATATCATTGATGGCGTCTTGATGGAGCTCGACGCATCAGCTATGTCGATGCGTCTGCAAAGTCTACGCGCGGAGGATATAGAGAAAATAGAACTTCTTACCACTCCCCCATCCCGTTATGCCGTGGAACCAAATGCTGTTTACATATCCATTACCACTCGCAATGAAACTCTTGGCACACGCGGCAGCATTTACGGCTCACTGAATCAAGGCAACAAACTGCGGGAATATTTTAGTGGTAGTATAAGTCATACCACACGTAAGATTGACTTATCACTTGATGCAAGCGTATCTGACTACTCTACCACCAACGACAACGATTTGGAATATTCGTTTTCAGACAAATCTTCTTCTCGTCTTTCATCCACACACACTAAATTACATGTATTTGATGCTGGTTTTAATGCCTTATTCAGATATAAATTCACACCGAGTATGAATATTGGTGTGATAGGCAACTACAACTATGAAAACGCATCAAATAATGGACAAAACATAACAAACTATGGAGCCTACACATCGTCATCTTTGTCTTTCACAAAGTCATATCCTAACAATGCACTGACTCTAACAGGATTCTACGACTGGACTTTCGGCAAAAAAGGTGAATCTTTACAGCTGACTTATAATTATTTTAATCGTCATAGCCCTACACATTCTGAAATTACAACTACTTATGATAATAGTATTCCTGACAACTTCATTAATGAAGTTGGAACAAGCGACTACCGTTTCCATAGTGGCAAAATAGATTTTAAATTGCCGTACAATTGGGCTCAATTGGAAACTGGCGTTGCATATACTGACATTCTAAATTCTTCCGATAACTTATTATCACATAACCCTGATGCAGTCTTTACAACAGCGACAGAATCAAATCTGTTTGATTACAAAGAGCGAATTGCCGCTGCTTACATAACAGCTTCACGTTCTCTTGGCTCAGGAGTGTGGGGTAAGGTTGGGTTGCGATACGAGTACACATGGACAGAAGGCAACCAACTCTCCATTGCTCAGGTTGATAAAGACAAATATGGGCATCTGTTCCCAACAGTAAATTTATCATGGAACAAAAACAGTATCGGTGCATTTAATGTAAGTTACTCAATGGGTATGGGACGTCCCAATCTTTGGGAACTAAATCCTTTCAAATATTATTCCACTACCGATGAATATGCTGCTGGTAATCCTGCATTGAAACCAACGATATACAATAATGCAGAAATCAATTACTACGGACTTGGCGGACTCTATGCCGTGTTGTACACATCTTTTGCTTCCGATGGCATCGGTTATATCCGACGCTTTGATGAGAGCGGTGTGATAAGCACAATACCCTATAACTGCCTCTCAACAAATAAGACTGGTCTCTATGCCAACTACAAACGTAATTTCTTTAACCATTGGGAGATGAAAGTTGGTGGAGAGGTATTCCGCACATATTCACACAGCAATATTCCTGATTTCAAACTTAATGAAATGGAAGATTGGTCAGGCAAACTTGAAATCTCAACAAATGTGATGTTGAACAGACAGAAGACTTTGATATTTGGCGCACAGTTCACTCACTTCTTTCCTTGGCAACAGAACTTAATAAATTATGAGTCTTTTCAACTGTTCAATCTTTCGCTTAGATACTCATTACTTAACAATCGTCTTAATCTGCAGCTGAAGGCCAATGATATATTCGGATGGAACAAAACACGGTCAAAAGGACACTATGCCGATTATACACTCCGACAGACATTTAATGCTCACACAGCATACGTCCTTTTCGGGATAAGCTACAGATTTGGCCGTGACAAAGTCAACGGTGTGTACCGTGCATCAAAGGAAGAGCAATCTGGACGTACAAAATAATCTGATTTATTCATGTAAGAAAGGATTTCCTCGGCAGCGATGTCGGGGATTTCCTCTACCACAATTTAGCTTATTAACTATCAAGATAATTTCTCAATAAGCCAACTATCAAGACCGTGTGCATGTGTACTGAAGTTAGCACCAATCAGATATAAAATCTTCTGGACGCCCTTCTACGAGATCATCTTGAAAACGAAAGATATCAAATTCACTGTTAGATTCAGTTGCTTTAGGTGCATAAAGCGGTAATAAATGTCGCGCAAAGCCAACCTCAACCTCATAATTCGGAAACTGAAGCTCATAGCGTTGGCGTTCATTGTCATATCCGCATATAGTTAGATAACCAGTTTGAAAAAGTAACGGTATTGGATTAGAAGAAGGCATACCAACTTCTTCCAACTGTGAGGCACTGCACCATTGATGATTAAGCGAGGTAAGCAAAATAGCACTTGCCTTAACGCTTCTGACAAGAAACGTAGGTGTACCACTGGCAAACCAGTAGGCACGAAGGCTTTTATGTGCGAAAGCGTTGAGTACGCTGAAAGGATTATATAGTCGGCTACCTTTTATACTGAACCGATACCCATCATAATAATGTCGTAGAGCTTTAAGAGTGACCTCAAAGTCTTCTTCCCGTTCTTTAGCAAGAGCTTCGACACTGGGGCGGAAATTATCAATTAATTCCGTCTCAGTCCAACCACATATATCGGCATACCTATCCGAAATAGAAATATCATGAAGATTATTGAGGTCACTGAAAATACTTACTCTTCGAAAACGTGCCACACCTGTTAGCATAGCAAAAGCTATATTCCGGTCTTGGCTTTTCAAAACCCCAAAAAAGCTTTTCAGAACAGACTGATTACGTTCAAACAGTTCACTATTTTCATCTATTGCCAATAATGGTTTATCATACTCATCGACAAGAATCACCACTTTACGTCTGGCCTTTTTACATACTTCTTCTATTAGATAGTCAAAACGTTGAGCTATTGCTGTTTCGACAGCATCAACTTTCCATTGGCTTTCGTAACGGCGCAATTGTGAAGAGAGAATATCAATAAGGCCATTTGCATCCATATAATCAGCTGCATTCAAGTCAAAATGAAATACAGGTCGCGGCTCCCAATCAACTGCCATAGAGTCAAGTGCCAATCCTCTAAACAAGTCACGTCTACCATCAAAATATGCGTGTAATGTAGACAGAAATAGACTCTTTCCGAATCGCCGTGGGCGACCCAAGAAATAATAAGCCGGTTCGTTGACTAACTCACCTATAAACCGTGTTTTGTCAACATAGGTCATACCATTAGCAATAATCTTCTCAAAAGTCTGGATACCTATAGGATATTTCTGTACACTCATCATCTTAACCGGTCAGATAATCAACCGTTACCGCAAATTTAATCAAAAATTCCGATAATATCAGCAGCTCGACTTGCTACTTGTGTTCTACCCCAATGCGGAAGATAAGCTAAAAGCAAAAATATCCTTTATTTTAGAAGATAAATCATTATATTTGTCTCAAAATTTAGGATAACATGATAAAAATCTGCGCCAACCGGACGATACCGCGATATTTCAGTCTTCGTCTGTTACCATTTCTGGTGATGGTGACAGCCGTATTATCCATAACCGGGGGCTGTACAGGCCGAAAAGGGAAAGCTGCTGAACATAGACAACGCCTCGACAGTCTATTTCGTAGTGCTACAGATGCAGCACGCAAAGATGATTTCCGAACCAGTGATTCCATTGGAAGAATACTTTATAAAGAAGCCGTAACTATAGGCGACAAGACATCTGAAGCTTATGGTCTGTTGGCTCAAAGTTTTTATCCCAAAACCTCAGTTGGTTGTGAAGAGCGCCTGGCAACAGTACACCAAGCTGAAGAATTAGCTCTGACTACCGACAACGATACCTTACTCTCTTGGGTTTACAACGTATTGGGCATATATGCTACCGTGTATGAATGTAATTTCTCCCAAGCTCGTCATTATTACTCTGAAGCTATAAAATATGCCCGACGTATTAATGCTACTAATTTCATTATTTCGGCTGAATGTAACATAGCCGAACTTTATCACTCAATCGGTGATACTCTTGGCCATAATTATGACCTTGACATATATACTTATGCTCTCGACCACGACAATAAAGTGCTACTTTTACCAGCTGCTCAACGTTGCGCAGAATATTATATCGAGACCCTCAAGCGTCCCGAACGTGCCTTACCATATATAGAAAGTGTTCGTGACGCTGGCAGTGATTATCTTTACCACCTGCTACGTGGCAAATATTATATTGCGACTGACAGTATTGCTGCTGCACGATGTGAACTTGATGCAGCTCTACAACAAGAGTCAATATCACCTAATGTCTATCTTACCTACGGCAAATTACTGAATGGTATAGGTCACTATAGCGAGTCAAACGAAATGTTAGGGAAGGCTGAAGATGCCTATCACGAAATTGACAGTCATGGGTCCAGTCATATTGAGACGTGGCGTATAATGTCAGACAATTACCGACGTCTCGGAGATGTAACACAAGCACTAAATTATCTCGATTTGTACATAACAACCTAATACTCTGACTATATATCTTGACGAAGAACCTATCAAGTACGACTATTACGTACAGACTTCAGCACCTATTGATATGTCAGGTATAATAGCAGTCGCAGCCGGGCATCATGAGGTAGCTTTCTCACAGAATATCATGATGGACTGGTCAGAATACGGTACACCCTCAGTAGGCTATGTCTGGAATCTTGATTTCCAACTCATGGAAAGCAAAGATAATCTTGCTTATCTCGTTGATGAGACTGCTGATTTCGGCACCACTTATTACGATGGCCTTTCAGTCAAGATTAATAAGGAAGTTACTCTGCTCAATGTAGGTGAAGGAGCTCTTAAAGTTACAGAAGTGCGAGGAAACGGTAATTTCTCAGGCCAAGTCCCAACTATCTCTGTACCACAGGGAGGTAAGATTGCAGTACCTCTTACATGGACAGCTTCTGCTCTTGGCACAGACGAGGGAGAAGTAGTGATTGTGACCACTGCTGGTGAGTTTACTGTTAGATGCACAGGTATGGGTGAATCTCTGCCTTACGATTACTCAAAGTTTGTAACCGAAGGTGAAATTGCTTTTAATACAGACGTGACATGGCCTTTCAAAGTCAGCGATAATGGTAAGTACATTTATAACTCAACCTCAAAAGCTGATATTGATGGTATTACCGAATGTTGGCTTGAAGCTATATTTGAAGTTCCAGAAGGTAAAGTCGGTATGCTCTCGTGGGACGCTATCAACGCTTCGGAAGATTTGTTCTTCTTTATGGGAATACCTTCTCTTATTTCCGGTACACGTTTCAATATAGATGGTGGATTAGAGGAAATGGTGGGAGGACAAAACATCAGTTGTGCTTCTTCAGACCTATACACTCCAGAACAGTTGACTTTCAAGTCAGGCCGTCATATCGTACGCTTTACTTACAAGAAGACTTCAAACGATGAAAAATACGTATTTGGTGATGACCGTTTCAAACTCTTTGAGATAGCTCTTCATCTTGAAAATGTTGACGATCATAAGTCAGTTATTTCCACTACCGAAGTAAACTATCCCACTCCTGTATATGTAGGCTGTGCAGGCCACTATCCTGTAACAGTTACCAACTATACTTCTGAGCTACCGGAATTATTAGCTTCAACTTGCGAAGCACCCTTCAGAGCAAAAACCGTTGATGTAAAAGACGGCAATCTCAACCTTATGATTGAATTTACTCCTACTCAGTCAGGTGAATATGAAGGCGAACTTACAGTATCAACCAATATAGGCGAATTTAAACTTAACTGTAAAGGCGCTGCCCAGGAATCAGAACTCGGCACAGCCTTGTTCTACGAAAGCTTCGAATATGATTTCGAATCAAACTGGATTTTCACAGATGCCAATAGTGACGAAAATACTTGGTGTAAAATATCTCCTTATATAGCAGCTTTCAAAAACCAAGACCTCAATCCATACGATGGCAATGAAGGTCTGTTACTGAAAGGTTATGACCCCAGTACTTTTGATTACTTTGATACCGATGATTACGCTGCTACACCCATAATAGCTATTCCTGCTGATGGTGTCACTACCCTCCGCTTTATGGTAAAGAGCTGGTCTTATATGCCACAATACCTTGAAATTTTGGCAGGCGAAGGCAGTGATTTGACATCTTATGAAGTAATCAAGACCCTGAGCTTTGATATGCCGACAGATTGGGAATCACGTCAGGTAGACCTCTCTGCCCTTGCTGGCAAGAATGTACGTATAGCTTTCCGTGGTTCAGAGATTGCACAGTTCATAGCTCTCGATGATGTTCTGGTAGCTACTACAGGTACCAACGGTATTGCCGATATTAATGCTGAGGCTAAGGTAGTTTACGAAGAATATTATTCTGTAGCTGGCGAACGTCTCTCTCAACCGAATAAAGGTGTGAACATAGTTGTAACACATTATTCTGACGGTTCTCACACTTCGGCTAAACGTATCGTAAAATAAATGATTCGTATATGTATGGTAAATAAACCTCTATTATAGAGTAGTTTATTATGACAGACCGTGAGTTCAGCAACTGAAGACACGGTCTGTCAGCTTTTCACCTTAACAAATCAATACAATAATCATGAAGATAAATTTACATATTGCCTTTACCACGTTTATGGCTTTGGTAGCTATAACTAACGCTTATGCCTCAGATTATATCCTCTATGAAGACTGGAATAATTGTCTCGATGGCTCTTTACCGGCTGGTTGGACCACAATAGGCACCGACAAAACACCGACCGGCTATTCAGCTTCCTGCTTTGAGTATGGTGAGGGAATGAAAGTTATGGAGCTTCCAGGTGCCGACGGTTTTTATGCCACAAGCTACTCTTCCACTCTCGAAGGCGGCAAAGTCGACACTCGTCTTATCAGCCCTGTCTTTACCGTACCACCGACCGGCGCCATTCTTTCCTTTCCGGCTGTCAACTATAATCCTGAAGGCTCAGCAGCTAATAAAATTGAAGTGTATGTACTCGACGCTGAGAATTCGGAAGAGTCAATTTTTGTGACACGTATCGCTGCCAATAATATCGGCAGCGATGAGCTGTGCAATATATCTCTCGGTGACTATGCTGGCCGCGATATAAGTCTAATAATAGCTAACGAGGGCACCAATACCGGTCTTCTGGGCATCGGTACTATAACAGTCAGCGAATATGTAGGCGAACTTTATGATAAGACACCCCTGTTCACCACAGTTGAAGAGACTCGTAAACTTACTCTTAGTGTAGGACTGCTTGCTCCATGCAAAGGCTTTACTGCTACCCTTACCACCTCTACTGGCATTGAAGAAACCTATACATCAAACAAAGACCTGAGTCAAGGCTTCACTTATTACTCACTGCCGTTCAAAAGCACCTTCTCGTTGTCCAAAGGTGAAGTAATGCAGTATAAAGTTTCCGTAACGCCTAATATAGACGGCGCTAATCCGCTTATCCTAACTGGTTCGACTGGTTGCGGTGATGGATTCCCGTCTGTCTGTGTCGAAGAAGAAGGCACTGGTGAAAAATGCGGCTATTGTCCTGCCGGAGCAGCCGGATTGGAGAAATTCTCCGATCTTTATGGTAATCGTTTCATCGGTATAGGCATACATTGCACTGATATATTCTCAACTGGGGTTATGGAAGCACCTACTTATGCTGACCCATTTGTCAATAATCCAAACTTTCCAATTGAGAGTCTTCCCACGGCTATACTTAACCGTAAGACAATACAAAGCCCTACGCTTTTTGATGACATACAGACGGCAGTAGAAAATGTATTGGGCGAAAACTCGGTAGCTGAAACTAAAATAACTACTGTGACATATAATGACGCTACTGGAGAAGTAAACGTACGTTTCAACACACGTCTGGCTGTGCCTCTAACCAACATCGACCTTCATGCCGCAGCTGTGCTATTAGCTGACAATCTTACAGGCAGTGACGTAAAATGGTGGCAATACGACTATTATAGCGGTACTACCAAAGAGCAATTCCTCGCTGAAACAGATGAATCATGGTGGCCTTACATGCAATTCTATTGTGAATATCCTGCTCAACGTATTTCTCCCACTGACCTCGCTTTCAACCACGTCGCAATGGGTATATATCCGGACTTTAACGGAGATGGCTGTCCACTTCGCAGCGATTGGACTGCTGGCGAAGAAGAAAACAACGAAATCAGCTTCATCATGCCGATGCAGCAGGAAGCTAACGGATTCGGAGTGCAGAATCCTGCCGATACCTCTGTTGCTATCCTAATCTTTGATTCGCGTACAGGCACTATCATCGCCGCTGACAAGCTTGATGCCTCACACTACGAAACCAGCGCTGTCCCCACCCAATTCGCTGACAGCCCTACACCCGTCCGTACTTACTACCTCACTCTCGACGGCCTTTACCTACCCACTCCTCCCTCAGGCCTCTCAGTCCGAGTGACCGAATACTCTGACGGTAGTCGCTCAGCTGAAAAAATCCTTATCCCTTGAGAGTATAATTCTTATAAGTAGTATAAATCAAATAAGTCGTATAAATTAATAAGTCGTATAATTCTTATAAATCTTATAAGACTTATAAAACTTATAAGACTTATTGATGAGCACGGCTGTCCCAGGTACCACGCAGGTACCCAGGGACAGCCGTGCTGCGTCGTAGCCAGGGCGCCACCTGTGCGTACCCATCATGCCGCGTAGCAGCCAGGGCGCGTAGCCATGCCTCCTGGTTCTGTGTGCGAGCTTCAGCTCGCCTCGCCTCACGTGCGGCACCATGCACACAGAGGTAGGGCACAAAACAGAAAAGGCCTCCGATTGCTCGGAGGCCTCTCTTCGTAAGGTGGC
>CAYNUE010000051.1:0-24749 GCA_964400325.1 uncultured Sangeribacter sp. | reverse complement strand
CGCGCTACGTTCGGGACGTAGAGGTCGGGCGTTCGAGTCGCCTCACCCCGACAATCGCAATTGAGCCGGTGTCTCCAATGGAGACACCGGCTTTTTCGTTTGGGCCGGGATGAGGTGTGGGGACAGGCGAGCTAAAGCTCGCACACAGAACCAGGAGGCACCTGGGAGGATATTATAAAAGCGGACATAATGTCCGAAAATGGACAGTTACTTAAAAGCGCAAATAGCTGTAGTTTAATTGTTTATTATTTTGGCACGGAGAGTGTTGTAGCTTAGGGCAAATACAGACATCATGGATAAAGAGATACCTAAATCGGAACAACGCCGGCAACGCATGAAGCGTGTGGGAGTATGGCTTGCCGCTGTAGCAGTGGTCGGCTTGATACTCTGGTTGGCTGTGTGGTTGTTGGCGCCGTCAGTAAAGCGTAGTGAGGTGGTTTTGTCATGTGCCGAGACCGGCACGGTTGAAAGTACAGTGACGGCCACGGGACATGTCGTTCCTGCATTTGAACAGATACTTGTTTCACCGGTAGCTACTCGTATAGTAGAGCTTTATTGTCGTGAAGGTGATAGTGTGGCAGCTGGTACACCACTGTTGCGGCTTGATCTTCAGAGTACGGAACTACAATATCAACGTCTTAATGACGAGTTAGCTATGAAGCGCTATGAGATAGAACAATCCGCTTTGGAGGGACGTACACGTCTTACTAGTCTTGAGATGCAGATTGAGGCTAAGGAAATGGCGGTAGACCAACTTAAGGCAGAAGCTGATAACGAGCGTCGGCTTGACAGCATAGGTAGCGGTACGGGAGAGCGTGTGCGTCAGGCTGTTTTAGCTTATCGTACCGGTGTATTGGAACTCGAACAGTTACGTAAACAGCTTGCCAATGAGCGTAGGATACAGGAAAATACTGCTCGTAGCAAACAGCTTGAAGGGGATATTTCGGCTCGTAATCTTAGTGAGGCCGCCCGTACTCTTGATGACGCTAAGGTTCGCGCACCTATGAGTGGTACTATTACCTATCTTAATAATGCCATAGGCGCCAGTATAGGAGCTGGTGAAAAAGTGGCAGTACTTTCCGATCTTACTCATCTAAAAGTAGAAGCAGAGATAGTTGAAGGCCATGGTGACAAATTGCATGTAGGAGCTCCAGTAACAGTCCGTGTCGGAAGACGTGATTTTTCCGGACATCTGAGTTCGATGAATGCTCGCTCAAAGAGCGGTATGATAAGCTTTACGGTAACTCTTGACCAAGATAATGCTCCCGGTTTGCGAGCCGGTCTCAATGCTCAGACAGCCGTGTTGTATGATATACATGAGGATGTGATACGTATAGCCAATGGTGGCTATTACAAAGGACCTGGCAGTTACGAAATGTTTGTAGTTGTGCCACCAGACCGTCTTGAGCGGCGACGTATCATGTTAGGTGACAGTAACCCCGATTGGGTAGAAGTTAAATCGGGTATAGCGCCTGGTGAAGAAGTAGTGATAAGTAATCTTACCGAACATGAAAGAGGTAAGAGTCTACGCTTCAAAGATAAATAACTAACAACTAATAATCAAAAATATGCCAATCATCAGACTCGAAGGTGTGGATAAAGTGTACCGCACAGCTGATATAGAGACCTTAGCTCTGGAGAATATCAACCTCAGTATTGACAAGGGAGAATTTGTAAGCATTATGGGGCCGTCAGGCTGTGGCAAATCTACACTGCTTAATATTATCGGCCTCCTTGATACTCCCACAAAAGGCATAGTGGAATTGACTGGTCATAATATGAACGGTTTACGTGATAAGGAGCTATCGGCCTTTCGCAATGCCAACATTGGGTTTGTGTTTCAGAGTTTTCACCTAATACCTTCGCTCAATGTTATTGACAACGTAGCCCTCCCATTAGGTTATCGTAAGGGTGAGACGGCCAGTGAGCGTCGTAAACGTGTCATTGAAGTGCTTGAGCGTCTTGGCTTAGGTCACCGTATGCGACATCTGCCTTCGCAATTATCAGGTGGTCAGTGTCAGCGTGTGGCAATAGCACGTGCGATAGTAGGTGATCCTGCCATAATACTTGCTGACGAACCTACAGGAAACCTGGATTCACACATGGGTGCCGAAGTCATGAACTTTCTGCATCAGCTTAATCGAGAGGATGGACGTACTATCGTCATGGTAACTCATAATGAGGAACAGGCACGTAAGACTGACCGTATTATACGCTTCTTTGATGGTCGTCAGATAGAATGAGCACAGTGCTTTCTTTCAATTTATACAGTAACTAATACACTTAACCACAATGAACTATATACGACAGATACTATACGACCTGAGGCAACAGCCCTTAGTGACCTGGATAACTCTCATCGGCACGGCTTTAGCAATCTTTCTGATTATGGCAGTATTCATGGTTAACCATATCAATGTAGTGGAAGTGTCACCAGAAAATAACCGGTCGCGTATTCTCTACGGTAACTATATGGATATACATTTTACTGCCGGCGGTAGCGCCTCAAGTGGGCTTGCCTACGAAACAGCACAGGAAATTTACAGCAATCTTAAGGGTATCGAAACTTTAAGTTTTGTAATGCCATGGAACATAAGTGCTGAACTCAGTGTGCCTGGTCAACAGAGCATGGAATTTGACATTAAAAACGTGGATGCTAATTTCTGGAAAATATACGATTTCCATTTTTCTCAAGGTGGGCCATTTGATAGTGAGACTGTTGAAGCTGAGGCGAATTATATAGTAATTACTGAAGATACAGCAGTTAAACTTTTTGGTAAGGGTGAAGAAGTGGTAGGACGTGAAGTACAGGTAGATATGGTACCCTACATTATAAGTGGTGTCATCAGTAACGCTAATCCACTTATGGGCAATAGCTATGCACAAGGCTATAAGCCAGTTAAGTTTAGTGAGGTTGAGCCCGCATGGGTAGTCTACTTAGGTTCATATTCAGTTATAATGCTTATGAGTGACGGTGTTACACGTGAAGATATTGCCGAACAAGTAAAGGCCCGTTATGCCGCTTTTAATAACCGTATTCAGAAAGAGGGTATGGAAGCCATATATCACGGTTCACCTTTTGATACAGAAACAATGACTGTGTTTTTTGGCAGTAATAATACACCCGATATAGAAACCCCACGTCGTCAGCGTATGCTAACTTATATCCTACTTTTGTTACTGCCGGCTATAAATCTCAGTAGTGTGACACGTAGTCGTATGCGTCAGCGTGTGGCCGAGATAGGTGTACGGCGTGCCTTTGGCTGCCGCCGTAGCCAGATAGTATGGCAATTGTTGTGTGAAAACTTTTCTATTACTTTGGCAGGAGGAATATTAGGTTTGGTACTCAGTATGGTATTTATGTTGTTTGTCAGCAATTATTTCATCAATTATACAGGTAGCTTTGTAGCAACTAATTTCGAGCAGATTGCCAGTACTCCTTCTTTCAACATGATGTTTAACTGGGAGTATTTTGGTTTTGCCCTCTTAGGTTGTTTTATACTGAATCTGCTGAGTGCCGGCATACCGGCTTGGAAAGCATCCAAAATAAATCCTGCCCTTGCTCTGAACAGTCGCGGCAAATGATAAGTAATCTGAAAAATTAAAAGACAATGAAAAGAGCATTACTGAAACAGATAGGCAATGAATGGCGTGACAATATATGGCTTATTATCGAATTAGCTATAGTAACAATAGTAGTATGGTTTCTTATAACCACCATATCACCTAAGTTAAGGGCCTTATTTCAGCCTATGGGTGTAGCTGACGATTATGAAAACGTCTATATATCTATAATAACTTCGGTTCCTGAAAACAGCTCGGAATTTATTGATTTTGGAGAGGATGCCAAGCATACTAATTTACAAGATGTCAGATACCTTCTTAATCGTTTACGTGAGAAACCTTACGTAGAAGCTGTAGGATTGAGTCGTAATGGGATACCTTTCCAATTTTCTTCTTACAATACCGCTTATCGTGAGGCAGGAACTAATGATAGCATTCATTACTATACTAACCAACGTCACATGTCTCCCGGTATGGTGAAAGTATTAGGTTTGGAAAGCCTTGAAGGTTTATCTACAGACCAACTTACCGAAGTATTGGAAAGAGGCGAAATGTTATTATCTAATAACTTTATATACGAATATTTAGGGCGTAATCCGTCTGATTTAGTTGGTAAAGAATTAGGAGATGTATATAGTAAGGATGGGGAGTCGTCGAGCCTAACCCCACGTGTTGGAGCTCTTATACGTGCCATGCCTCGCAACGAATTCGAACTCATGCTGGAAGGCACTACAATTCTGCCTATTGACGAGAATAATGATGAAGAGCTTGAAATAACAGATCATGTCGCCATACGTGTTAAACCGGGTATGGGACGGATGCTTGAAGAGGATTTTCGTAACGATAGGGCTCTCACTAGGCTACGCAATGCACGTCTGACCGAATTGCATACACTTGCACAGCAACGCCATTTGATGCAATATGTCCTTACAGTAGATTTACGTCTGTATGTAGCAGGTATAGGCTTCATGATTTTTATTATCTTTCTTGGTCTGCTGGGTACGTTTTGGTTCCGTGTGCAGCAACGTACCGGCGAGATTGCTTTGCGTAAAGTTGCTGGTGCTACAGCTGGTGATATAGTCCGACGACTTATAGGCGAGGTTTTGGTGATGTTGAGCATAGCGGTAGTTATAGCGGCTATAGTTATTTTTATTCTTGTCAAAACTTCGGTAATATCTGTCTTTCTGGAGTATGATTATTGGAAAATTTCTATATTGCTCCCATCGATAGCTACACTGTTAATCATGTTGGTTGCTGTATTACTTGGCGTGTGGTTCCCGGCTTATCGTGCCATGCGTATACAGCCTGCCATAGCCCTCAAAGAGGAATAAGTGCTACTTAAGACAGACGAAATATAACATATATGATACTATGAGAATACATAATCTCATACTTCAAATCTCAGCAGTCATACTGTTGTTTGGCTTTGGTAAGTCAGAGGGTCAGCTTCGGCTGACCCTCGATGAGGCCATAGCACGGGCACGTGTGGGTAGTGTCGATGCAGCCGTAGCTCTTGACGAACTGCGTACCAGCTATTGGGAATACCGTACTTATCGTGCTGAATTGTTGCCGGAGCTTACGCTGACCGGTACTATACCTTCATATCACAAACAGTATAGTCCGTATATGGACGCTGATGGCAGTTATTCTTTTGTAGCCAATAATTATCTTGACATTAACGGAGGCCTATCACTATCTCAACGTATCTGGCCTACCGGTGGTACACTGTCGGTGAACACCTCAGTCGACTGGTTACGTCAGCTCAGTGGAGACAGTTACAATCGTTACATGAGTATACCTGTGGCACTTACGCTCCAGCAACCTATATTCGGTGTCAACACTATAAAATGGAATCGCCGTATTGAACCGATACGTTATTCTGAAGCTAAAGCAGCCTTTCTGAGCGCTACCGAAGATGTGGCCATACGTGTTACTGGACTCTATTTTACGTTGCTTATGGCTCGTGAAAACTTAGATATAGCCCGTCAGAATCTTACTAACGCCGAGAAACTGTATGAGGTGGCCACAAAGAAACGTAATATGGGTCAGATAAGCCGTAATGATTTGCTACAGATGGAGCTGAATGTGCTTAATGCCAAGTCAGAACTGACTGATCGTGAAAGTGACTTACGCAGTGCTGTTTTTCAGTTATGTGCTTTTCTGGATATTGATAGTGCTACCGACATTGAGCCGGTGGTACCGGATGTCATACCGAATGTGGAAATAAGTTTTACTGAGGCGTTGGAGAAAGCTCTTGCTAATAACAAATTTGCCAAAAATCAGCTGCGCTTACAACTTGAAGCTGATTATGCTGTTGCTCGTGCCAAAGGTGATTTGAGGCAAATAGAACTGTTTGCACAAATAGGTTTCACAGGTACAGCTTCGCATTTCGGTGATGCCTATCGTGGCCTACGTGACAATCAGGTAGTAGAAATCGGTATCAATATTCCGCTTATAGACTGGGGTAAACGTCGTGGACGTGTTAAGGTAGCTGAAAGCAACCGTAATGTTACTGTCAGCCGTCTGCGTCAGGAATCGATGGTTTTCAATCAGGAGCTGTTTCTACTCGTAGAACGTTATGGCAATCAACGTCGTCAACTCGAACTTTCAGCACGTGCTGATACTATAGCTGCCCAACGTTATGCTACTAATGTAGAAACCTATATGATAGGTCGTCTGTCGACACTTGACCTTAATGACTCAAGAGTGAAGAAAGATGAGTCACGTCGTGAATATGTCAACGAGCTGTACCTTTACTGGCTTTATCATTATCAACTACGTAGTCTGACTCTGTGGGATTTTGCTCGAGGCTGCAATATAGATGCCGATATAGAGGCTTTGGTACGTCAATAGAGTTTTGTAGGCGTTTTTGTATCATTAAAAAAGATTAAATTTGTGATATGATTCTAATAGTTGATGATGACCGAGCAGTACGTTCGAGCATAGCACTCGTGCTGCGTCGTGCTGGATATGACACAGAAAGCGCTGCTACGCCTGATGAAGCACTTGACATCATGCGTCGACAAGCTCCGCATCTTATCATAATGGATATGAATTTTAGCCGTAGGACTACCGGTGAAGAGGGTCTGCATCTTCTCCGGCAGACTCGCATATTGTTACCGGACGTACCGGTCATACTGCTTACTGCCTGGGGCAGTATCCAGTTAGCTGTAGAAGGTATGAAAGCCGGAGCATTTGACTTTATGACCAAGCCTTGGAATAATCGTATGCTTTTGCAACAGGTAGCCACTGCCCTGAGTCTCGGTGGTGATGGCGGAGGAACAGAGGTGAAGTCTTCCGGCTTTGATCGTAATGGTATCATAGGAGGTAGTGGTTCGCTAAAAGCTGTGCTCGATATGGCTGAGCGTGTTGCGCCTACTGATGCTCCGGTGCTGATACTCGGTGAGAATGGCACCGGAAAAGAGTTGATAGCACAAGCCATACATCGCAACAGCCGTCGTGCAGCGGGACCGTTGGTTACGGTTAATATTGGTGGTGTGCCTGGGCCTCTGTTCGAGAGTGAGATGTTTGGCTATGCTAAAGGTGCTTTTACTGGAGCTGTAAGTGACCGTCGTGGGCGTTTTGAGGAGGCAGATAAAGGAACTATCTTTCTTGATGAGATAGGTGACCTTGACCAGACTTCGCAGGTTAAACTGCTCCGTGTGTTGCAGCAGCATACTTTCGAGCGTCTTGGTGAGAATCTGACACGTAAAGTAGATTTGCGTGTAGTATGCGCTACCAATGCTGATTTGCCGGCTCTTGTGGCATCTGGCAAATGGCGTGAGGACCTTTATTATCGTATCAATCTTGTCACACTGCGTTTGCCTCCGCTACGTGAGCGTCGTGAGGATATAGAGCCCTTAGCCAATCATTTTTTACGCGAGGCTGCCCTGCGCGATGGCCGTCCGGTACCTGAAATATCACCTGAAGCACTTAGGCTGCTTGAACGCCTGCCTTATCCGGGTAATATACGTGAACTGCGTAATATGGTAGAAAGTGCCTACATACTTGGTGGCGGCTCCAGAATTGAGATATCAGCTTTCTCACAGGCTCATGAACGGCCTGAAGTACCGGTCAGCGGTGCTACTTTAGCCGATATGGAACGTCAGGCCATAGTTGACGCTCTTGCACGGTATGGTGGAAATCTCTCCAAGGCGGCTCTTGTTTTGGGTATCACACGTCAGGCTCTGTATCGACGTATGGAGAAATTTGGTATTGTGCCATGACACGCAACATTGTATTTATATTGCTTATAATCTCTGTAGGTGTTTTAAGCTATTGTGCTTTGCTACCTGCTACAGTCCCGTTATGGCTGACATCGGCTGTGGTTTTTATGTGTGTTATGAGTGTGGGTGCGCTTTGGTATAGTGTCGTGAAACCGGCACAAGTGGTGCGCAATGGTATGGATTTGCTGCGAGCTCAGGAGTATAATAACCATTTGTGTCGTGTAGGGCAACGTGATGCTGACCGCATAGTAGAGTTGTTCAATAAACTCATGGACCGGCTACGCCGTGAGCATATACGCAAGCGTGAACAGGATAAGCTATTATCGTTGCTTATAGAAGCTTCACCTATGGGTATGGCTATGATGGATTTCGATGGTCATATAACGATGGTCAACCTTGCCTTTCTACAGCTGATGAATATGTCAGATAGTGAACAACTCACTGGTCTTACCTTACAGCAGCTTGACAGTGAGTTAGGCCAGGTTGTAGCGTCTGTACCGGAAGGTAAAAGTAAGACAGTACGTTTAAGCGATGTCAGGGTCTACAGAATATATCGCCTATGGTTTATGGATTCGGGTTTCAGACGTCCTTTCGTATTGATAGAGAGTGTTACCGATGAGGTTATACGTGCCGAGCGTGGAGCGTACGAAAAAGTGATACGTATCATTTCTCATGAGGTCAACAACACTTTGGGTGGATTGGGCTCTGTGCTTGAACTGTTAGGGGATATACATGCTGACGATAGGGATATACAGGAAACTATAACGAGTTGTCGTGAGCGTTGTCTCGGATTGACTGAATTTATAGGCTCGTACGCTGATGTGGTGCGGTTGCCTAAGCCTGAGCTAATACAGTGCAGTCTGAGTGGCGAGCTAGAGCG
Organism: uncultured Sangeribacter sp.; assembly: GCA_964400325.1. Classification (GTDB taxonomy): domain Bacteria; phylum Bacteroidota; class Bacteroidia; order Bacteroidales; family Muribaculaceae; genus Lepagella. The sequence continues at coordinate 16,079 of CAYNUE010000051.1, read as the reverse complement.
TCTAAGACCGTTTCTGGATATGATAATACCGTCATCAGTACACCTTGAGGTTATACATGACGACGGTATTGATACTGTACAGGTTGACCGTACGATGCTGGAACAGGTGGTAGTCAACGTAGTCAAGAATGCTTGTGAATCCGTAGTACAAAGCCCTACAGGTGATAAAATTGTAATACAGATTACTGGAGGCAGGGAGAGACGGCTTGAAATCATCGATAATGGACAAGGTATTAATCCAGAAGTAGCCCAACGTCTATTCACCCCCTTCTTTTCCACAAAACCTGATGGTCAGGGTCTTGGTCTGACACTTGTGGCAGAAATATTGCGTCGTCATGGCTGTACCTTCTCGCTACGTACACGCTCAGACGGTTTTACAGTGTTTACAGCCTTATTTCCGATTCACTTCACCATTAAGCCAAGCATCGATAAGCCGGCGTGAGATTGACGGAAGTGACGGTAGCAAAGGGTGATTGTCACGTGTGAAAAAACCACCGTCAGATAGTTCACCATCAGCCCAACGTAGTGTGCCGGAAGCGTAACGGGCAGTAAATCCTAACATGAGTTGCGATGGAAATGGCCATGACTGACTGCCGAAGTAACGTATGTCTGTGACATGAAGAGAAGTTTCCTCATAAATTTCACGCGCCACACATTCCTCAATGGTCTCGCCAGTCTCGACAAATCCTGCTACAAGCGCATAGAAAGGACGTCTGAATGACTTGGCATGTACTAATAGGGCTTCTTCGCCACGTGTTACAAGCACTATGACAGCGGGACTCAAAGACGGGAAAAACTCACGTCCACACACAGGACAGCGTCTGCTTATGTCTGAAGCTTTGACCAAGGAAGTGCCACAAGTCCCACAGAAGCGGTTAGTGCGCATGAAATGAGCTAATTCAGCTCCTTTGGCAGCGATATTCCATTCTTTAGGACTAAGCATTCCCCATGATTCGCGTAGACCTATCCAGAAGCCTTCGGGTATGGGTTCAGCATCTTCTCCGTTTAATACCTCATACCGTACATCATCTAATTCAAAAGAGATTGTTTCCGAATCGTGATGTTCCTTAGCTTCAAGAATTGGGAAGACCGGTTTATTGTTTTCGTCGTGGCAAAGCAGTATTTCGTTGCCACGATATATTAGTGCGCAGGCCATTTCTATTTATTTTTCTCAAGATTATATATCATCTGAGTGGGTGTAAGCCCTGTGACCGGATGACGCCAGCCAGGTGCGAGTTCCTCCATCGGTACGAGGAAAAAATCGCGTTCTGCAAGATGAGGGTGAGGCAGAATCAGATTCGGTTCATTGACTGTAAGTTCGTCAACGGCTATAAGGTCTATATCAAGTTCGCGGTCAGCGTATGACCCATCAGCGTTACGGTGGGGCACAGACGAAATTGACTTTTCTATTTCAAGTAGCTGCTCAAGAATTTGTCGTGGTTCAAGCTCTGAACTGAACATCATTCCGAGGTTGAGAAACTTACGGTCGGATTCGAATCCCCATGGTTCTGATTCGACCACATGACTTATCTCATAAGGGCCGAACGCCTCGCCCACAGCGCGCATGGCGCGGCTGAGGACGAGGCGACGCTGCCCCATATTGGAGCCTATGTTAATAAATACTGTATGCATCAGAGAGTCTTCTTGACTTCAACTTCCTCGAAGGCCTCAATAAGGTCGCCTTCACGTATATCGTTGTAGCCCTGTACAGACAGACCGCAGTCATAGCCTGATACAACTTCCTTGACATCATCTTTAAAGCGCTTCAAGCTGCCCAACTCACCGGTATAGACAACGATACCGTCACGTATGACACGCACTTTGCTACGGCTCTTGATTTTGCCATCACGCACAATTGCACCAGCGATTGTACCGACTTTTGAGATATGATAAGTCTGGAGTACTTCGGCGTTACCGGTGATTTCCTCTTTGATTTCGGGAGCTAACAGACCTTCCATAGCGTCTTTGACTTCCTCGATAGCCTTATAGATGACTGAGTAGAGACGTATTTCAACTCCCTCTTTGTCAGCTTCACGCTTGGCTGCACCGGAAGGACGTACTTGGAAGCCAATGATGATAGCATCTGAAGCGGCAGCAAGAGTAACATCACTTTCAGAGATGGCACCTACACCCTTATGCAATACATTGACCTGTATCTCTGGTGTAGAGAGCTTGATAAGTGAGTCGCTGAGTGCTTCAACAGAACCGTCAACGTCACCTTTGACAACGAGGTTGAGTTCGTGGAAGTCATTGAGAGCGCGGCGACGGCCAAGTTCTTCGAGACCTGGACGCTTCTTGGTACGCAGACCAAGCTCACGTTGCAGCTGTTCGCGCTTGCCGGCTATCTCGCGTGCTTCCTGTTCAGTCTCAAGCACATTGAAGGTATCGCCTGCTGTCGGAGCACCATTGAGACCTAATATCAGTACAGGAGTTGATGGACCAGCTTCCTTGACACGCTGATTACGCTCATTGAACATAGCCTTTATCTTGCCGTAATGTGTACCGGCCAGTATGACATCACCTACACGGAGTGTACCGTTCTGTACTAATACTGTAGCTACATAACCGCGTCCTTTGTCAAGTGACGACTCAATAACTGAACCTATGGCAAGACGGTCGGGATTGGCACGCAAATCAAGCATTTCGGCTTCAAGCAGTACCTTCTCCATAAGGTCTTCTACACCAATACCCTTCTTGGCAGATATGTCTTGACTTTGGTACTTACCACCCCAGTCTTCGACAAGATAGTTCATCGCAGCTAACTGCTCTTTGATTTTGTCGGGATTTGCGGCTGGCTTGTCTATTTTGTTTATAGCAAATACCATTGGTACACCGGCTGCAGTGGCGTGATTGATAGCTTCAACAGTCTGAGGCATCACGTCGTCGTCAGCTGCAACAATGATGATTGCAAGGTCGGTGACTTTAGCACCACGTGCACGCATGGCAGTAAAGGCCTCGTGACCCGGAGTGTCGAGGAATGTGATGCGACGGCCGTCAGGCAGTTTCACATTATAAGCACCGATGTGCTGGGTTATACCACCGGCCTCACCGGCTATGACGTTTGAATTGCGTATATAGTCGAGCAGCGAAGTCTTACCGTGGTCTACGTGACCCATGACGGTAACAATTGGTGGACGTGGCTGCAGATCTTCTTCAGCGTCTTCTTCAGTTGCTATGGCTTCGGTTACATCGGCGCTGACATATTCGGTAGTGAAGCCGAATTCTTCAGCCACAATGTTGATGGTCTCGGCATCAAGACGCTGGTTGATAGATACCATTACGCCGAGATTCATACAGGTGGCGATGACGTTATTGACCGGAATCTCCATGAGGTTGGCAAGGTCATTGGCCGTCACAAACTCGGTGATCTTGATAATCTTGCTTTCGGCTTCTTCGCGACGCTCTTTCTCAAGCTCACGATTGTGCATCTCCTCACGTTTCTCCTTACGCCACTTGACGCTCTTCTTGACCTGCTTGTTGGTAAGACGTGCGAGTGTCTCTTTTACCTGCTTCTGAACGTCTTCGTTGCTTACTTCGGGCTTTGCCTGCGGTGCTTCGCGCTTCTTGCCGCGTTTTGAGCTTTCAGAGCCACGGCTGCGGCCTTCAGAACCGCGTCCATGACCACTTCCGCCGCCTTGCGAACCACTGCCTTTGCGGTGGTCTGAACCAAATCCGGGCTGTGCGGCTGCCTTTTCGATATCTACTTTCTCTTTACCTATGCGGCTGCGACGACGACGGCTACCCTCTCCTGACGAAGAAGCGGAAGAAGATGAAGCTGTGCCGTTTTGGTCAGATGTGGCACGGCTTTTGTCAATGCGTTCGCGACGACGCTCTTCCTTACTTTTCTTCTTGGGTCGTGTGGATTGGTTAAGAGCCGTAAGGTCGATTTTACCTACTACTCGTAATTCCGGTTGACCTGCCGGAGTATTAAGACGGAATACATTTGAGCTGGTCGATGTTTCAGCGGTGGTCGGAGCCGCAGCAGGTGCCGAAGCCGGAGTCTCTTGTTTTACTTCGGGTTTGGCAGGAGCCTCAACAGGTTTGGGTGCCTGTACGGGTTTAGGCTGTTGTGACTGTGGCTTAGGAGACTGCTGTGTGGCCTTTGGTTGTTGTGTCTGCTGGGCACCGCTACGTTCTGACCGCCGCTGCGAATCGTCACGGCGTCCTGAGCGATTACGGTCACGGCGTGAGCCTTCTCCTGAACGTCCTTGACGGTCGGAAGTACTCTTGTCGTTTTTCACAACAGCATCGCCGGTAGGTTTGACCATTGGACGGCCTGGATTTGAAAGGTCGATTTTACCAAGGATTTTTGGTCCACGAGGCGCTGGTATTTCAGTCGTTGCCTCTGTATTGCGTTCTGATTTGGACGCTTTTTTATCCTCGCGGCGGTTGCTGGTGTATTTATCAGTCTCGGCTTTGAATCGCTGGTCGGTGCTGAATTCCTTGTTAAGCAGGTTCACAGCGGCATCGTCAATCCTTGCGTTAGGATCGGCGCTGACCTGAATACCATGCTTGGCCAGGAATTCGACGGCGGTCTTGATACCGACGTTGAGTTCTTTTGCTACTTTATTGATTTTTGGCATATATGCTGTTGTGTGATTTAACTGGATAATGAAGCAGAGAGGTATGAAGGCCGTCGTTGCAGCAGTTGTCCGGATTTCAGTCGTCGAACTCAGCGTGAAGCACCTGCATGACGTGTTGCAGCGTGGTGTCTTCAAGATCGGCCTGCTCGAGAAGTTCCATCGGAGCGTTGAGTACTGCCTTTGCTGTATCGAGACCGAGGTTCTTCAGACTCTCGATTACCCAGTCGTCGATTTCGTCGCGGAACTCGTCGAGATAGATGTCCTCTTCGCCCTCTGCAATATCGCGGAAGACATCTATAGTATAACCGGTAAGCATCATGGCCAGTTTTATGTTAAGGCCTCCTTTACCTATGGCAAGTGATACCTCGTCGGGGTGCATGAATACTTCGGCTTTCTTTGTCTCTTCATTGAGGCGTATGGAGGTTATCTTAGCCGGGCTTAGCGCTCTCTGTATGAATAGCTGCGGATTGCCGGTGTAGGAGATGACGTCGATATTTTCGTTGCGGAGCTCACGTACAATACCGTGTATGCGGCTGCCCTTGATACCTACACAAGCACCTACAGGATCGATATGGTCGTCATAACTTTCAACGGCTATTTTGGCACGCTCTCCGGGAATACGAGCTACAGCCTTGATTGTGATAAGACCATCATGAATCTCAGGTACTTCCTGCTCAAACAGACGGCACAGGAAACGTTCGTCGGTACGGCTGACGATAACCTTAGGATTGTTGTTCGTATTATCAACACGTTTTACAATAGCTCGTACCGTATCACCTTTGTGGAAAAAGTCACCGGGTATCTGCTCCTCTTTAGGCATCATCAGTTCGTTTTGATCTTCGTCTATCAGAAGCATTTCGCGTTTCCATATCTGATGTACCTCGCCTGTGATGATTTCGCCTTCAAGTTCTTTGAACTTAGAGAAGATGGCATCTTTCTGGAGCTCAAGTATCTTAGCCTGTAGTGTCTGACGCAGGTTGAGTATGGCGCGACGTCCGAAATCGGCGAAGATAATCTCTTTGGCAACGTCCTCACCTATTTCACACTCCGGGTCTATTTCACGTGCTTCGGTAAGGCCGATTTCCATGTTAGGGTTATCGACCTGTCCGTCGGGCTTGACTTTGAGATTCTGGTATATCTCGCAGTCGCCTTTGTCAGGATTCATGATAACGTCGAAGTTTTCGTCTGTGCCGAACATCTTTGCCAAAACGTTGCGGAACGATTCTTCGAGCACGCTTATCATGGTGGTCTTGTCTATATTTTTGAGGTCTTTAAATTCGGTGAATCTATCGACCATATTTACGCTTTCAGCTTTTTTTGCCATAAGACTATAAGTGGGTTGAAGTTTGATTGGTGGGGTGTGTAATGGCGTATACGTTCTGGCATGGTGTGGCAGAATATATACGTTTGTTGAGGGTATTTCAGAACTCGAGATGATATTGCGCCTGACGTATGTCAGTATATGGCAAACGCTCGTGAACAGTCTCTATGACAGGTTTCTTTGCCCCCTCCTTTTTGACCTTCTGCTGCATTTCTATTTCGCAACCTTCTGCATCAGCATCGGTAAGTGTACCCTTGAGTTTACGTCCGTCAGTAGTGATTATTTCTACCGGATTACCTATGTTTTTTTCATATTGGCGTACCACTTTGAAGGGACTGGTAAGACCGGCTGAGCCTACTTCGAGTTCATAATCTTCAACATCGCGGTCGAAGGCTGCCTCTATCTTACGGGTAAGGTCGATACAGGCATCGATATCGATGGGTTGCATGGAGTCTATTTCCACTTTGATTTCGTTGTCAGCGCTTATGGTGACTTCGACAAGGAACATGTCTGTGTCGGCGAGCTGGCTGTCTATGAATTGGGTCAAGGCTTGCTTATCTATCATATTACACCAATAAAAATGGGTATCCTACACTAAAAAGGTATATTACACCAATAAAAAGGAGGGGACAATGCGTCCCCTCCGGAATTTCACTGCAAAGATAGTAATTATTATGCTTATATCCGATTTTGTGGCCTTGTAAAGGTAGTAAATAGATACTTAATTAAGTTATTTTAACTATTATAATTAAAATTTAAACATTTATTAACTTTGTTTTAGTTAAACTTCCATGCGTTTCGTTCTCATTATAACGTCATGTCAGAGTTTAAGCTAATTCAGCATCTATATTGGTCAGAAACTGTGCTATAGTGCCGTTTGAGTTAATGATTTTCTTTAGAAATTCTCCTGGTGGCAGCTGACGTTCAACAGCCGGTGCTTCGCTCACTTCGATAGTCAGAGTAAGTAAATCATTACGCAGACGGTCGCGTAGAAAAGGCATCAGTGTCGACATGGCCGATTCGAAAGCTTGTTGTTGGGCCGGGTGACTAACCATGATACGCCAGTTGGTAGCTGTTATAGGCTGTGGCGTGGCAGTACGCATGGCGTTGGTAAGTATGTGTAGCGTAGGGTGATCAATTATGAATTGTTGCCAGGCGAGATTAAAAGCCTCTGTAGTGAAAGACTCTGAACGCTGCTCAAGAGATGCAACCGGTGCCATACGTGACGTGTCGGAGATGCGAATTGTTTTAGTGGGTCTTTGAGGTGCCGTGCGTGTCGGTTGCGGGGGTGCTGTGTGCCTTGCCGGTGGTACTGTTGGTCGTGGCTGCATAGCTGGAGGCACAGGATTACTACCGGTAGCTGGTGCTGAAGTCTGGGAAGTAGCAGTCTGAGGCTTTGGATTCTGAGTGTTGGCAGTTTGAGAATTTGGCGTGACTGTTTGTGCTGTTGTTGGTGCCCTGTTGGGCTGTGGAGCAGACTGGGGAGTTGTTGGTGTAGAGGTCTGTGTAGTTTGACGTACGGCCTGTGGTTGTATAGCTCGTAATGGTACTTCTCGGTCTATGGCATCGAAAGGAGGGGTAGCCGGTGTCAGCAACTGGCATAGGCGTATAAGAGTGAGCTCGACAAGCAACCGTTTGTCGGAGGCCGTACGATAATTGATGTCACAGTCATTAAGTAGACGCAAAGCGGCGTAATACCATTGCAGCGGCAGAGTAAGGGCTTGTTGAGCATAACGTTCACCGACTTCGTGAGCTACTTCGAGAAGTGGTAGAGTCCGTCGGTCTGCCGCTACCATAAGGTCGCGTACATGTGCGGCTAAACCATTGACAAAGAAAAGCGAGTCGAATCCTTTGTCACGTATTTCTTTGTACAGCAACAATGAAGCAGCTACATCGCCTGTGCGGAATGTATCTATTAATCGGAAATAGTACTCATAATCAAGAACATTCAGATTGGCTATAGTCGCTTCATACGTGATGTGGCCCATGGTTGAGGCTGCTACCTGATCGAATATCGAAAGTGCATCACGCATGGCACCATCGGCTTTACGTGCTATGACGTTGAGTGCATCTGGAGTCGTTTCGATACCTTCTTGCGAGGCCACATAACTCAGATGGGATGCCATGTCATCAATAGTGATACGCTTGAAGTCGTAAATCTGACAGCGACTTAGAATGGTAGGCAGCACTTTATGCTTTTCTGTGGTAGCCAATATGAAGATGACGTATGATGGCGGTTCCTCCAAAGTTTTAAGAAAAGCATTGAAGGCAGCTGCCGAAAGCATGTGGACCTCATCAATAATAAATACACGGTAACGTCCGAGACGAGGCGGCACATTGACCTGATCGGTTATAGAACGTATGTCGTCTACCGAGTTATTGGAGGCTGCGTCCAGTTCAATTATATTGAATGAATTGCCTTGTTCCATGGCTACACATGCTTCACAGACACCACATGCTTCACCTTCTGCCGTAGGGGTGAGGCAATTGATAGTCTTAGCAAAGATACGGGCACATGAAGTTTTACCTACTCCGCGCGGTCCTGTGAATAGGTAAGCCTGCGCCAGACGTTTCGAGTCAATGGCGTTCTTAAGTGTAGTGGTCAGAGCCTTCTGACCTACTACGGAGGCGAAAGTAGAAGGCCTGTATTTGCGGGCCGAAACTATATACGTGGGATTGTCTGACATGCTGTGTCCGTAATTGTGTATAAAACTCTTCTGAGTTTGTGATGAGTAAGCTGTATCATTGCAGAAGTTTAAACTATCTTTATCGGCTGTGACTTTTTCTCTAAGAAAATATTATGTTATACCTATTATGCCTAAGTAAAATACTCTATAAATCTGTTCGTTAAAGATAGAGTCTCTATCTGTTGGAGATACGGAATGCAAAAATAGATAAAAACGTTGATATTTGAAAGGCATAATCTGCAACAATATCACCGCCCCGGCGTTAGAAGTTAAAAGCTGTGTACGGAACCTTACCCATGCTTTATGCAAACTATCAAGTGTATTTGTTTGTAGGAGCATTGTAGTGTTTTGAAAACTGTATGTTCATAGTCTTCGAAAGAAGGTCCCTATCATAGAGTAAACATATCAATCGCGACATGTCAAAAAGCAAATTATACACAGGTACCGGTGATCGAGGTACCACTTCTCTTGTTGGTGGCGAACGTGTCAGCAAGTTCTGTACTCGTCTGGAAGCTTACGGTACCGTTGATGAATTCTCATCTTTCTTAGGCGTTGTGCTAAGTTCTCCTGCTTGTCCCGAACGTGAACGTTCCGAATTGCTTGAAGTCCAGAATATGCTCTTTAACATTGGTGGGTATCTTGCCTGCCGTCCTGAAGGCTCAGGTGGTGTAGGCGCATGGGGCTTACATCAGGAAGATATTGAACGTGTCGAGAGTTGGATAGATCGCCTTGATGCCGAGACCCCAAAAGTCAATGCCTTTGTCCTCCCAGGTGGCACCGAGCTGTCTGCTCATACTCATGTAGCCCGTACTGTTTGTCGTCGCGCAGAACGCCGTATTCTTGAACTCGCTTCTGCCGAACCTGTCGATCACGAAGTATTCACATATTTCAATCGGCTTAGCGACTGGCTCTTTATCCTCGCTCGCTACTTTAATCACCTTGCCGGACACCCCGAAATCACTTGGCATAAATAACGCTACCTGATAATCCTCTTTTTACTTTTTCCTCTCCTACCTCTGCTTTACATATCTTTTCTCTCCAATCTCTCTCTCAGTGCTTGTACGAACTTTAGCTCCCGCTCTATCATTTAAATAGAAACTATAATATAAACACATAAAAACATAATCACTATGTATTGGACACTTGAACTTGCGTCAAAACTTGAAGACGCACCCTGGCCCGCAACAAAAGACGAGCTTATCGACTACGCTCAGCGTAGTGGAGCACCCCTCGAAGTTATCGAAAACCTCCAGGAAATCGAGGACGAAGGCGATACCTACGAAAGCATCGAAGAACTTTGGCCCGATTATCCCTCCAAAGACGACTTCTTCTTCAACGAAGAGGAATACTAATTGACTTTGTGTATGACATTTAAGGATTTGGCGGCACAGTTAGCCGAAATGTATGATTCAGCTCCTCGGGGTGATAAGACCACTATGATCCATCTTTTTGCGATTAAATATGCAAAAGAATTGGATAACTTAGAGGATTACAATATGAATGATTTACTTGAGGCTGCCAGTATGCCTACATCCTATGTTACTGAGCTCAATAAAGGCCGGAGACTCAGTAAGTATGTGGCTCCGAAAGCCTAAATAATCATATTAGAAATAATAAAGATGGTGTGTCAGAAATAGAATGACACATCATCTTTATTACTTTACTTTATCCACGTCCACGAATGCCGTTTAACAGTCCAAGATAGACTTATCACAATTAATAATTAATGAGGTACATGTAATTGACCGATCCCTTGGAGCCTCTGAGGTCTTGTCAGGTTTACAGTTTTATTGTCAGATGATAGGATAAACTTTTTATTATATTTGATTGTTAGTCAGGAAACTATCAGCTTTGCTATAATTTAAGCTTGGTGTATTAAAAAACTTTTGATAACTTTATATTTAGAAAAACATGGCATACAAAGCGTTAGACATAGCAAATAAACTCCTTTCCCATGCAGCGAATAGTGGGGAAGGTGAACTTATGTCCAATATGAAACTCCAAAAGATGCTCTATTATCAACAAGGATTTCATATTGCCTATTTCAATACCCCTTTATTTGATGAAGATATAGAGGCATGGATGTATGGCCCTGTGGTACCTTGTGTATATTACCACTTTAAAGAAAATGGGAGTAGGGGGTTAGAGCCATTTGCTGAAGAAATAGAATTGTCTGACGTTGAGGAAACGTTATTTAATGAAGTATGTGAGGTGTACGGAGAATATTCAGCAAGTGGCTTGATAAATATGACACACAAAGAATCACCCTGGCTTACCACTCCCACGGGGGTAGGAAATGTAATCACCCTTGAGAAGTTAGATCAATTCTTTAAAACTCGTTTGCAATGAGTAAAAAGAAGAATCTAAATATAATCAAGCCATTTCCAACAACACCTCAATCTTTCAGTAAAGATATTGAAAGTTATCAGAAAATTGATTATCCATTATTTAGTTTTAGGCATCTCCAGCACACTTCGTTTACGGATTGTACTGATTACTCCTTTTTCCCCACTTTTATGAAAAGGTTGACCAAACTTTCAGAGTTAGGGTGGAAAGGTATAAACACGGCTCCGCGGCATGGCTTCGGTATGGAGAAATTGCCTCAAGATATTATTAAGCCACAATTGCCTTCGATAATCACTCCAGAGGTTCAATTGTTTGCCTTTCGTGCAACTGGCAATAATTTGCCTTTTATTGGATTTAGAGAAGGTAAAATATTTCATATTCTCTTTATAGAGACATCCTTTGGCGATATTTATAATCATAGTTAACTGATGCGCAATTATGCGAGAAAACGTGTTTTGACGTGAGCAAGCATAAAATATGCGAATCAAATTGTCAGCATTATGGGAATAAGTCACTGAGAATCAGTTGAGTCGTTTCCCTTATGACCACTTTAATGAGGAGGAATATTAATCTAAAATTAGTCTAAATATACGTCTTAAACAATTGAAATAAAAGCAATTGACAAGCAAAGAATAAACTTGTCAATCGCTTTTTTTCTTTTCTTTGCCTGAAAAATTCATATTTGCCTGTCAGGCTTTAATCACCCGAAACTATAGTTTATAATTTACTTATCTAAATTTGTAAGTGTATCCTAAATTTCAATCGGCCCGTCTCGATCTATAATTTTGTGGAATTGGTTTAATCTACTTTTCATAATGCAAAGATTGCGAACGAACTGTCTCCTGTAATCTGAATTGAGTTCTAAAGAAAATAGGGAATGTTTAGAAGAGAAGATCTTTTTATTTGGTTAATTATCTAAAAATCGGTAAATTCGCGAAGTGTAACATATATGTTAGACGAGAAAGTATATAACCCAATAAAAAGATTTCGAATATAGATAATTAGATGAGCAGAATTAGCGAGCTGTCTGACTGTACAAGGATGAGCGACAATCGCCTTTCCTATCATGATGTATGGATAAAGGCGCATCATGTTGAGATGGAAAATGTGCTTGGTACCAATTGGTCGCCCTCAGGCGATAGTAAAAGTATGACTGGATGGTCTTTCATGTTTCATGAGGATAATGGAGAGTCATTCCCGGCTACAGTATATGATTGGAAGGAGTATGACGACTATTATCGATGTACGACTCATAACTATCATATTGGCACAAGAACTACTCAGCAGGCAAAACTTGTGGCGGCATATTTGAAAGCTAGACTACTTGATTTTATGAAAATCACAATGAGTAAGTTCTATTTCCCGGGACTGACTGAAAGAATTAAAGTAGATATCCAGAGGTATTGTTCCACTCACTCAATACCTGAAATACAGCGGGCTCACATTCAAATTTATGCAGATGGGAGCATAGAAATTGGTGATAAGTTAATTTTAAGAGCAAAAAATGTTTTCGAACCTCTCGTATTTTTGATAAAGAGTGATGAGAGATCTTTGGAAAGATTTGAGTGGGATATGGACAAAATTGAGAGATTAGCAAACAGTGTACCTCCGTACCTTTATTATCGCTATCTCAACTCAATACAGGTAAACCGCAATCCTGACTTATAGTCTGAGAAGTGAAATACAAGCCTTCGATGGCTTTACCCCATTCTTTTATGAATCTATTCGTTCATATTAAAGCCGGCTCCGTCATCACTTTCAAGAACAAACGTCAATATGACGAGTTGGAGTATTAACCATTTAGATTAAAGTTGCCATGGCAAACCAAGATTATATCGCCATATTTCATACTTTGATTGAACATTCAGAGAATGAGGTAGTGGAATTCAAGAAGGCTGAACGTAATTTCGATATTGATGATTTGGGAAAATATTTCTCAGCATTGAGCAATGAGGCGAATCTGCGTGGAGTGGATTTTGCATGGCTCGTTATGGGTTATCATGAACCAACTCATACTATCATAGGTACCTCTTTTAAAGATAGTGAGAATGAGCTTAATAAACTCAAACATGATATTGGTGTAAATTCTACAGATAAACTGACATTTCGCGATATTATACCAATATTCGTTGAAGGGAAACGCATCCTAATGTTTAAGATACCGGCTGCTCCAAGAAATATAGTAGTTAAGTGGAAAGGAATTGCGTATGGTCGAAACGGGGAGAGTTTAGTTCCGTTGAACGAATCAAAATCTGATGAAATAAGATATCAGTCTCCGAAACCGGATTGGTCAGCTGAACTTGTCCCTACTGCTACAATTGAAGACCTTGATGAACTTGCTCTCGCTACAGCACGTATTATGTATAAGAAAGTGCATAGTTCTACTATCCCTGCAAATGAAATTGATGAATGGACAACAGAAGAATTTCTGTGCCATAGTGAGATGATGCGTGATGGGAGATTGACAAGAGCTGCCATATTGCTGCTCGGCAATCCGTTAGCTTTACAGAAGATTCATCCTACAAATGCTCAAATCACGTGGGTATGGAAAGATAAAGATGGAGAGGTGGTCGATTACGAGCATTTCTCAATTCCTTATGTTCTGACTGTGGATAAGATTTTTGGAAAGATACGTAATAAGACTATGAGGGAATTGCCGGGTGGCACACTTTTCCCTGATACGATGAAGCAGTATGAAGACTACTCAATCCGTGAAGCTCTTCATAATTGCATTGCACATCAGGATTATACTCTTGGCGGAAGAATAACGGTGGTTGAGAATGAGGGTTTCTTGTTTTACAGTAATAAAGGCTCTTTTATTCCTAAAACTATTGAGAAGGTTCTTAAAGAGAAGGGGCCTCAATCAGAATACCGCAATACATGTCTGGTGCATGGAATGGTTCATTTTAATATGATTGATACAGTTGGTAGAGGTATTCCGAAGATGTTTAATGAACAACGCCGTCGTTTCTTTCCGATGCCGGAATATGAGATTGACACTGAAAACAAATTGGTCAGTGTGACTATCTACGGAATCTCAAGCAATGATGAGTATACGGATCTGTTGAAGAGCGATGCATCGCTTAGTCTTATGGAGTGTCTGTGGCTTGATGCGGTTAGACAGCATAAGCCGATCACAAAGGAAGCTGCAAAACATCTGAAAGAGCGTAATCTTATAGAGGGGAAAGCTCCAAGATATAATATCGCCTTATCGGTGGCACAGAAAACCCAACAGGTAGGGCAGTATACCAAAGAAACAGGCCTAAAGAAAGATGCGATGATTAAGTTTGTACTGCAACTTGCAAATAATGCCGGAGTCGGCGGTTTTCGTCGATTAGATGTTTTCGACCTACTTGAACAAAGCCTACCAGTACAAATGAATAAAACGCAGAAACTTAATTTCATAACAAATATGTTAAAATCAATGCAAGCTTCTGGATCGCTAACTAAAAATGAGAGTGGGAAAAGATGGCTGATAACTAAGGTCGGTTTGGCACAACTTGAATAGAGAAGTTGTTTTTACTCGTTTCTACTCGTTTCTACTCGTTTTTACTCGTTTTTACTCGTTTTTACTCGTTTCTACTCGTTTTTACTTGTTTTTACTCGTTTTTACTCGTTTTTACTCGTTTCTACTCGTTTTTACTCGTTTTTACTCGTTTCTACTTGTTTTTACTCGTTTTTACTCGTTTTTACTCGTTTCTACTCGTTTCAGTGCGATTCTTATACATCAATAGCGAAGGAAGACTTCCAACAGACCTGAGAAAGGATAGTTGGAAGTCTTTCACTTTGAGTGAGAAGTCGGATTCGAACCGACGAATACCGGTTTTTGCAGACCGGCCCCTTGAGCCACTCGGGTATTCTCACAACTGAAGATTTGTTGGGGTGATAGGAGGCGAACCTACTTAGCCGAATGGCAACAGATTTACAGTCTGTGGCTCTCGCCGTGGAGCAACACCCCAGTGTCTTATTTCCTTTCTTTGACAATGCAAAGTTAAGAATAGGTTGTGCAGCCTATTTGCGTAGCTACAAATTTTTTGGAAATTAACTACCCATCAATATAACTCTGTATTTCTTCTGCCGCAATCTGACATGTTGAGTTTGTAGCTTTGCAGCATAATTTTTGTATCTCCTACACCTGATATAAAAATTTGAAGAAATCAGTTAAAAGTGTGGGCATTCTTTGAAAAAAGTGCTAACTTTGCGACTGACTTCACCGGCTGGTGCCCGCATGGGGCGTTCTGATAGAGTTTCAGGATGCAGTCTGTCGAAGTCGCGCAAAAGGCATCTTGCCGACAGTTCTCAGTTTCGAAATCGCCAAAACAGTAGACAACAAATGGACTATCGAGGAAGAATGCCCGCTTTCTATATCCGCTTATGCTGGTTCGCCACTTTAGGGTAAACCCTAAAGGCGTACTTAGTTCACTACCCTAATTTAGGGAAAACACTAAGTTCGGCGCCCCATATCCAGATATAGACGTGGGGTGCATTTCTTCAGGTCGTATTTGTTAAGGTGTTTGGCGATACCTGAAATTGAATGACGTGACGCAGATACGCCTCACGTCTTTTGCGTTTTATGACCCCGCGGCAACCGTAAGCCTTTTAAAAACTTATGAGGCTATACAAAAAACTTTTTCCTCTGCCGTCATCTGGCATATTGACTTTTTAAATTTGCACCGCGAACCACCGATGCAGATGTTTCAATAGCAGCCACGCCTTCGGCACATTGGCAACATAATCCTAAAAAATTATGTCGTCGGATGTTTTCGATGGTAAAATCCAAAAAAATGTGCTAAATTTGCATATCTGATAGTGTAGACTATCAAATTAACATTTTTGTAAAGAAGCGTTATGCTCATCTTGCGAAGTGAAAACGTAGGAAATTTTCAACCGGATGCAAGAGATGGCACAATGGTTCTCACGCACATCGCGTGGGCTGCTATAGTTACATCTGCATCTCTGGTTTTTCCTACGACCATCACTTCGGATGTCCTATAGTCGGCCCACGTTTTCTTTATATAATGAGCTAAAAATTCTCAATAGAGTATTGAGTAAAATAGCTTTTAGATTATTTATCTCTAACTTTAAATCAATAGTTCGGTAAAAACGAACTAACTAATTGAAAAATAAGTTAATAAATTCACA
>CAYNUE010000050.1:0-24887 GCA_964400325.1 uncultured Sangeribacter sp. | reverse complement strand
TCAAATCACGTTCCTCTTTCAGGTCAACTTCCTTCTGTTCGGAATCAATGACACGATACTGCAGATAGGCCAAAGATTCATCGGCCACAATCTTAAAGTTACGGCCATAACGACGCCGCCATGTACCGTAAAGTGAAAAGAGTCCTTTCTTAATGTAGGCCTCAACGTAAGGATGCACGTACATCACAAACTTCTTAATCTGCAGATGATTTACCAGATAATCAAGTTTTTCGTCAAGTTTATCGGTAAACAGTAACGAAGGCTGAACCTCTCCACGCCCATAACATGACGGACACGTTTCGGCTGTAGTTATGTCAAGTGCCGGTCGCACGCGCTGACGCGTTATCTGCATCAGACCGAATTTACTGAGGGGCAGAATGTTGTGACGAGCTCTATCGTTAGCCATGACTTCACGCATGTGGTCGAAGAGTGTCTGGCGATGTTCTGGCTTAGCCATGTCAATAAAGTCTATGACAATGATACCGCCCATATCGCGCAGGCGTAACTGACGGGCTATCTCGTCAGCAGCTTTCAGATTGACATCAAGAGCATTCGACTCCTGATCAGGGCTTGCCTTCGAGCGATTACCTGAATTGACATCAATGACATGTAGTGCTTCGGTATGCTCGATTATGATATATGCACCGCTCTTAAATGATACGGTCTTGCCAAAACTGCTCTTTATCTGACGTGTGACATTGAAATGGTCGAAAATAGGAATCTCCTTATTGTAGAGCTTTACTATATCCTTAGTTTCCGGTGCTATCAGAGTCACATAGTTCTGTATCTGGGTGAAAGTCTCTGGTTCGTTAACCCATATACTCTCGAAGGTAGGGCTAAAAATGTCACGTATCACACTAACCGCGCGCGAGTCTTCTTCATAGATAAGAGCCGGTGGTTGGCTGCGTTGCATTTTAGCTATTGCTTCCTCCCAACTTTTGACAAGAGTGCGCATCTCATGATTAAGCTCGGCCACACGTTTATTCTCGGCCGAAGTCCTTACAATGACTCCAAAGCCCTTTGGCTTGATGCTGCTGATAAGCTGGCGAAGGCGAATTTTCTCTTCGGTCGACTTTATTTTCTGTGAAATCGAGATTTTGTCACCGAATGGTATCAGAACCATAAACCGTCCTGTAAATGACAATTCGGTAGTGAGCCTCGGTCCTTTTGATGATATGGGCTCTTTCGCAATCTGCACCATAAGTTCCTGCCCCGGCTGCAGAAGGTCTTGTATAGTTCCTGTCTTAGGTATATCGGGCAGTGACTTGAACTTCGATATGTTTGGGATGCGCTTTTTATCCTCAAGAGCCTCTTTTACGAAAGCTTGATAGGTTGAGAATTGAGCGCCTAAATCGAGATAATGAAGAAAAGCGTCTTTCTCATAGCCTACATCTACAAAGGCTGCATTTAGTCCCGGCATTATCTTCTTGACCTTAGCTAAATAGAGGTCGCCCACAGCGTATGCTATGTTGCGGCTCTCTTTTTGCAGAGACACAAGACGCGAGTCCTCAAGCAGAGCTATTGAGATGTCTTTCTGCTGTACATCGACTATCAGTTCGCTTTTCATTACAGTAGCATTATGAAAAAAGAACAAACTGTGGCAGGTCGCATTTTGATGCGCCACTCGCCTGTTTGTTCTTTGAGACTGTGGCTGCCGGCCTCGGTTGAGGGCCGGCGGCCTTATACATATCCGTCGTTATTATTTCTTCTTATGACGGTTCTTTCTCAGTCTTTTCTTACGCTTGTGGGTAGCCATTTTATGGCCTTTTCTCTTTTTTCCGCTTGGCATAGTTGTTGTGGTTTTATGTTGTTATCTTAATGCTTGTTCAGGCACAGGCATTTTCAGTGTCAGTCATGGTAGCAACCATAATAAAACGCTTATTTTACCTGGTCCAGAAATACTTTCGAAGGTTTAAAGGCCGGTATTTTGTGTTCCGGTATCCGTATGGTTATATTTTTGGAGATGTTGCGAGCAGTTTTCTCTCTGCGTGTCTTCACGATAAAGCTACCGAAGCCACGAAGATAGACATTATGGCCATTTCCCATAGAGTCTTTCACCACTTCCATAAACTTCTCTACCGTGGACAGCACGGCGCCTTTCTCAAGACCTGTGCTGCGTGAGATTTCGTTTACAATATCAGCTTTTGTCATTTCCGTTGTTAATTTTTCTACCTTTTTACACATTATGTGAGGTATCCGAGGCCAATTATTTCGTATTGGGCTCATCACCCTCTTACTCTGTACCGAGGCCAGCTGACGGCCTTGGCGTTTTTGGCGGTGCAAATATCGTAATTTTTTTTATTCTTGACAATATATTCAAGCTTTTTCAGCTCTTTTTGGCCATTTTTATAGGGTTTTACCCTCTGTTTATGCTGCTTCTTATTCTTTTCAGCACTTTCATAATATCTGCAACATGCAAAATCAACAACCGTTTACATTATCTCTACACTGACCCCCGATAGAGCATCAAGGCGACCACTCATCTCATCGACCATATCGGCACGCATACGCAGCGTCACGCTGCAGGTGTTATCAAATTCACGTTCGGTGACTTCAATACCTGGTAATTTCGAAATTTTCATTACTCCGTCAGCAGCTACGTAGGGGAATATCACTTTTACCGAACGCATCTCATGGCACTCCTTTCGTCCGGCTGCTTCAAGTGCCAGACGTGCTGCCTCACGATAAGCCACTATAAGCCCACTGGTACCTAATTTAATACCTCCGAAATATCGTACCACAGCCACTACCACATCAGTAAGTTCCAGACTGTTAATCTGTCCCAGGATGGGTTTTCCAGCTGTACCAGATGGCTCACCATTATCATTAAGCTGCCATTCGGTACGCTGCGGTCCTATCATATAGGCCCAACACACGTGGCGTGCATCATGGTAACGATTCTGTAGTTCTCTGACAATTTCGCGCGCCTCGACTGCAGTAGCAGCCGGGCGTGCGAAAGCCAGAAAACGACTCATTTTCTCCGTATAGCGTCCTTCACCAGGTCCCTCTACGGTATAATAGACATCCATCAGCCGAAGTAGCAATCAAGAGCAGCCTTGGCTGGATAGAGTAGCATAGCATTAGCTACCTCATTAGCCTTATGAGCACCAAGTTCCTCCTTAACTATCGACAATGCCCATAACAAAGAGTTGGCAGGACCATTGCCGAGTACAAACTTGTCATCGTTTACGACAGGAGCATTTTCAAACTCAGCGCCTTCAAGCATATTCTCGAAACCGGGATAACAAGTGGCTTTATGACCCTTAAGAAGACCAAGTTGGCCCAGCACTACAGCAGGCGAGGCACAGATAGCGGCTATGCGCCCATGAGTATCAGCAGCTTGACGGCGCAAAAGACCCTGAAGAGGGGCAAAGTTATACAAATTGGTAGCACCGGGCATACCACCAGGCAGTACAAGCCATGCAGGATTACTGAACAAGGTGTTGTCAAAAAGCACATCGGCATTAACAGTAATACCATGAGCGCCTTGTACCTGAAGAGCCGATGTGATAGATACGGTCTTTACCGGCATTCCGGCACGACGCATTACATCAACTGCGGTCAGAGCTTCTATCTCCTCGAAGCCCTCGGCCAGAAATACAAATGATTCTTTCATTTTTAAGTTTCCTTTCCGTTTATATTAGTTTTTAAGTCAGTCCGTAATAAGATACAGTTGGGAGGACGAGGCGTATGAAGGCTGGACCCACCTTCATTCTTAAGTCGCTAAATTAATACTTATTTTTCAGTTTTTTGCTACTTTTGCAATATTTTTTATCGTTTTTACGATTTTTAATTTTATTCTGGAAATTTTCTATGCGCACCAAACATCTTTATTTAAGCTGTCTAACGTTTGCAATTCTTATCTTTAGCGTCGTGCTTGGTTGTCGACGACCCGCCCCTGTACGTCTTATGCAAGGCATGATATGGAATACTACTTTCAAAATCACCTATCTCTCCGAACAGAATTTGAATGATTCTGTAATGACGGCTCTAAATGAAGTGGGCCATTCGTTGTCAGTTTTCGATACGACCTCCCTGGTCAGTCGTGTCAATAAAGCCGACCGCGCTGTAGTTGTCGACTCGGCTTTTCGTACAGTATGGCGCGAGGCTATGGCCACACACCACGCCAGTCATGGACGTTTTGACCCAACTTTGTCTCCTTTGATAACCGCATGGGGATTTGGACCAGGACATTGTCCCACTTCTGATACATTGCGGGTGGACAGTCTGCTTCGCATAGTAGGCATAACCAAGTCCTACCTTCGCGGTGACACCTTATATAAAGATATAGCAGCCTTACAGTTCAATTTCTCAGCTTTAGCCAAAGGTTTCGGCTGCGATGCAGCAGCGGCTGTCCTGAAGCGTAATGGAGTTAAGGATTATCTGGTCGAAATTGGTGGTGAAATTATGGCGGAAGGCAAAAGTCCTCGTGGAACTTCGTGGCGTGTGTCAGTTGACAAACCCATTACTTCAGACCAACTGACTCACGCCTCCCAGCTGGTAGTCAATCTTCCCACTCCCTGCGGCATGGCAACAAGTGGCAATTACCGAAATTTTCATACCACTGCCTCAGGTAGTCGCTTCGGTCATACAATCGACCCTGTATCGGGTCGGCCATGCACTACTGACGTACTCAGTGCTACAGTAATAGCTCCCACATGTATGCAGGCTGATGCTCTTGCTACCGCCTGCATGACCATGCCTTCAGAAGAAGCCATGGCTATGGCCGACAGTCTCGGACGTCCGGTGATGCTGGTGCTTGCTGACTCATCAGTATATATGTCACCCTCTTTCTCAAATCTCACAAAAACACCTGATTTGAAAAATCAAAATACACAACAGTAACGATAATGCGACACTACAAAATCATGAGACACTTTCTTATTTATTCTCTTTCTCTCCTATGTATGCTTGTCTCGGCCTGTACCACATCAAAAAGCACTGTTTCAAGCACCGCCGACATGTCTAAATACCGATATGCTTCGGTAATAAACAATGACACCTATCATATTCCAGCAGAGCTGATAGAATATGAAATCCAGTTGTTTGATGCTATAGAGTCTTCAAGACTCCAACTGGTTAACGATATGCGCATCTATGAACTTACACCTCAACAACAGGAGGAACTTCTATTAGTTAAATACGGAGTTAATCAGAATAATACAGAAACTATCGTAACTGTAAACTTCATAGACTATATGACCGGTCGTCCTGTAGCGTCATGTCGTGGCGCATTCGGATTAGGTATCGATCAGGATAAAGACCTTAAAGGCGCAATCAAAAGAGTTGCTAAACAGATTTCTGACACTTTCCCTCCTAAACCCTAAACCATAAGGCCCTTAAGTAAGTAGAACAAAAAGTACCATGAACAAAATCAAAACATACGATGTTTCAAATCGTGAGATAAGATTGGGTTATACTTAGCCCATCACTAATAACTATAGCTATTATAAACTATAAGCAATAAAATTCAAGACTATGAGTTTCATCTGGTATATCATTATTGGGATTGTAGCCGGTGCCGTAGCTGGTAAACTGATGCGTGGTGGTGGCTTCGGACTTATTGTAAATCTGGTGGTAGGCATCATCGGAGGCGTCTTAGGAGGTTGGCTTTTTGGCCTGATAGGTATTTTTACTTCCAGTATCATAGGTAACCTTATCACTTCTGTAGTTGGGGCTATATTTCTGCTTTGGATAGTAGGACTCCTTAGTCGTTCAACCAACAGATAGAAATTACTACAAACTAAAAACGTTAAACTGAAGGAACCTATGCCCTTTCTATTCTGGGCATAGGTTCCTTCAGTTATAGATTCAGATAGGTTTTCAGAGTTTCGACGTACTCCTCAAAGGCTTTTTGGCCTTCCTTTGTAATGGTGCAGATAGTTCTGGGTCGTTTACCTGACATTCCCTTCTCGACAGAGATATATCCTGCTGTGGAGAGTTTATCAAGCTGAACACTTAAGTTACCGGCTGTAGATTCAGTTTTTTCTTTGAGATATACGAAATCAGCTTCTTCTACATTCATTAGAATGGACATTACGGCCAGCCGAAGTTGCGAATGTAAAAGCGGATTCAGTTCTTTCATTAGTGTGTCATTTTATGATTCAGGATATGACCGGGTATTATCATCATGGCAATCCAAACGAAAATGAACAATGGCATATACCAGTTAGCTGTCAGTGGTATGCTACTGACAACACAACATAATGTAATCATACCTACAGCCAAACCAATAATACCTCCGGCAACAAGAGATTTTTCCTTGACAATAAGACCTTGAGCGAGTTCTATGCAAGGGACAATCAGTATCGAATAGACCAACATGGCAATCCAACAGTTAATCCCTCCGAACAAGGCAAAGCCAAGACACAGCAAAGTTAATACAATTTCAGATAATCCAAATATACTCCAAAGGCGTGAAGTGATTTTATCGGAGTAAGTGAGAGCCCCAGAGCCCAGTCGTTCTTTGCGCACCATTATAGCGGTGACAGGAAAACCTACAATGGGAATGGCAAACCATAGCCAATTCCAGACATCTTGATGAGTAATCGCAGGCAATATCCATACAAGGATAGAAACGATTACAACAAGATAGCCCCACATCAGTAAGATATTGCCGCTTCCGAGATACCGGGCTTTTGTGCGAGCAATCATCGAAGTTATCACTTCGAGACTCTCTTTCTCGGTCAGTTTTTTATCTTCCATATTACTGGATTTTGAAGTTTAAAATTTGGTTTATTTTATAAACCATGTCTATCTCAAAAAAGAGCGGCCGCGCGATTCCGCTCTTATTCGAGAGCAAAATTAATTAAGTTTATAATATAAACCAAATTTTTCATGATAAAATATCGCCACAGAAATAAAATTTTCCATGGCGATATTTTATCATGAAATTACTAATCTCTTCTCCTTTAAGAAGAGTATCTTAGCGCAACATACGCGGAGCTTGAATGAGAACACCTAAGTTAACACCGAAATTCCAATTACCTCCGGGCGAAGAAAGGTAATTACCGTAAACGGCCAGACTACCAAAGGAAAAGTTATAGACAGCTGCTACCTCACCGATAAACTGGGGATTGCGGAACCAACCGGAGTGATAGGCCATATCGTTAGCGCCTGACACTACCTTACGTACAGGCACATAGCCGTAGAAATCGCCACGTAACTGAAGCCGTTGCATCGGTGACCAAACAGGCATGACCCCAAGAGCAATGTAATTATCAGCACGAAAAGCAGGATTGAAGTAATTGCGTGTCGAAGGTGTTGGTGCAAAGCTTGCAGCGTGTATCATTGTAGCAGTGTAATGCTGATTAAGATGCTGCAACGTCAGTAACCCACAGGCAGCTGTTCCCAGATTAATACTCTTTGTAAGCGAAAAGAATTGTTTCCATTCCGCCTGTACTGAAGCACGGTAACGATAATCATAAGAATCCGATTGTTCTGAAGCAGGAATACTACCGTCAATATAGCGGTCACCCTCATGTGATAGCTGAAGACTTCCCTTCACATTACGTCCTTGATTGGGATACATAAAATCATTAAGGGTATTATATTCATATCCGACTTCAATAGCTCCCACACGGTAACGACTACGATCTTTCTTACGGTCAGTATAATCTGTCACACCTATCGAATAGTATTTATCTTCAAGCCAACCGTAGGCAGCACGCACATAACCCACAGAAGGCATATTCAACGACCAACTGTAACCAAGACGGAAGAAAGTCTCATTATCGGTAATGAAAGAAGGTGTCGAACTTTGATAGAACAGGAGTTCGCTGTCATAATATTTCTGTCGGCTGGCAACAAAGTCGAAACGCAACATCGATGGCACGCTGGTATGAAGAGCAAATTTAGCACTTGCCATACCGGCATAATAAGTTTGGCCTATCCAACCGCGTAGGTCAACATCAAGAGAATTGAAACTTAATGTATGATAACCTAAATCAATATACAGCTGACTCTGTGTAGAAGTGGTAATCCAACCACCCACACCTATTTTCCATGGATTCTTAATACTTGCCTCAAGCAATAGGGTATTATTACCATTTTTACCAAATCGGGCCTGTGGCCATAGATTTTCAAGCTTACCGGACGTGACAGCACGGTAATAAGCATTCTGTACTTCGTTGATATTTATCTTCTCATTGGGTACAGGTTGAAACAAGGAAGTCAGATAATGGCTCTGTGACGGAGTCGCTCCTGTAATCTCAACCTTATCAAAAGTCAATGTCGGGGTTTTGGCTGCATAGTTATTACGACGCTCTGTGACTTCGCTAAGAGGACGACGTGCCGGCAGACGTTTTTTGATTGAATCAACCATTGCCAGACCAGTACGATAACCTATCTCATAAATCTGCTGTGACTGTTCAAAGTCAAGTACTCCAAACTGAAGCACCGGAACATCTATCTTCACACCTTCAGAGGCCGGCAGATTATAATCATTATTTTGAATTATCATATCTGATAACTGCGAATAAAGATTATTAGGCTTAGGTTTACCGTCAGGCTTGGAGACCGCTACACCTATTATGAAGTCTGGGTTAAAATCCTCTCGCATGACATCGACAGGAAAATTGTCATAAATACCACCGTCATATACTAACACTCCGTCCATCTCTATAGGCTTAAATACTAACGGGAAGCTCATAGAGGCACGTACGGCATCACCTAACGAGCCATTATGACATACAATCTTATGTTTATGATACACATCAGAACATACACACCGGAACGGTACAAAAAGATTATTGAAGTTCTCGCCACACTGCTCTGTATAGGGAGCATAAAGACGTAAAAACTCAATATTCATCGGAATCGGACTGATAAGATGTGCCGGTATCAGCTGACCTGCTATATTGTTGGCTACTGTACTGTCACGCAGATTCAGATTTATTTCAACCCACTGCGGAGTAGGTTCAGGAGCAGTGAGCAATGAAATCTCTTTCGGATTGATGATACCGGTGCTCCAGTAATGAAAATCAGGTTGAGTGAACAGATGCAACATCTGTTCAGGATTCCAACCACAGGCATAAAGACTGCCAACTATGGCACCAGCCGAGGTACCAGTGACATAATCTATAGGAATATCATTGTCTTCAAGAGCCTTGATAACACCGATGTGAGCCACACCTTTAGCACCCCCACCACTCAGCACAAGACCTACACGCTGTCCCTTAGAAGCTGCAGGCGCACTACCTGCTGGGGCAGCTGGAGCATTTTCTGTAGCCCTTATGCACACACCGAAGCTCAATAGTATAAGAGCGGTCAGCCATAACCGCTTCAGTCCCATGTTTCGTAGTCTCATAAGTAGTTATAGTTTATTATGGATTTTGCTTTACTTTATTTTCTGGGCTCGGTTATGTAAGAATCTTTGAACCCAAGGAAATAAAGTACGCCATCAATACCAATGGTAGATATGCTTTGTTCTGCTTCAGCCTTAACTTTAGGTTTAGCATGAAAAGCTATACCAAGTCCAGCTTCTGAAAGCATAGGCAAATCATTGGCTCCATCACCCACAGCTATAGTCTGTGCTATATTTATATGTTCTACCTGAGCTAATAGACGTAGAAGTTCCTTCTTACGCTGTCCGTCCACAATGTCACCAAGATAACGACCAGTCAGTTTACCGTCCTCTCCTACTTCAAGTTCATTGGCATAAACATAATCGAAACCAAATTTCTGTTTCAGATACTCACCAAAATATGTGAAACCACCAGAAAGTATAGCAGTCTTATAACCTGAGCGTTTGAGAACTTCCATAAGACGTTCCAAACCTTCAGTAATAGGCAGATTTTCGGCTATTTCTTTCATTACTGACACATCTAGACCTTTCAGAAGTGCCACCCGCTCGGTAAAGCTCTCACGGAAGTCTATCTCTCCACGCATAGCGCGAGCTGTGATTTCGCGTACCTGTTCTCCAACACCGGCGCGGTCAGCCAACTCGTCAATTACCTCTGTACCTATCAGTGTAGAGTCCATGTCGAAGCATATCAGACGACGGCTGCGACGATAGATTGTATCCTCTTGCAGCGAAATGTCAAACTCCAGCTCTGCTGCCGTACGCATCAATTCCTGCTGCATAAGGGTACGGTCAACCGGAGTACCACGTACTGAAAACTCTATACAGCTCTTGGTAGCCGGCTGTTCAGTCTCATCAAGCGGCACTCGACCGGTCAGACGCCGTATATTGTCAATATTAAGTCCTTGTTCGGATATAATACGTGCTGTAGCTGAAATCTGTTCTGCTGTTAGCTTGCGTCCGAGTATGGTAATTACATAGCGATTCTTACCTTGTCGAGACACCCACTGTTCATAGTCCTGTTCTGATACTATACTGAACTGGACCTGTACACCAAGATCTTTGCTCTTGAAGAGTATCTCTTTCAATATATCGCCGCTACTTTTTGAATCCGTCTTGAAAAGTATGCCCAGCGACAAATGATGATGTATGTCAGCCTGACCCATATCAAGTATGGAAGCATCATGACGTGCCAAAATTTCAGTCAGAGCTGCGGTCAGACCAGCACGGTCAGGACCAGAGATATTGATGAGTATGAGTTCTCGTTCACTATGCGTTTGTGTGGAATCCTGTGACATATCTGTAATGTTTGAATTTACGTTTTTAACGCCAGTCCCGTTAAAGTGATTTAGTGGTCACTTACGGGTACTCTTTTTACTCTTTGTAGCCTTCTTAGCCTTACTTTTACCTGTTTTGTCCTTTCCGGACTTTGTAGCAGAAGTCTTGCGGCTACGGTTTGATTTCTCTTGACGAGCCTTTGTAACAGCAGCTTCGGGACGCAGTTGGGCAGCTTGTTCAGCGCTATCAGCATATCCAGCCTCGGCGGCCATATCAAAATATTTGGCTGCCTTCACGACATTCCGCTCTACTCCCTTGCCATCACGCAGCATCGAAGCGTAGCGGTAAGCACCTTCAGGACTGCCATGTTCGGCCGAACGCCAGTAATATTCTGCTGCTATACGGTCATCTTGCAATACACCTTTACCCAACTCAAACTGACGTCCTATGTTGAGCATGGACTTGGCATGACCGTTCGAGGCGGCTTTACGAAACCAATAAGCCGACTGCTCATAGTTCTGTTGCACGCCATAGCCATCACGAAACAGACAGCCTATGTCGTACTGAGCTTCAGAGTTGCCCGCTTCGGAAGCTTTACCAAACCAACGCCAGGCTTCATTAAAGTCACGTTCGGTACCTGTGCCAGTCTGATAACAGATGGCCACCATACGCATAGCTTCACTGTCACCTTGATTTGCTTCTTGTACATATCGACCGTAATCGGCTGCGTTCACAACCTGATCAGCAGGTTCAAGATTCTCAATTTTACTATAGTCTACAAAATTAGCATATTGTGATAGGTCCGGATATTGTGCCCTGACCTCGCTTGCCTGCCATGAGGCAAGTGTCATAAACACTAATATAGGCCAGCGGCCGACACGTAGTTGGTTACTTATTTTTATCATCATTAAGTTTTTATTTTCCTCTACAGGATAATTATGATATATCAGGACCTTGTCATTATCCCTCTTCTACCCTCTATAACTTTCCGCTGTCACTTTCTATAGTTCCATATATGTACAAAACGGTAAGTTAAGACCGAACCCGGCCAATCGTCTGTGTTCCGTCAGACGAAGGCCGGGTCGGGAGGGTTTATCTTACTCTTTACTCTAATCTATTAGTGAGCCGTAGTGGTAATCACTTCTCTTCGCGGTTAGCCTGAGCTGCCTCGCGATCCATAGTTTTTACCTTAGCTGTGAGATCGGCTATCTCCTCTTTGAGTCGGGCTATCTTACGCTCAAACTCGGCTACCATAGAATTGCCAGCCTTCGACTTGACACTAAAGAAACCGAGATTATTCTCAAGAGTCTGAAGTTCGCCTTTCTTAGTATCTATGGCACGTACAAGTTTATCACGCTCGCTGAGTGGAGCACCACCACGGTCTGAACGGTTACCACCACGGTTGTCATTACGGCCACGGCGAGAATCGCGACGAGAATCACGACGGTCAAGACTCTCATAGAACTCATCACACAGGCCACGGTACTCATTATAGATTTCATCCATCACCTTATGAGGTACAAAACCTATACTCTTCCATTCTTCCTGAAGAGCACGTACGTCAGGAAGGACATCACGACGATTCTCGGTCTCAAGCAGCTCACGCAGACGTGCTATGATATTACGCTTGGCCTCGAGATTAGCGTTCTCTTCCTGATGACGAGCATTAAATGTCTTCTTGCGTTCGCTATAGAACTTGTTACAAGCAGCATTGAAGCGCTCCCAGAGGGCTTCACCCTGTTTACGGGCTATGTGACCTGTCTTTTTCCATTCAGCCTGAAGTTCAGCCATGGCTTCAACATTCTTGCGGTCGGATACGTCACTAAGCAGAGCTTCGGCACGTTCAATAAGTTCGCGTTTCTTAGCCACATTAGCTGAATTATCTTCACGAGCCTGCTTGTAATACTCAGCCTTACGGGCAAAGAATGTATCACATGCCTGACGGAAACGTGCGAACAGAGCAGTATTGGTTTTACGTGATGCAAATCCGAGCTGACGCCAACGGGTCTGGATATCCTTGACTGTAGCCGTAGCAGCGTCCCATGCCTGATAACCTTGAAGACTATCGGGATTAATAGCTTCAACCTCAGCACAAAGAGCTAACTTAGCTGTTTCGTTAGCCTGCTCTTCAGCCTTACGGGTCTCGAAGTAATCCTGATGACGCTTGTTAATGATGGTCGAAGCTTTCTTAAACTGTTCCCATATCTCTTCTCGTACTTCTTTGGCTACCGGACCAGTCTCACGCCATGCCTCATGCAGGGTCTGGAGCTTACGGAAAGCAGAGATTACGTCAGCTGCTTCAGTCAGAGCCTCAGCTTGCTCGATAAGACCACGTTTGGCCTCAAGATTCTTCTTAAAGTCAAGATCACGCAGCTCTTTGTTCATCTTCAGACGGTCAAAGAAAAGCTCTTCCACCTGCTGATAAGCCTTCCAAATTTCAGTCTCATTGGTAGGAGGCACATCACCAATCTGACGGAATTCCTGTTGCAGTTCATGGAACTTACTGAAATGCAGGTTGATATTATCAATATCTTCAGCCAAGGTCTGTAGACGTGCTATGATTTCCTGCTTCTTTTCAAGATTGGCCTGACGGCGCTCGGCCTCCGCCTCCAGATATGCGTTGCGTTTTTCGCGGAAGGCTGTCAGAAGCTCTTTCAGTTCGGCTTCCTTAGCATCTGGAGTGGCCGAGAATGTTTCAGGCGCGTTGCCAGCTTCAACGTATGCCGCCAGCTCCTGATTGTCTTCGCGGTTACGTATCAGGAAGAAAGCCTTCTTGATAGCGGCTACCTCACGGTTGGCATCAGCACGGTCATTGGCCACAATGCCACGCAAAGTCTCTATAAGTTCTTCTTTAGTCATGGAGTGAAGCTTACGCAGCGATTCAGGCTGCTCTTCGATGTTGTCGATAGCTTCGTCGGCTGCCTCAGCCATGTCAAGAGCGGGCGATGTGGTTTCTACACATTCTTCTGCAACACACTCTTCTGCGGCAATTTCTGCAGCGGGGGTCTGGATCTCCTCGGGAGTCCTCAGTTCGTTGTCAGTCATATCTGGGAGTTAGTTATTGCGCCTGCGTCCGGTACGGACTCTCTCTCCGTGGGTCCTTCCGGCGGAACCGCGCCGACGCTTTGGGTCCTATTGGTTTGTTGTTCTGTTGTTTTGCAGCTACTCTCATTTATCGAGCAGAGTAGCCTTGATGATGCGTACATCTTCGAGCGGACGGTCTGAGCTGTCTGTCTCGACCTTCTGTATGCGATCTACTACGTCCATACCTTCTATAACCTCACCGAATACGGTATAAGCGCCATCAAGATGCGGAGCGCCACCTTCAGTGGTATAGACATCAATAATCTCCTGTGGCATGGCTTGCACCGGAGCGTTCTGTTCTGTCTCGGCTATGAGGCGTTGACGGAGCTCTTCAAAGCCTTCTTTATCGCCAGCACGTTGCAGCATTTCAAATTCTTCCTGATGCTGCTGACACAGCTGACTGAAATAAGACTGCAACTGAGCGTGCTTCTGACGCTCCTGAAGGACTTCCATCTCGCGGGCACTGTAAGGACGGCCGGTAACAATATAGAATTGTGAACCTGAAGAGCGGCGTTCAGGGTTGACCTGGTCACCTGTACGAGCGGCTGCCAAAGCACCTCGACGGTTGAAATGGCGTGGATATTCTATCTCAGCCGGTATAGTGTAGTTAGGCGAACCGGCACCGAGCCGTTGACCCGGACGTGCCTCACGCGACTCAGGATCACCTGTCTGTACCATGAAGTCATTGATGACGCGATGGAACAGCAGCCCGTCGTAATAACCTTCTTTCACAAGCTTCACGAAATTGTCGCGATGCTGCGGGGTGTCATCATAGAGCACCACCTTTACCGGACCTTCAGTCGTAAGCAACTCAACTACAGGTCCCGTCTGAGGGGTTGGTATTGTCATGTTGGGTGTGACTTGTTGTGCCAGCCCGCTCATTACGGCGACAGCCAGCAGGGTGATTATTATAAATAACTGTCTCATCAGTTTTCTTGATATGTTACGGCAAAGACTGCTACATTATCAGTTCTGAGGACGTTCGTAGATACGCTTGTAAATACGGCGGAAATTGTCGTCGCTGACACGTAGCTCATCGGCGCGCTCCATATAATCGGCACCCCATATAGCTTCAAGCAGCGAACCTATGTAACGGCGCTCGCGGTCCTTATCAATTGCACCTTCTATAAGAAGAGGAAGCCACGGCTCATAACGTTCATAATCCATTGCACTCAGAAAACGAGCACTACTGGCCAGAAACTGACCGGTAGTATCCACCTTACGCAGGTTGGCAACAAGGGCGTCCATCTCCGCATCACAGCTATCACTGTGGTTGACGATATATTCGTATGTGTCCATACCGTCAGTGTCGTTTTCCAATATCTTTTGTAGGTCGTTCATTTTTGCGGTTAGATAATAATCTGCAAATGTAGGCATATTTGTGAAATTATTAATGTTTTTTGGTTTATTTTTTACTTCCGATACCCCAAAGACTTTAATATTCGTCCCTTTTTTATTAATTTTGCCGAGTTTTAGGTCCCATAAGTCCTTTAATAAGACAATAGAGACCTCTCCTGTACTTAATGATTTTTTCTCTCAGCGAATATATGGATACACCTAAATTTGCTATCATTGTAGGCCGTCAGTATGGCGCTGGTGCGAGACGTCTGGCTTCCGAACTGGCCCGACGCCTTGGAGCTGCTTATTATGACAAAGAGCTGCTCGATGAGGCGGCCAAACGTCTGGGTTATGATTTGAGCCTATTCTCGGCAGCCGACGAACGCCGCCCTTCTGTGCTACGCGGTATGTGGCTTCATGGGTTCGGTATGGGTGGCCATATAGATGCCTTGTCGGGCGAAACGCTTTTTCAGGTACAGGCTGAAGTGTTGCGTGACATTGCAGAGAAGGGTAACTGCGTAATCGTGGGTCGTGCTGCTGACTATGTGCTACGCCACCATCCGAATATGGTCAGCATATTCCTTCATGCTCCAGCTGAACATAGAGCTGCTAATATCGTAGCACGAGGAGAATGTAAGAATGTCGAAGAAGCTGCTGATATGGCTCGCCGTCATGACCGCAGACGTGAAGAGTTCTATAATTATTTTACCGGCAGTCATCGTTGGGGTCGCGCACATAATTACGACCTTACACTTGATGCCTCACGTCTTGATCCTGACACCCTGACAGAGATTGTCATGGCCTATCTTGCCGCACGAGGCATAAAAGCGGCCGACAAAAAAGATTAAGATACTATTGCAGAGGCGCGGTCTGTCGCTTGTCGTCATTATGTGCGGCAAGAGGAAAGTCCGGGCAACTCAGAGCAGCGTGTTTCCTAACTGGAAGCCGGGGGTAACCTCGGGGATAAGTGACAGAAAATAACCGCCGCGCACCTATTGTGATGCGTGGTAAGGGTGAAAAGGTGGAGTAAGAGCCCACCGGCCCGGCTGGTGACAGTCGGGGCCGCACATCCCACGTGTTGCAAGGCCAAATATACCGGCAGTCAAGGATTGCTCGTCCATTGCCGGGGGGTAGGCTGCTTGAACCGGCTGGCAACAGTCGGTCTGGATAAATGACAGACACCTTCAGTCACTCATGAGTCTGAAGGCACATAACCCGGCTTACAACGCCTCTGCTTTTTTATCGACGGTTCATATCCAAAAGATATGGACCGTTGTTGTTTTTATAAAGCACCTCTTTTCCTCCGCTTCAATTTTATTCTCATATTCCACCACTATGAAAAAATCTAACGGTAAACCAGACAAACCATCTTTTTTCAGCCGCCTCTATGACAAGGCGATGGCTTTCTATCAATATTGTACTGTCGGTGTATGGCGTTCTTCAAAACACTCGTTTAGTGTCATCCTAATAAAGACCGCTGGTCTTTCAGTACGCTCTTTCCTTGACCGAGGTCTACAGAACAAGTCAACTTCACTTACCTACAATACAGTTCTGGCTATAGTACCAGCCCTGGCACTGGTCTTCGCTATATGCCGAGGATTCGGTTTCCAAAATCTTTTGGCTGATACACTACGGCAATATATTCCAGGTCAGGAGAAAGCTGTCGACACAGCTCTGTCGTTCGTAGATTCCTATCTTAACCAAGCCTCACAGGGTATATTTGTAGGAATCGGTTTAGTCATGCTGTTATGGACACTTATCTCACTGCTCTCAAATATAGAAGAAGCTTTCAATAATATATGGGACATAAAACGTGACCGTACCTTCTTCCAGAAAGTCACTGATTATATTTCTCTCTGTTTAATAGTGCCCATCTTGCTTATCTGTTCTTCAGGTCTGTCAATTTTTATGTCTACTACCTTGCAGGATAAGCTTAACTTACCTTTCCTTACCCCTGTGATAAATATACTTCTTGAACTCACACCACTTATTATGGTGTGGTTGGCCTTCTCGCTCAGTTACATGCTTATTCCAAATACAAAAGTCGAATTCAAATGTGCTGCTATAGCAGGTGGGATATGTGCCATAATGTTCCAGATACTTCAGCTCCTCTTTGTTAATGGTCAGATTTACGTAGCAAAATACAATGCCATTTACGGTTCGTTCTCTTTCTTACCCCTCTTATTAATATGGCTTCAGATGTCGTGGCTAATATTACTGTTCGGATGTGTGCTAACCTATTCGCTTCAGAATGTATTTGCATTTAACTATCTTGGAGAGGTATCTGACATCAGTCGCTCTTATATAAGACAAATTACCATAGCAGTCACAGCTATAATAGTACAGCGTTTCAACAACGACCTGCCACCGATGAGCCGTAATGAAATTTCGACTACCTACGGTATACCTGTGCGTCTGGTAGGCTATATATGCGAACGCCTTAAAAGAGCTGGCCTCCTAAATTTCGTATTGCTTAAGAATGATATTTTGGGCATGACACCTGCCATAGAAACTGATAAATTCACTATCGGTTATGTATTCCGTGCGCTCGATAATAAGGGCGACAGTAATTTCATTCCCAATTTCAGCGAACTTTATGGTCCGATGATAAAAGCCACCAATTCGGCCATAGAGCTATTCTATGACGCTGGTGACGATGTGAAATTAACTTCGC
Source organism: uncultured Sangeribacter sp. (assembly GCA_964400325.1). Lineage (GTDB taxonomy): Bacteria > Bacteroidota > Bacteroidia > Bacteroidales > Muribaculaceae > Lepagella. Next base: position 7,212 of record CAYNUE010000050.1, on the reverse strand, counting down.
TACCTCTGCCTACACCTGCTCAGATAAGTGAACTTAGACAGCAACAGAACGCTACCGCTGATTCATGATGGTGTACTTATGTTACATATCGTCACAGATATGTTGCACGTAGTCCCAACTGCAAAATTATTTTTATTTTTTAGAGCATGTTTTCTGTTTTTCTTTTGAATTAGCTTGCCTCGTTCAAAAGTTTCAACTATCTTTGTGACAATCTTCTCAGACTGATTATAGAGCGAATCAGAACTATCTACCTGTGGGACCCCTAAACCACAAGACTGTTCCCCTTCCCCTTGAAAAACGAAATCTTATTATAATAAAAACCTCCATGAGTTACCTAAAATTTGACAAGAACCTGATGATAAATCTGGAGCAAAGCCTCACTAAGGAGATGCTGCGCACCAACAAGTCAGGTGCGTATCACTGTACGACCATCGTGGGGTGCAACACCCGCAAGCAGCACGGCCTGCTCGTCATTCCGATTCCGGAGATGGACGATAAAGCTCACGTGCTGCTGTCATCGCTCGATGAGACTATCATACAGCACGGCGCCCCTTTCAACATGGGTCTTCATCAATATGGCAACGGGATATTCAGTCCTAACGGCCATAAATATATACGCGAGTTTACATGCGAATCAGTGCCTACAATGACGTTCCGTGTAGGTGGCGTTATATTTACTAAGGAGAAAGTGTTTATCTCGCACGAGAACCGTATCCTTATCAAATATACTCTGGTCGAGGCTCACTCCGACACCACAATGCAGTTCCGTCCGTTCCTGGCTTTCCGTAATGCCAATGACCTTGTGATGGAAAACAGCTCAATAAACACTGCTATCCGTGAAGTTCCTGATGGTATTGCTACTTGCCTGTATGAAGGATATCCTGACTTGTACATGCAGTTTAGCAAACCTGTGAAATGGGTTAATGACGGCCACTGGTACAAAGGCATAGAATACTTCAAGGACCGCGACCGCGGTATCCCGTATAAGGAAGACCTTTGGGTACCCGGCTATTTCGAGTTACCCATCAAAAAAGGTGAATCAATCATCTTCTCCGCATCTACTTTCGAGTGTGATCCGGCAACCTTCGAAAGCACATACGAAGCAGAACTTCTGACACGTACTAACCGTACAAGCTTCTATAACTGTCTCAAAAATTCTGCAAAACAGTTCTATCTGAAAAATAAAACCGGCATGTATATAATGGCCGGTTATCCTTGGTACAATGTACGCGCTCGTGATGAACTTATGGCTCTTCCTGGCTGTACTCTTGCCATAGACCATAAAGAGGATTACGAGCTTATAATGGATACATTCCTTGAGGCTCTGCAGCGTTTCCTCGACAAGGGTGAGAAAGACAAAACCATACACGAAATTGATTTGCCCGATATTCCACTGTGGACTATATGGGCCATACAGCAGTATCGTCGTACCGAAGGCCTGAAGGCCTGCCGTGAGCGTTACGGTAGTACCCTGCGTTTCCTTGTAGATACTATACGCGCCGGCAAGGTGCCCAATCTATACAATAATCCTAACGGGTTGCTTTCAACAGATGGTTCACAGAAACCAGTAACCTGGCTGTCAGCCTCAATCAACGGACACCCCATCATTCCACGTACGGGTTATGTAGTTGAGTTCAATGCTCTTTGGTATAATGCACTGCGTTTTGTAGCGGCTCTTTATGCTGATGATCCTGACCATAGCGAATATACAGCCGACATCAATGCTTTAGCTGATAAAGTAGGCGAGTCATTTGTAAATACATTCCTTAATGAACACGGTTATCTGTACGACTATGTAAACGGCAGCTATACCGATCTTGAGGTACGTCCTAATATGGTTATAGCCATAGGTCTGGAATACTCTCCACTGACTCGAAGCCAGCGTAAGAAAGTGCTTGATTTGTCAACACGCGAACTTCTTACCCCTAAGGGTCTTCGTTCACTCAGCCCAAAGAGTTACAACTATCGTCCGACTTATGTAGGCGGCCCCGTAGAGCGTGAATATGCTGTACACCAAGGCCCCGCACGTCCTTGGCTGTTTGGCTTCTATGCCGATGCCTATTTCAAGGTGTTCGGTGTGTCAGGTCTGGGCTTTATCGAACGTATGCTCATAGGTTATGAAGATGAGATGACCGAAGGGTGTATCGGCTCACTGTCAGAAATGTACGATGGCAATCCTCCTTATACCGGACGTGGTGCTGTCAGCACTGCCAAGAATGTGGGCGAGATTCTCCGCACGCTCAAGAATGTAAAGGAATTAAACAAACTTCAAAACGATCAATACAGTAAATGAAGGCACTGATGTTCGGGTGGGAGTTCCCACCTCATATTCTCGGAGGTCTCGGTACAGCCTCTTACGGACTCACCAAGGGCATGCACGCCAATGGCGACATGGACATCACTTTCGTTATTCCCAAGCCCTGGGGTGACGAGGAGAAAGGGTTTGCCCAGATCATCGGCGCCTGCAACACTCCAGTGGCATGGCGCGATGTCAACTGGGACTTCGTGGAGCAGCGCATCGGCAAGTATATGAGTCCTCAGCTCTACTATGATTTGCGTGACCATATCTATGCTGACTTCAACTATATGCACCTCAACGACCTGGGCTGCATCGAGTTTTCAGGCAAGTATCCCGATAACCTCATTGAGGAAATCAACAACTATTCGATAGTAGCTGGTGTCATTGCCCGTACTATACCATGTGACATTATCCATGCTCACGACTGGCTTACCTACCCTGCAGGCATACATGCAAAGAATGTTACCGGCAAGCCGCTCGTAATACACGTACATGCCACTGACTATGACCGTTCACGCGGCAATGTCAATCCCACTGTATTCGGTATCGAGAAAGACGGTATGGAACATGCTGACCACATCATCACTGTTTCAAATCTCACCCGCCGTACGGTAATTGAAAAATATGGTATCAATCCCGATAAGGTGAGCACAGTGCATAATGCCGTTATACCTCTGGACAATGAACTGCTTAATCTGAAACGTAGCGAAAGCAAAGATAAGGTCATAACTTTCTTAGGCCGTATCACCATGCAGAAAGGACCTGAATATTTTGTTGAGGCAGCTGCAAAGGTGCTTCAGAAGAATAAGAATGTCCGCTTTGTAATGGCCGGTGGTGGCGATATGGAGCAAGCTATGATTCGTCTGGCGGCCAAGCGTGGCATTTCTGATCGCTTCCACTTTACTGGCTTCCTCAAAGGCAAAGACGTCTATCAGATGTTCCGCGATTCTGATGTGTATGTGATGCCTTCAGTATCCGAACCTTTCGGTATATCACCACTTGAAGCTATGGAAATGGGTGTACCCTCTATTATTTCCAAACAGAGTGGTTGCGCCGAGATTCTTGATAACGTTATCAAGACAGACTATTGGGACATCGACGCCATGGCTGATGCTATGCATGCTCTTATCTCCTACCCAGCCCTTCACAACACTCTGCGTGACAAAGGCATCGAGGAGATTCACGGCATCACATGGGAAAAAGCCGGCAAGAAGGTTATAGACATCTATAAAAAGGTCATAGAAGACCGCAAGTAACCCCTCGCCTCTCCCCTCTTCTTTTCTTTCTGATAATTATTAAGCCCCTTATAACAGCAATGAAATCAGTTTGCTTCTATTTCAAAATTCACCAGCCCTTCCGTCTGAAACGTTATCGTTTCTTCGACATAGGTAACGACCACTACTACTATGATGATTTCTCAAACGATGAAATCATCACTCGTCTGGCCCACCAGAGCTACATACCTATGGCTCAGACACTGCTCGATATGATTAAGGATAATCCGGGCGAGTTCAAATGCTCAATTTCAATATCCGGTACCGCTATCGAACAGCTCCAGCTCTATGTGCCCGAGTGCATCGACCTGCTCAAGAAACTGGCTGACACAGGTGCTGTTGAATTCCTGTCGGGTACTTACGCTCACTCGCTTGCAGCACTCGAAGATCCCGAAGAGTTTATACGCGAAGTGAAGATGCATGATGACCTCGTTGAGCATCTGTTCGGTGTACGTCCCACTACTTTTGCCAATACCGAACTTATCTACGATGACGACATTGCACTTCTCGTCAACTCTATGGGCTTCCGTTCGGTACTTACCGAAGGTGCAAAGCACGTGCTTGGCTGGAAATCGCCTAACTACGTGTACACTTCTGCTGTAGCTCCCGATCTGCGTCTGCTGCTCACAAATGATAAGTTGGCTAACGACATCTCCATGAACTTCAACAATCCTTCATGGGATGAGTATCCTCTTACTGCCGACAAGTATGTAGACTGGATTGCTTCACTGCCCGAACAGGAGCAGGTTGTAAACCTCTATCTGAGCATGGATACATTCGGTACATTCCTACCAAAACAGACCGGTATCTTTGATTTCCTCAAGGCTCTGCCACGCTTTGGCCGTGAGAAAGGTGTACGCTTCTCTACTCCGGCTGAAGTACTCGGCAGTCTCAAGCCTGTAGGTGAACTCAGCGTAATGCACCCCATCTCTGACATTGATGAAGCTCGTGACGTATCAGCTTGGAAGGGTAACGAACTTCAGAACGAAGCTCTCCGCAAACTCTATGGCGCTGCCGAACGTGTAAGTATGTGTGAGGACCGTCGTTTGAAACAGGATTGGGAATATCTCCAGAGCAGCGACCACTTCTTCTACATGAGTACAAAGAATATGGCTGACGGTGCAAGCCATGCTGCTTTCAGCCCCTACGATTCTCCTTTCGCAGCCTTCACCAACTACATGAATGTGCTTGCCGATTTCCTTGTACGTGTTCAGGAACAATTCCCCGAGTCAATAGACAACGAGGAACTCAATCCTCTTCTGCTTACTATCAGCAATCAGGCTGCCGAAATCAATGCACTTAAGAAAGAAGTCAAAAATCTGCGTACCAACATTCTGAACGCCGATGACTCTAACAACGCTCCAGTAGCCAAATCTGAGGTTCCCGAAGCTCTCGAGGCTAAAGAACCTGAAACTGAACCTAAAGCAGCTGCTAAAACTGAAAAAACAGCTAAACCAAAAGCAGCTCGTAAAACCACGAAGCGCAAATAATCCAAATATTTATCCTCTTTAGCGCGACATCCGCCAGTTGATCCTTGGGGCTCGGCTGGCGGATGTTTCTTTAGTCCGGAGATTGTTACAATATACCACCATAAAGAGCATCGCCTCCTATTGGGTTTTAGGCCACAATAGGAGGCGATGCTCTTTATGATAAAGTGATAGTCTTGATAGACTATGTGCTATGTTTAGCCGATAAACAGGGGAAGTATAGCGCTGAGTATGCTATCCTGCGATGCCATAACGCTGTCGATACAGTACTGATAGATGTACGGTACAAGACCGAAGAATACGATACCGGCAACACTTATCCATAAGGCAGCACGGCTGGCACAGTCGCTACGGAAGGCTCCAATCTTCGGTGCATCACCACTAATCCAGATCGCTTTTACAACTAACAGATAGTAGTAGAGTGAGATGATAGTGTTGATAAGGGCAACGAGCACGAGCATGTAGAGTGCCATTGAACCTGTACCTGTTACACTGGTGAAGATAAGGAACTTGCTGAAGAAGCCGGCGAATGGCGGAATACCTGCCAAAGAGAACATAGCCAGTGTCATAGCAAACGAAAGCCATGGATTAGTCTTATGTAGACCATTATAATCATCCATGTTGAGTTTGCCAGTCTGATATTCGATAGTCTGTATCACAGCGAAAGCTCCAAGGTTGCTGACGATGTAAACAAAGATGTAGAACATCATCGAACCAAGACCTAAAGAACTATCAGCTACAGCACCCAACATCAGATAACCTGCCTGTGAGATTGATGAGAAGGCCATGAAGCGTTTCATGTTCTTCTGACGCATGGCAAAGAGGTTACCAACAGTGATAGTGGCTATGATGACTGCATAAAGCATCCATTCCCAAGCATCGCTGTACACAGCACCGAAGCACTGGGTGAAGATAATGAAGAAAGCGAAAGCTGCTGCACCCTTTGACACTACTGAAAGATAGCTGGTAATAGAAGTTGGGGCACCTTCGTAGACGTCGGCTGTCCAAAGATGGAAAGGCACAAGTGAGAGCTTGAAACCTAAACCAGCCAAAACAAATGCTACAGCTACGAGAAGCAGACCGCTTGTCTCACCCATCGACAGAGCTACAGCTATGTCAGAGAAGTAGAGAGAACCGCCAGAGAAGGCATATACAAACGACAGACCGCAAAGCAGTATAGCTGAAGAGAAGACAGCTGTCATTATATACTTGATAGCAGCTTCATGACTTTCGTACTCTTTCTTATTGAAGGCCACGAGAGCGGCAAGAGGTAGAGAAGCCGATTCCAGACCAATGATGAACAACAGGAAGTGACGGGCAGATACCATAAGGTACATACCGAACAGAGTCACCAACAGTAGCTCGTAAAACTCACCACGACGCACCTTCATGCTCTCGCTGTCAACCCACTTGACTGACTGGAGAAATACGATGAAGACACCAATGTTGAGTATGGCCTTTATTGCATTACAAGCCGGAGTGTTGACATACATGCCTCCGAATACCGGCTCAGCGCTCGCAGGTACTATCCATATAGCTACGGTGCCCAATGCGAACAGTACCGTAGTCAGGGAGGGCAGCGCTTTCTTTGCCCCCTCACCGCTGAATGTATCAAATAAGAATACAATCAGGAATATCCCGAGAACGATCAGCTCTGGGAGCATAGCTCCGAATTGAGAATAATCCATTTTGTGTCAGGTTGTTTATTTTCGTTATTCAATACATTTGCTTAGATTGCACCTTGTATGGCTGCGATGATAGGTTGGAAACTGTGCTGGATAGTTTCATTAATCCAGTTGGGGAAACAACCTATACCGGCAATACATACTATCAGTGTCACTGTCGATAGACGCTCCCACCATGTAGCATCGGTGAGCTGACGGTGATGTTCGTCCTTGACCGGGCCGAGCAACAGCTTGCCAACCACACGCAGGATATACACTGCCGTAATAACGATAGCGCTACAAGCACAGATGACAAAGATACGGTGGAAAAGATCGCTGTCCTGGAAGGCACCGAAGAAGATAGTCATCTCAGCTACGAAGCCTGACAGACCCGGCAGACCTAACGAAGCGAAACCAGCTATCATATAACATACGCCTAAATAAGGCATAATCTGCATGAGGCCACCCATCTGACGTATGTCACGTGT
>CAYNUE010000049.1:14190-25829 GCA_964400325.1 uncultured Sangeribacter sp. | reverse complement strand
TTTAAACGACTGACACCTTTGGCGGCATACTTGGTGTAGAGACTGCGGCAATACCCGACTGGTATGGTTGACTTTATGACCATTACGGCATCGGGGTTGACTGAGAGTACAAGGTCAATAACGTCCTCAATGCAGTGAGTATCGAAGTAGTTTTTGACAGGGTCATAGTTAGTCGGAGCTGCTATCACCACAAAATCAGCGTTAGCGTATGCAGCCGTACCGTCGAGGGTAGCAGTAAGATTCAAATTCTTTTCAGCCAGATATTTCTCGATGTATTCATCCTGAATAGGAGAGCAGTGACGATTTATGAGTTCAACTTTTTCGGGGACAATATCTACAGCTGTTACTTTATTATGTTGGGAGAGTAGGGTAGCGATTGAAAGTCCAACATATCCAGTTCCGGCTACAGCAATATTGTAAGGTACTATATCTTCCATATACCTGGGTGTTTAGTTATCTCAGTCTTCCGCGAGTTGCTTGTTGTATGCGAGGGCGAGGGAGAAGGCTTCGCGGTCGTAGGGGTTGAGGTCGGAGCGAGCGGAGAGTTCGGAGAGGATGCGGTTGTCGAGTTGTAGTTGGGTTTCGCTGTCGAGGACAGCGGGGAAGAGGGCAGAGGCGAAGCGACGGTAGCTGCGGAGGAGGAATGAGCCGACAGCGGAGAGGTCGTCGATTTTGTTATGGTTATACCACAGGAGTTTGGCTCTGTCGGCTCCGGGTCCGAGTTCGTGGGTAAGGTTCTCGCGCATTATGAGTGCCAGCCTCTGGTAGTTCTCGTATGAAGTGGCTTCAGGGAAGCAGTTGAAATTTTTTAGGGTTGACAGCCATTTCTCTTTTAGGGAGCGATAAGCAGCGAAGTAGTCCGAGTCAGCTTTTTCGGGATGGTATGAGACCTCTGGAGCTACTATGGAGTATACGGAGCTTTCGTCAATTTCTCTGTCTCCAGCCTTCCATGCTTTGAATACACGACGCTTATGCCTGTCTATAAAGGCAGCGTCCGGCAGACAGCGGTTGCCGATACGATAGATGATGTCGTAGTAGTCAAGAAGATAGGGAATCTCGTTTAGCTTACAGAGGTCAAGACTGCGTGAGAGCTTTCCGCACATCATACGGCACTGTTTCACCAGTTGGTTTTCCTCCTCGGTGGGCTTGTGGCCGTCGAAACAGAGGTTTCCGATGAGCTGAGCCTTCATCACGAGGTAATGGCAGTAGGCCATTATGGTTTTAGTATCCCCGCTCCGGATGATGCCCTGGCCGGTAGTTACTGTGGTTGGCTGCATATCAGAATCTCAGTTTTGCAATTTTATCCATCGCCTTTGCTTCTATGCAGTCAGGCTGTGTCATGCTGTCGAGTAGCAATTGCAGCTTTGTTTTTGACTCAGCTGATATATTGACGTAGGGCTCACACTTGTTGGCAATCTCCAATAGCTGGAAGGTTTGTCTCGGGGTGAGGGGTAGGGCTGATGATAATGCTTGGGCAACCAGCTCGCTCCACAATTTGGCTACCTTGCGGACGCTGAAGCGGCTTACATAATCGCAGCACATTACGGCGGTGTGAAGATTGGCTATCTTTGTGGCGGTATCTTCGTGCTCATCAAAGGCCGATTTATAGCAGCGGTTGATGAGGCGTTGTGCCTTACGCTCCAGAGAGGTGTCTTTGTTGATAAGCTGCAAGGTGAGTAGGGCCAGAGGTAGGTCAGCGTCATTACCGGTTTTGTAGGCGAGAGTTGACTTTACCGTGTCTTCAAGTTTACGGATTACCCATGCCGGAATGTGGATTATTTTTCTACGGCCGAGTTCGGCGAGTTCGGTTAGAAGGTTGAGGTTGGATGAGGTATCGGTGTTTTGTTCCAACAGGTCAAGGGCACGATTGGCATACTCCACCAATATCTCACGTTCTACGATGTCTCGGTAGGCTTTGTAAAGACTGATTAGCGCAGTCAATTCGTCTGGAGTGTACTGCCTATGGGGTTCAGGAAAAATCTTTTCGCTATCAACTTGAATAGGTCTTGAGAACACAAACGACATATTCTCAAGCTCATTACGATAGGTGGCTGTGCAGTAATCGATTTTGAGTTGCTCAGACTTATTGGTAGCTTTCCGGCGTTTAAGTTCGCGGATAATGCGCTCTTCGTAGTAAAATGAAAAGGATTCCCGACCTGCTGCTTCATGCTGCTTATGGCGTATGGGCCAGCAGCGGTATAAACTATGTAGCTCAGCTATAGTCAAGGCGGTCAAATCAGAAGCTACGGGTACTTCCGGCGATACGTCATAGAGACTGTCGGCCGACTGAATGCTTCGTCGAGAGACAAGCTCACCGACCACCTTATTCAGTCTTGTCATGCACTTGCGAGACATGGAAAGATGTTCCCGGTCAAGAATCGTTGAAGCATAGTCACCGACTTCTGACAGTATTTGTCCGATAGTCAGCAACTCATCAGTCGGTGAAGACGACGAGACACGATAGTTCATTATCCTTGATGGGAGAGACGTAACCATAAGAGGTTGGGGGACTTAAGTGTCAGACAAAGTGTATAAATTCTGGTTCTACCTCGACAGCGGCCGACAAAAGACCTGGCAGTTCAATAATCAGACGGCGCTTTCTCATGCCTTTTACTGATAGCAGGCGCCCTTGATAGCCATTCAGTCGCCCTCCGTGTATGTGAACTAATTTACCGTACATTGACTCTGTCAGGTCGCCCGGTTTGTAATATATAGGAGTCTCAGACTGACTGACAGCGAATATGAACCGCTCCATTTCTTCATCACGAACTGTGGTCGGTTCGTCTTTGGTCTTTCCACGTTGGTAGCGATACTGGAGAGTTGGGGACATTTCTACGACTGGGTCGAGTTTGTCTTTAGCCTCGTGGACGAACAACAAATCCTGGATGACAGGCACCTCTCGACGTTGCAGACGGCCTCCGATTTTCATTACCATCTGAGTCATTGGGGTGAAAACCTCCAGCCCTGCTTTTGCAAGCTCGTGGATTGCAAGGGTGTTGGCAGTTCTGCGCTTGAGATCACGCATTACGAACCAATGCTTTTGGGAGGGGTTCATAAGGAGGCCTTGTGACTTAAGGACAAATCTTCAAGTCCTGCTTAGGCTTATATATTCTTAAAGCTTAAGCAGTTATGATATATTTCAAAAAAGAATGAGGTTTTGACGATACTCGACTTCCCTCGATTTTTTACTATTCCTTTGGTCACTTGTGGTGGTTTCCAAACGTGGAAATTTGGGCATCTCTATGTAAGAGATTTGGATAGTTTTTATTCTCTTGATTATAAAAGGATTCTAATGTCGTGACAACGACTTTTGCTAAACAATGAGTGATTCGGTTCGCTCAACTGTAAATTTTTCTCGTGCCAAATTGTGTGTAGTTCAACAATTATTTATAAATTTGCATTAAAATAAGTATCTCTTACATAGAGATTTGGATAGTTGCAAAACAAAATTAGCCTCAGCACTGATTAGCGCTGAGGCGTTAAAGTAATTATAGACTTGCAGTTACGTAGAGATTTCGCTACTTCAGGCTTTTCATGATGAGAGAATTGGCCTTATCGACGACTGATGTTTTAAGACTGGAGAGATAAATCTGTGTTGTCATTTCTGAAGTGTGACCCATGCCTTCACTGATTATGCTCAGAGGTATGCCCTTGGCTTTTGCTGCCGATGCCCAACTGTGACGGGCCACATAGAGCGTGAGGGGGATTTTAACACCAACCATTACGGCTATCGTTTTGAGATTATGATTTATATTGTAGCCTACGTTGCGGTAGGTGCATCTCTCATTGGTATCAGGATTTCGGATTATGGGAAGTAGGTAGTCCGAAACATTCTCAGGATACTTGTTAAGGAGCATCTGCATTTCCTTAGTCCATTCGATGGTAAGCTGTTGTCCTGTCTTTCTTCGGCGGTAGGTGAGGTAGCCATTTTGAAGGTCTGACTTTCTGAGATAAGCCATGTCAATGAAACTCATTCCCCTAAGCATAAAGCTCATCATAAACATATCCCTTGCGAAATCCAAAGCTGGTATTAGCATCAGATCCAAAGCCTTTATCTTCTTTATGATGCCAATGGGCAAGGCACGTTTGACCGTTTTGTCAACTCCGGTGTAAACGCGGCGGAAAGGATAGCGATTTTCGATAATCTCATCTTCTACGGCACGATTATAGACGGCCCGAAGTATGCGTGTATAAAAGGAGATGGTATTGGACGATAAGCCACGTTGCTGCTGCCATGCTTCATACGCCTCCATCAGTTCGGAGGTGAGGCAATCGAGCATAATGTCATTGCCGTTACGGAACTTCTTGAAGCTGTTAAGGGTAACAGTGTATGTCTCTGAGGTTCTGGTCTTGCCATTTTGTTTCAGCTTGATGATGATGCTCTCCATGAAGTTGAACAAACTGTATTCGGCAGCATAGCGATTGAACTCATCAATCACATCATCAGCCGTATAGGACAGTCTGTTAGTGTCAAGATACTTGATAATTTTTGTAAGACGTTCAATATCCCAGCGAATTCGCTCGCGGATTGCAAGAATGAATGATTTACGTTCACTTTTCTGCTTTGCAATTACTATAGAACGGTGTTCATCCCACTCAGAAATAAATACATGATAGTCCGTGAGAAGTTGTCGAGGGCTCCTCTCATGGATAATCTGATAGTAGATTGTCCCTTCGCTATCAGGAATAGTCGAGGGCCGAAATTTTACTTTAATTGAAGCCATTGAATAAGCGTTTTAAGAACTAAGCTAAAATATGTAGTTGTGGCCTTTATATGTATTTATATTGTCCTTTCACATGCTCGCAACCCGCTCGCTTTGCTCGCTGGAACGTCGCACTTGTTGAAACTTATCAACATAGGTATAGAAATTGCTTAGGGGAAAGGTGATTTTATGTACGTGTCTTTACTTGTTACATCATTTATTGATAAATTTGTGCATTAGTTTACCCCTTGATAATTTAACTGTGAAAACAAAACTTACTATAGCCTGCTTTATGGCACTCAGTGTGTTTTCGACGAAAGCTCAGGAAACCACTGACACAACAAAGACGCAGGAACTTAAGGAGGTAGTGGTTGAGACTCGTAATCAACACCTCGGTGCCGAAGTGTCTACTTACATTCCAACTTCAAAGCAAAAAAATGCCTCTCAAACAGGCATTGATTTGTTGAGTCGGATGGCAATTCCTCAAATCAAAGTTTCGTCTAACGACGAAATTTCAGATTTGTCTGGTAAGAGCGTAGATGTCTTTATAGATTTTCTGCCTGCTTCAAAAGAAGACTTGCAGGGAATGAGAATGCAAGATGTCAAGAAGGTAGAATATTATGCTTTCCCGGCAGACCCACGTTTTCAAGGCAAAGCGTATGTAGTGAATTTCGTGATGCAGAAGTATGAGTATGGAGGCTATGTAAAAGGGTATGGTTGGGAGAATACGAGTAATGCCGGGCAGATAAGCGTGTACAGCAAGCTACAGTATAAACGAATGACGTTTGATATAGCGGCCGGTGCTTTCTATCTTAATCAGAAGCATACGGGTGGCGATGTGTATGAAACATTCCGATTGCCACAATCTGACGGTACGATAAAAGAGTTTGAGCGCAATTCAATCCAGGACGATGCCAAATTACATAAAAACACATATTGGCCTACATTTAAGAGCTTGTATTCTTCCGATAAAATTACAATTCAGAATGTCATTGGTGCGAATTTCGACCATACTCCTACTGAAAAGCAGGCAGGCCATGTAGTGTATCTGCCGGAAATATATCCGCGTACGGATTTCTCGCAGCAAACCTCCAATCGCATTAATTCTCTTTCGTATAATGGTTATTGGAATTTTATCCTTAACGATAAGAACGTCATAACCTTTTCTCCGAATTATTACTATACTCATACTAATACGGCAAGTATGTATACGGAGGGGGCTACTGATGAATATTACAATGCTGCCAAAGATGACTCACATCAATTCAGAGGTGATTTGACGTATTCACTTTCATTTGGTAAATGGGGAAGACTCAATGCTATGTTCCAAAGCACCATCACCTCCAACAGCACAACTTATTATGGTACAGCCAATACATCTGATAATACCCATACCTATCGTATTGGTCCAGGGGTACAATATAGTCTTTCGAGAGACAAGTTCTATGGCTTGGTAGGCTTTGGGTATCTTTGGGACCGACAGGAATATCTCGATTATAAGGATAATTCGACTGCTCCGTGGATTGATGTGTCGCTTCAATATTCTCCGAATGATTGTCATGCATTAGGTGGAGACTTTCATCACATGAAATCAATACCGTCGTCGAGTTATCGTTCGGCTGCCATCATTCAAAGTAATCCGCTGATGAGTTATACCGGTAATCCCTACCTTGTGGCTTACAAAAGTTATGATGTCGGATTAAATTATTCATTTATTCCAACCAATACCTTCAGTGTTTCGGTTTTCGCTTCGACTTGGATTGTGGATAATCGCTACGTGTATGATTATGAACCTACGGCGACAGGTATTTTGCGAACTATCAAACAACCGGGCGGCGGATATTCGCAATGGAAATATGGTGCCTATGCGTCGTTACGGCTGTTTGACCGCAAACTTCAGTTGGTTGCTCAACTTGACGGAACTTCAGTACACAATGGTGAGCCTTATAATCTTAATAAAACTCACGTCGTGTGTGCATTCCAGGCAAGGTATTATCTCGGTAATTGGTCTTTCTCAGGCATCTATTATTCTCCGCAGGGTTATCCCGATGGGTGCATGGTTGGAACTTGGATGAAAACAAAATCCTATTATAAGCTTCAGGCAGGATGGGCTAACGCATCATGGAATGTTCAATTGCAATTTGCTAATTTTGCTCGTTGGCATTGGAAGAGCGATAAAAGCATAATGCACAGTAAGTATTATGATAGAATCGAACAGAGCTATTCGATAAATGACCACGCACTGGCGCGGTTAGCTGTCACTTATACGTTTGGCTTCGGTAAGAAGGTTCAGCAAGGCGATGAGGCGTCACAGCAGTCTGGTATCGGTTCCGGAATTCTAAAATAATTTATACTAACACCTTATTATGAAAAGATTAATATCATTTTTCGCATTGTTGATGGTTGTGTTCAGCTCATGGGCTCAATCGGCAGATGAGGTTATTGCTGCAGATGTGAATTCTGCTCAGTGGTTTGCACTCGAACGGGATATGGCTGCAACTCCCAATGATTCCCTCTCTCCTTTTATGGGTTTGATTGGCAAAGCGTTTGTGGCAACTAAATTCAATCGGCCTGAAGCTTCAGTTGAAGCTTTTGGTGAACTGCTACAGAGTCATAGCCAAAGCCTGGGATTGAATAATATCCTCATGATGTCACATCTCAGGGCTAATGATTTATCCAAACTTGGACGCAACGCTGAGGCCGCTGAGTTTATTACTGGTGTCTTATCGGCCACACGTGAGTATATTGACAGCGTTACGTACGAATCATTTCAAGATATAGCTAAACAGTACGAGATGTTTTCCAAATATCAACTTAACGAAGTTGTTATGCCTGAAAATGAAACTCCGCGTGTTGCCTTTTCTCTTGATTCGATACATACGGAGGATAGCAGCAGTTGTTACATGAGGTTTATTAACTCTACCTTGAATGATAAGCCTATTGATTTTACTTTCGACACGGGAGCAGGAATTAACATCATAAACGATTCGCTTGCTGCTGTCCATGGAATAAAACATCTTGATGTTCCTGTTTCTGCCATGGGTGTCGATAATCAAGACGGATGGCTTGGACTTGCTGATGAAATAAAAATTGGAAATATTTTGATTAAGAACGTTCCATTTTATGTCATAACGATAAGCAGTGGTAATGAAGAAGCAGATCAGTATGCCAAACATCTTAGCAGCGTGTTGGGAATACAGATTATGCAGCTGCTTAAGGAATTTACTATTGACTACGTCACGAATGAGATTACTGTGGCCACCACTCCCTCGTCACATTCAGATGCTGTGCCTAATATGTGTTATTCCAACTCTTTGCAGTTGATTGGTAATTTCAATAATGGTGCTATACAGGCTATTATAGATACTGGCGATGCTGAGTATTGCTCTCTTTTCAAAAGCTATTATACTAAACATAAAGATGAGATTAAAGCCAATGGAATTCCTGATACCAGACGGACTGCCGGAGCCGGAGGCGTACGTATAACAGAAGGATATAATCTCATTGATTTTCCATTAGTGCTTGATCGAGATACTGTCTACCTTCCGGAAGTCTATGTTACAGACCAACATGTAGACGAATGTGACGGTCTGGTAGGTATAGATGCCTTATGTTTGTTCAAGCGATTACATTTCAATATGACTGACATGACACTGACTGTAGAATGATAATTTTTAAGGCCTACTTTCAAATTTAAATAAAAATTGGCGATTTCTAAACCGATAAACAGGGAATTTTCCTCTAAAGAAAAATTCCCTGTTTATCGGTTTTATTGTAACTTTGCAGTTGACTAATCAGGACACATAATGACCGATGGTACCATTTTTTAATATACAGTTGAATCGTAAAGCAACAATGAGATATATTATACTTGTTGTTTGCTTAGCTGTTATCTTAATTATATGTGTGCTTAAACTGAACGCTGAACCAAAGACATTTTTTGAGGTTAATAAATCTGTTGATAGGGAAACACTGCTAAAAAAAGGAACTTCTTTCATTCATAATAATGTGCCTGATAGTGCAATTGCATATTTTATCATGGCTGCACAAGGTCATAATTCTATGAGTCTGTCGGACAATGACCGTGCAATTTGTGCAAAGGCATTAAGTAACGCAGGATATGTTCAACTTTTTTATTTTAATGACTATCCGGAAGCTTATTCGGCTATTATTTCTTCTAACGATATAGCCTCCTCTCTTAATCTAACTCATCTTCAATGTATTAATGATATTAACTTAGGAAGTATTTATTCTCTTAATAAGGATTTTGACGAAGCTGCTCAGCTTTATAGACGTGCTTTTAATACCGCTCTACAAAATAAATACAGTGATCAATTAATTGTGGCTTTTTTGGATTTGGCGGATATCTATTTTAACGAGAAAGATGAATTACAGGGAATGCAATCAGAGATGAAGGTATTTCCAGTTGATTCTTTACCCTCGACTAATCCAGTCACTCCATACGTTAGAAATCTTTTTCGTGGATTAAAAACAGTTACTCATGCCAGTCCTGAGGCAATAACTTGGTTCAATCGCGCTAAAGACTCGTTGATACATGTCAATAAAGTGGAGCGTTACAGATATAATGCGGACTTCATGATTTCTCGTGTACTCCAACACGATGGTAAGCCGAGTATGGCAGCAGTTCAGTTGAAATATTTATTACAGGATTCTGCAATAGGCCATAATCCAGATATAGAGGCAATGGTGTATCAACGTATAGCACAATGTTATGATGAAGCCCATATATTGGATTCTGCACAACATTACAAGTTACGCTACCTTGAATTGAACGACTCCATATCAGCTACGAGAAAGATGATGGAGGTAAAAGATCTTAAAGCCACTCATGAAAGACAGGTATTTGCATCAGAGATAAACCGAATGATAGATGCACAAATGTTTCAGCGGCGCTTATTGATTATTATAGGTATAACATTAGCTATTGTACTCACATTGTTAATGGCAATTGTCATAAAAAACCGTCAATTACATTCCAGCAATGTGGAATTATATATGCGCAATCGTGAATTGCTTGACCTTTATGATAATCGTACCACAGTGCAACCTGTCACTCCGGAAAATGGGAAAGACGGTGGTAAGCTAATGCCAGGTTCAGATTTTATGGTTGCCCTTCGCCAAAAGATTCTTGAAGTTATGGAAAGTGAGGAAATTTTCTCATCTTCCTTTAATTCTTCCAGACTTGCTGCATTATGCGAGACCAATACACGTTATCTATCAGCAGCACTTGCTGAGATGAAAGAAGGTAGCTTTCCGGCGTTACTTGCAGAAGTACGCGTACGTGAAGCAATGAGAAGGCTTGACGGCTCTGATACTAACTATGCTAATCTTACTATAGAGGCAGTTGGAGAGAGTGTCGGGTTCAAGAGTCGGAGTACTTTTTCTTCAGCATTCAAGCGTATAACGGGGCTCACTCCTAATGAATACCGTAGAATCAGCATTGAAAAACAAAGTAATAAATAAAAGATAATATATTGATTATTAATAATATCTATTTGTAAGTTGTAGCATATTCCGAAACCACTACATCTTTAAGCCATATACGCAGGTAGAATTTATATCTTATTGTTAACTTTGCGCTGTAACCAAAAAGTTAATATATGATTCAATTCTACCTGCGTATATTTATTCTCATGGCATGTGTCGTGACATCATGGTCAGTAAAAGCAGAAAAATATTGGTTAACTCATTGTCATGGAGAGTTAGCGAATAATGCTTCACCAGTAATTGATACGAAGGCAACCGTAAGTGTGGCAACATTATTTTCTACTGAGGAAATAGCATCTTTGGTAGATAACAGTATTACAGCCCTCCGCTTTGGCCTTGTGTCTAAACTTAAACTTGATGAAGTAACAGTATGGGTAGCTGATGATCTGGATAAGGAACCTTTACGTAGCGTAACAGTATTAAAGAGTGATCTCAAAAGTGGCTGGAACGAGGTGAATCTTGAAAAACCACTTGTCATAGATGGGCAGCCTTTGTATGTTGGCTACACTTTCTCTCAGCCTTCCAAATGTAATGTCATATCTGTCTATACTGATAATGGATCGTATCCTCTTTGGCTTGACGATGGAAAGGGGTGGAGCAATGTTACTTCTGATTATTCAGGTGCTTTATGTGTGGAAGTAGGTATAGAAGGAACTAGTCTTGCTGAGTATGGACTTGAAATAAATTCTGTAAGCGCAGAGTATCCTGTTGTTGAGACGGGAAGTATGGCTTTTTTACGTGTAGATTTTATAAATACAGGGCTTAAGCCATTTAATAATTTGGCCTATACTGTTAATCATCCTTCTGGCAAGGTCGAAGGAGTAAGTAAGACTTATCTTGTCAATCCAAGAGAAAAAGGAAGTTTCTTTATTAACTTGCCCCTTGATGGGATTTCTGACCAACAAGCAGCTGTTGTCACGATCACTGCTATAGAAGGAAAACAGCTTACAGATTTTCCTGTAAACGAAGTAATGTTAACTGTGGCTGAGGCACCTTATTTACAACGTAATATACTTTTAGAAGATTTTTCAAACGAGTCTTGTAATAATTGTCCTGCAGCAGCAGTGGCAATAGAAAAGGCTTTAGCCTCTTTGGAAGAACCATTTCGTGTAAATCTTGTCACTCATCATGCTGGATCAAGTTACGATTTTTTCACTATTGAGGCAAGTAAGGAGTATGAGTATTTCTATACTGGTTCAAAGTATTCTCCAATGACAATGTTTGACCGAAGCTATGTAAATGGTGAAATAAATATAACTCCATCCAGTGAACCTATCATTTATAAGTGTATCAATACGGAATTGTCTAGACAAGCTGAGGCCAGTCTTTCTTTTATACCATTTATAGATACTAAAAAAGGACTTGTAGAGATTGAAGCGCAAGGAACTATATGTGACAAAGAACTTGTAAATCTAACTCTTTTTGTGG
>CAYNUE010000049.1:12284-14090 GCA_964400325.1 uncultured Sangeribacter sp. | reverse complement strand
CCAGAGACAATTGAAGCATCATTTGTAGACGGAGTTATAACAATACCCTGTGAAAATGTTGGCCCTGACCAGGAGAATTCCACACGTCTCGGTGTCTTAGAGGCATATAACATGGATGTTTATCTAAGGGTTGGTGTCATCGAGTGGGATGATAATTTTATGTCAAGTGTGCCTGATCCTATTCCAGAGTTAAAACTCTATGTTAGCGAAGATTATTCCACTATAGAGACACATCTTGAGGAAGGTATGTCGGTAACTGGAGTTATTGATTATATGGATTTCTTTGGAATCTGGGCATGTTCTGGCGCCTGTAAGGGTGGCATGAACTTCACACGTATAAATTCTGGTTCTGACTGGAATGTAAGTGATGAATCTCTGGATTTTGGGAATACGTTTGTAGGTAACTCAACTACTCGTACTTTAACGATAAAATCTACAGGCGATACCGATGTTGAATTTACAACTAATGTTGATTCAAAAGATTTTATAGTTATACCCGCAGAAGGAACTCTTAAGGCTGCTTCTAAACAATCATTACAGGTAGTCTATACACCCGCAACTGCAGGTGAAACTACGGCTACCCTCACTATATCTGGCGGGAATCAGGAAAAGACTGTTTTACTCACAGCAATTGCTGATATCCCGGAAACAGACTTCTCTGGTATAGTTACTGAAGGTGATGCGTCAATAATAACTTGGGAGAATAATTCGGAGTATCCTTGGCGTATAATTGATGGAGCAGCAGTCAATGATCTTCCTTTACAGAACGCTGAAACTGTGTTGAAAGCTACTTTCTCAGGTAATCGTCCAAAACGTATCACTTATGATATTAATCTTAACCGTAACTTCCATGACCATTTCATTATGACCCTCGGAGGTCGTAAGATGTTTGATTATCAGTCCTCTCTGGTATATACGGAAAGTTATATTTTGCCAGCAGGGAACCGTTCAGTCGAGTGGATTCTCAAAAGCGGTTATTACCCAGAAGGTTTCGTTTCTATCAGCAATTTGCGTATCGAAGAAGTGTCCTCATGGGAAGGACTTTCACAGGACGCAAGTGTAACTCCACTTACATCTGAAGGCTTCATTAATATTAATGGGAATGCGGTAGTGTCCAGCTCATCATCAGTGATGATGTTTTCTCTTAATCCTAAGGAGGAATCTAACTTCTCTTTTGATTATACGACAGGCACATCGGATATTTCAGTAATGGTCAATGAAGATGAACTTGAACAAATTCCAGCTGGAGAGTCTGGTTCATATTATTATGATATGCCTGCTGGCACTCCCTGTTTTGTTACCATTAAGATTTCAACACCAACTGATAAACTGGCTGATGGTGCCTCTATAGGTAATCTGCGTTTCACTCCCGGAAAGTATAATGATACTCCCGTTTTGTATAATGCGGTGCTACATTCGTATTTTGATGAAGCAGGGTCGTACACGTCTAACGATGGGATAACTTATAATTATCCTTTATATATCTCCCTGACTACTGGCGGAAAGGCTATATTTAAATATATGTTGCCAGCTAGTTCGGACTATACCGAACCACAAATAATTATAGGTGAAATAATTGATAATAAAATACACATTCCCACTTATAAAAACGTAAACATAGGTACTCTTGTCGGTTATGATGAAGAATCATTTGAAAATTATCCAACTTACTATAATAATCGTTTTTGGTTGATAGCTGGTAAAATTGATAAAGAGCTTCGTCAGACTGAGGTACTTGATGAACTTACTTTAACAATTAGTGATGATGGACGTATAATAACTCCTGATAGTGATTTCGGTGTATAT
>CAYNUE010000049.1:0-12184 GCA_964400325.1 uncultured Sangeribacter sp. | reverse complement strand
ACCGGTACCTGATTATTCTGTAATTGTCACTGAAGGAAAAGATTTGATTTCTTTCGATGCAAAGACTGAATATCCTTGGGCAATTGAAAATGATATTGCTGTAAGTACAAATGCCGGTATTCACAATAGCATGTCTATTCTCACCGCTATATTTACTGTGCCTGACGGAAAAGTTGGTATGTTTGGAGTTGAGGGTGGAACATGCGCTGAACCTACATACGACGGTTTTGCTATAGTTGTTAATGGGGAAACCCTCTATTCAGATGCTGCCCACAATGAGAACATAAGTTTCATTTATCCTTTCACTCCTGGAGATTATCACGTAGAGTTTATTCATGTGCGTGATGGAATGGATGAAGTGTGGACACCGTATGATCAATCACGTATCACAGGCCTTTCACTCCGCCTTGAGAATTCAGGTATAGCACATGTACGTGAGACAGCGCCCTTCTCAATGGAGGCAGCGGTTGGAGAGGTAGCCTCAGATGTAGTAACTATCATAAACACATCAGATTCTTCTGTTGAAATTCTCAGTGTGAGTGGCGAGGGGCCATTCGGAGCCATCATGCCTCAGACTGCCATACTTCCAAATAAGAATTATACTGTTGATATTCCCATAACTTTCTTTTCCAATACTGCTGGTGATTTTGAAGGTATAATCACTATTGAAACCACTGTGGGATTTGTTGAAATTCCGGTGAGTGCAACGGCTGATTATATTAAATATATAGGTAAGGCAGAAGCAACCGGTTATGGTATACCTTACGGATCTGAATCTTTGGCTTATGGTGATGTTGGATTGACTACTACAATGCTCTATCCTGCCGAGGCAATGTGTGGTCTGAAGAATGCTCAGATTGAAAGTGTAACTTTCTTTACCTCAAACATACCTGACTATATGTTCAGTTGTCCTGATATTTTGGTAGAGGCAGGTGTGATAGATGCTGTTTCAATAAACGGCCCGGTAACAGGTCTTACTCCAGTAATGACCGGTGAAATGGTAGATGTGTATAATTGGGAACTAACAATTCCTTTCGATACACCGTTCGTTTATGAGGAAGAAAATTTTGTTTTACAAATCACTAATAATGCCCTTGAGACCTATGCAGGGAATATGCCGATTAAGATGAGTTTCATCCAGTCTTCCTCAATCGATGGTTCTACAGTAGTATCTTATAAGGGTTATACGGAACAGTCTCTCAAAACAGTACCTTTTATAAAGGTACGTTATGTAGGTAGCAATGTTGGTGTCGACAATATCACGCGTCCAATTTCTGAAATAAAGGAGGTGTATTATTATACTACCGATGGTGTTCAACTGAATGCTCCTATAAAAGGTCTTAATATAATTGTGACTGTTTATGATGATGGTACAACTTCATCTTCAGTAATGATGAAGCATTAGTATTTTTAAGAGCTACTTACTTATCTAAATAAACACTCAGAAGGAATGTGTCTTGCCATTTATGGTGAGACACATTCCTAATGTTTGCCCGACAAAGACTTCTATTCCGAATGTGACGGTCTGGTAGGTATAGACGCCTTATGTTTGTTCAAGCGATTACATTTCAATATGACTGACATGACACTGACTGTAGAATGATAATAATGTCGCATTTCATTAGTTTTAAATATGTATAACTTCGTGTAAGATACGTAACCTATATTTTTGAGGTAGACTAATGAGAAAGCTTCTATACATAATGTTATGGACGGTAGTCGTAAGCATCGCTTCTTGTTCCACATCACACCATAACAAAGCCCTTGACGATGCAGAAACGTTGATGCAGACCAATGTTGATAGTGCCATGTCAATATTGGATGCTATCGACCCGTCTGAACTTACGGTTGACTCCGTACGTGCGAAATACCATTATCTGAAGGCGTGGGGGCACATGCGCCAGAACCGCTCAATGATTAGCGATTCTTTGATTACTTTTGCTCACGATTATTATAAGGGTAAGGATAGAGTCAAGGATATGCGTAGTGGCACGGCCTTAGCTTGGTATAAATTTTGGGTTGGTGATATATCTGGCGCTATCAATATGCTTGATTCGCTTGTCAATCTTGACAACGTTCCGGACTCGTTGTTGACGCAAACGCTGAGGATTCGTGTGTTACTCGGAGTTTCGGAATATCAGGGGCGTGAGCTTATGCCTTTTGCAAAGAGACTGGAAGCACTTGAATGTGATAGCCTGAGAAAGATGGAAGCAAGATACATGCTTCTGAATACATACGAATATGCC
Source organism: uncultured Sangeribacter sp. (assembly GCA_964400325.1). GTDB lineage: Bacteria > Bacteroidota > Bacteroidia > Bacteroidales > Muribaculaceae > Lepagella. The sequence continues at coordinate 9,938 of CAYNUE010000049.1, read as the reverse complement.
GGAGAATTAGATTCAGCTCTAAGTCTTACTAATGAGCTTATTGAATATGCTAAGGTAAAGAAGTGGGGCGACAAAGTGGTCTATTTTGAATTTGAAAAGGCTCAAATCTTAGGCGAGATGGGACGTGGCGATGAAAGCGATGCGGTAGTAAAGATGGTGTTTGATAGATTACTGTCGGGTGGGCCTACTGATTTACTGCACATGCAATATGCCATAAACGCACTGAACAGAGGGGATTGGCAACGTGCATCACGCCAATTAGCTCTTGCCGACAGTTGTGCTGTTCTTTTAGGAAATAATAATTCCTATTACACCAGTTACAGTAATCTGCTTCATGCGATGATTGATTTCAAACGTAACGGCAAGATGAAACTCACTCATGTCAGTGGGCTTAACAATCGTCAAGAAGAACGTTACAACCGTATGAAGGCTTCGCAATGGGAGTCTGAACGTGGAGCGTTACATCAGCAGAGTCGAGCATTGGCACTTAAAGCCGAAAGCGCACGCAAGACGGTAGTCATTCTTGTAATCACATTTGTAAGTTTGCTTTTGCTCATCGGTGCCGCCTTAATAATCAGACGTCGTCGTCAGAGAGAACAAGAAAATGAAGAACTCGCTGAGGCATTGCAAAAGATGGTTGAAGAACTGAAATCCGCCCGCTCCACGCAACACTCCGACAATGAAAAACCGTCTGCACTTCGACGTGCTATGTTGCAACAACTCGGCATAATAAAGATGGTTGCTGAGACACCAACGGAACAGAACAGGGAGATGCTTCGTAAAATATCCTCCATTGAGGGAGACACTGAGGGCGAACTTGTAAATTGGAGTAACGTATTTGAGATTATCAATAATCTCTATTCCGGATTCTATGATAAACTTCATGATAACTATGGTGATGTCCTCACCCCTAAAGAGGAACAGATAATCGTGTTGATGATGGCTGGTTTTTCTACTAAAGAAATCAGTGTTATCACCGGACAGACAACTTCTACAATTTATGTTCGTAAATCTTCGATAAGGAAGAAACTTGGTGTGCCGGAGAAGGAGGATATTGTAGCCTTCCTGCGTGAGAAATTCGGTCATTAAGATGTATTAAGACCGTAGATTGATTTATTAAGATTTTTAAGAAATGCAACCGCTGATTATCAGTAGGTTGCATTTCTTGTATTAAGACTTTTAGATTTGGTATTAAGTATCGTTTAGAGATAATTTTGCATCAGAAAAATTAAAAAAATCGATGCAAATGAAAAAGAAAATCTCATTCTTTGCCTTCATTTTAATGATGGCTTTCGTCACCTTCTCATCGTGTTCTTTGGAGATAGGTAAAGGTGACTTTCGTAAACATAATCTTAAAGAGACAGTACTCTTATATCTTGACACGATTCCTGAAATGGAATATGTAGGTATGTCGGATACTCATGAGCTTGATGACAACAGATTTCAAGCTGTAGTGATATATTATGTCATTGACTCTATCGGTAACAAGATTGAACAGAATGCTCGTGTGACTACTAATAATGACTGTTCGGAGATATACACATGGGAAGACCTCGACTGTCAAGTGCTTGACGAAGCCAAGCAAAAGATGTGTGACAAGTTGGAGGAAAAAGGTATCGACATAAATGACAGTTTGATTGATGCTCTTATAGAACTTAAGAAACGATAAAAATACCAATAACTATGAAAAAGATTATTCCAACTCTTATTGCTCTCGTGGCAGTGGTGTCTGCTTTTGGACGCGACATAACTGGAAAGGTCTGTGTAGAAAACAATATGCCTCTCGACTTCGTGAACGTTGTAGTGTACCACGATTCTACCTACGTGACAGGTGGTGTAACCGATGCTGATGGAAGATTTTCTATCACTACTGATGCCAACGGTAAGCTCAACGTGAAAGTGTCATTTGTGGGCTATGATACATATACTGCTGAAGTTCCAGCTTCCGGTGATTTAGGGATAATACGCCTTGTGCCATCATCTGTTGAACTTGGTGAAATTGTGGTTAAGGCTAACCGACCTTCTACTACTATGAAAGGCAATGCGTTTGTAACAAACGTTGAGGGTAGTTCGCTTGCTATAGCAGGAACAGCCAATGATGTGCTGACACGTGTGCCTATGGTGATTGACAACAACGGCAGTCTGGAAGTGTTTGGTAAAGGCGTACCGGCCATCTATATCAATGGACGTAAGGTAAACGACCTTCAGGAACTTTCTCAGCTTAATTCGCAAGACATCAAGAATGTTGAGGTGATTACCAATCCAGGTGCTGCATACGCAGCTGATGTCAAGTCTGTAATACGTATTCGTACTAAGCCTCCAAAGGGTGACGGGTGGAGTGGTACAGTCCGTACGGATAATGGCTTTCAACATTATTTCCGTACTGGTAATTCTATTGATTTGAAATATCGTACACGTGGTCTTGAACTGTTTGCTAACTATGGTTGGTGGTATGGACACAGTAGGTTTGACCGTCTGAATGATATGACAACTACCACCTCACACGATACATACAACCAATCTGTCAGCACGATAGGAAAAGAAACCTACAATGACATGACAGGTAAAATCGGTTTCTCATGGCTAATAAATGACCGACACAGTATCGGTGCCTATTATCAAAATAGTTGGAACAGGCATAATGTAGAAGGAGTTATACCCAGCGCAGTATGGCAGGACGGGGAGTTGATTGACCGTTATAATTCTGATGTCCATAATAAATCAACTGCTTTGCCTCGTCATTATGCCAACCTGTATTACAATGGTTATGTGGATAAACTTGGGATTGATTTCAATGCAGATTATCTGTGGTATAAAAATCAGGAGCTGTCTTTGAGTGACGAACTTAGTGAGATAGGAGAGGACCGTGTGGTTAATACTTCCTCTACCACCCATAACCGTATGTTTGCTGAAAAATTAGTTCTTAGTTATCCTCTTTGGCGTGGTCAAATTGAAGTGGGTGAGGAGTATACCAATACTCGTACCACAAATATGTTTAATGCTAATATTCCTGAAGTTGGAGATGCTGACAACAAGGTAGATGAAAATAATATGGCTGTTTTTGTAGAGTTTGGACAGCAGTTGGGACGCTTTAGCATCGGAGTTGGCCTTCGTTATGAACATGTTAAATTTGACTACTATGAGATGGGCCAGATACGCGATGGACAAAGCAAGACGTATAATAACCTTTTCCCTTCGCTCAATATCGCAACTCAGATAGGGCGTGTTCGTATGGGATTAAATTATTCTGGCAAGACTGTACGGCCCGGTTATGACCAACTCGATGGGGCAGTAAGTTATATCAACCGTCTTACTTTTGAGACAGGTAATCCATACCTGAAACCTACTAAACTGCAGACTGTTGAATATATGGCCCAGTGGCAGCGTTTCTTCGCACAGTTGTCATACACCTACTTTAAAGATGGCGTTTATCATGTCACAGAACCATACGGTGCAAACGGTGAAGCTACCATTATCAGAACGGCTAATTTACCACACCGTCATTATTTTCAGGCATTTGTAGGAGGTAATTTCCAGTTAGGCGTGTGGCAGCCAAAAGTCAATGTTGGTATGATGAAGCAATTTCTGACATTGCCGGTAAGTGGTGTGCCGACCAAGATGAATGCACCCATGTTTATGTTCCAATGGCAGAATGCAATTCATCTTCCATTTGACATCTGGCTTAATGTAGACGCACAGCTTATGACACATGGGTGGGATAACAACACAAAAATGGTCAATACTCCTTGGTATGTCAATGCTAAGTTATATAAGGGATTCTTTAACAACTCCTTCAGTTTGTCTCTTGAAGCTAAGGATATTTTTGATACTGCTAAAAATAATTTTAATCTCTATAGCGACGCTGTACAGATTATGCAGAAAAACTATTCTCCCGGTCGCTCTATAATGCTCACTTTACAATGTCGCTTCAATACTACTCGTGATCGCTATCGTGGCACTGGCGCTGGTAATTCTGAGAAATCACGTTTTTAACATTGAATGATTCAGTTTTTCTGGCTATTATCTAATATCACTATAAATTGGGAGTTGCTTAGCTCTTAAAAATTAAATTTCATGCAAGAAAGAAAGTCCTTGGCAGTGATGTCAGGGATTTTCTTTAGCTATTCTTATAGTAATCCGAAAATCTTTTAGAAATTTGACTAACTTTGCACAAATTATGACTATCGTAACTGATGGTATTTATATGTACAATTAATGTCTTCTCAAACTACATTTTGGAATATTGACCGAATAATGAAACTCATTATCGGTCTGGCTATTGCGGCAGTTATAGTATTTCTACTGCAATATCTTCGTACGGCACTGCTTCCGTTTTTTGTGGCCTGTTTTCTCGCTTATATGCTTCAGCCTTTGGTGGAGTTTAACCGTAGGTGGACGCATGAGAAGAAACGTGTGTTTTCTTCGATTTTGACAGTCACTGAGGTAATGGTTGTTATCGGTGGCGTGGTATATCTCTTTCTACCTCATGTTGTGAATGAAGTTGATGTACTTGGAAATATTCTTCGTGATGTCAACACTGGTAAGAAACCTTTGCCACCGGAATTTGCGGGTCTAATAAAATTTGTACAGTCATATTTCAACCCTGATGAAATCAAGGAAATGTTTTCCAATTTTCATCTTGAGGCCATCATAAGTAAAGGCACTTCGCTTTTAGGCGAGTCTTTAAGCGCAATTGGTGAAGTCCTTGCCTGGGCCATGACATTGATATATGTATTGTTCATACTTATCGATTATCCGCAGATTAACCGGGGCTTCAAACTTATCGTACCTTTTAAGTACAGAGAAGGAGCTGTAGCGATAGTACACGATGTGCAGGATAACATGAACCGTTATTTTCGCGGTCAAGGTTGTGTCGCTCTATGTGCTATGGTGTTCTATTGCATAGGCTTTTCCATAATCGGTCTGCCGCTTGCCATACCGTTAGGTATACTTGTCGGAGTACTCTACATGATACCTTATTTTCAGTACATCACCCTTATCCCAGTTGCCATCATCTGTCTGATATACTCCCTGGGTGGTACTGAGAGCTTTACCGGACTTTTCGGTAAATCCTTACTCGTATATCTTGTCAGCCAGTGTGTCTGTGACTATGTGGTGACACCTCACATAATGGGCCGGGAAATGGGGCTTAATCCTGCTATCATACTTCTTGCTCTGTCCGTCTGGGGTAGTCTACTCGGTATAATCGGTATGATAATAGCTTTGCCTGTGACTTCTCTCATTATGTCTTATTACGAGCAGTACATCTCTAATCCCAAAAGTCATGAGGCTGATACTGAGTCAAACACTGATACGAGTAAGTGAAGATAAGCTTTCTTCTCTAAAGGTGTGCAAACCGATAAGTAGATTATATAAAAGTGTACAAAATGGAAAAATATCTCGAAAAATAATTTCGAAATGAAACCATTGTACAATAAGTGTGTTTAAACTAAATAACGTTATCTAAACCATGAAAGTAGGACTTTTCATACCTTGCTATGTAGATGCTGTATTTCCGGAAGTTGGAATGGCGTCTTACAGGCTTCTGCGTCATCTCGGGCTTGATGTCACTTATCCGAAAGGACAGACCTGCTGCGGGCAGCCTATGGCAAATGCCGGTTTTGCAAAAGATGCCACACATCTGGCTTCGAAATATGAATCTATGTTTGAGGGCTTTGACTATGTTGTAGCTCCCTCAGTGTCGTGTACAGCATTCATACGCTTGCAGTATCCTAACATACTGAAAGATGCTAACCATAAATGTGAAATCGCTTCACGTACTATGGATTTAGTTGAATTTTTGCATGATATAGTTGACATAAAAGGACCGTTAGGCAAATTTCCCCATAAGGTGAGTCTGCATAACTCGTGCCACGGTGTAAGAGAACTGCATCTTTCTTCTCCATCGGAAATGGTAGTGCCAAGATACAACAAAATAAAGGACCTTCTGAATCTGATGGAAGGTATAGAGGTTGTGGAACCGGAAAGAGAAGATGAATGTTGCGGATTCGGAGGAATGTTCAGTGTCGAGGAAGTAGCTGTCAGTAAGCAGATGGGCGAACAGAAGTTGATGCGCCATGTTGCTACTGGAGCTGAGTACATCACTGGGGCCGACTGCTCATGTCTTATGCACATGGCAGGAATAAATGCCAAAGAGATGAAGTATCCAGCAATAAAATTTCTTCATGTGGCAGAAATTCTTGCCTCAGGACTTAAATAATCTTAAAATCTGCTATTATGAGTACTTCACACAGCATAGCCGCCAAGAAATTTTTAGAGAATCAGAAATATGCTCTGTGGCATGACAAAACCTTCTGGGGCGTAAGAGTCAAAAGAGATAAGATGGCTTTTGAGCTGCCGGAGTGGGAACGACTGCGCGACAAGGCTTCGGAAATAAAAAGACATACCCTTACCAATATTGACATGTATCTGGAGATGTTCTCAGATGCTGCCGAAAAAAATGGTGTTGAGGTACATTGGGCTAAAGATGCGGAAGAGTTTAACGAGATAGTATTCAATATTCTTAAGGCTCACAATGCTAAAAAGCTTGTTAAGTCTAAGTCTATGCTTACAGAGGAGTGTCGCATGAATCCATATTTGGAGGAGCGTGGCATAGAAGTGGTAGAAACTGACCTCGGTGAACGCATTCTTCAGCTCGACAATCAGGCACCGAGCCATATTGTCATGCCGGCCACTCACCTAAGTCACGATGATGTAGGGGAAATATTCGAAAGAGACCTGCATACGGAAAAGGGTAATCATGACCCTACGTATCTTACCTATATGGCGCGTCTTAGTTTGCGTGATGAGCTCCTGACAGCTGATGCCGGCATGACAGGAGCAAATTTCGGTATAGCAGCTACGGGCGACATTGTTGTCTGTACCAATGAGGGTAATGCTGATATGTCTACCTCCGTACCGAAACTTCAGATTGCTGCCATAGGACTCGAAAAAATAATACCGGATTATGAAGCATTATCTGTGTTTGTGAGACTTCTGGCACGTTCGGCAACGGGACAACCTTCGACTGTGTACACAAGTCATTTTAGAAAGGCTCGTCCGGGAGCAGATAAAATGCACATTGTCATCGTGGATAACGGCAGAAGTCAATGGTTGGGCGACCCTGAGCATTGGCAGAGCCTGAAGTGTATAAGGTGCGGAGCCTGTATGAATACCTGTCCTGTCTATCGTTGGTCAGGTGGCTATTCTTATAGTTATTTTATTCCCGGGCCTATAGGCATCAATCTCGGTATGCTGCGAAATCCTAAGGAATATTCGGGAAATGTAAGCGCATGTACTCTGTGTCTGAGCTGTCAGTATGTATGTCCGGCTAAGGTTGATTTAGGTACACAGATTTATAAGTGGCGTCAGGTGCTTGATAGCTATGGCGTAGCAAACAAGGAGAAAAAGATGATGGTTAAGGGTATGGATATGGTCTTCGATCATCTGGCTATCTATAATGCTACCACTGCCTGTGCGCATTTCCTCAATGGTATGGGACTACTTGTCAACAATGGACTTAACCCTTGGGCATACGCTCACAAGATGATGAAATTCCCGAAAAAGCCTTTCCATAAACAATTTGAGGAAATGGAAAAGAAAGAGAAATAAAGCCCGTAGTCAAATTGAATTAAGTTATGAGTACAAAGAAAGAGATAATAGATAGATGCCGGGCTAATATCAGAGAACGTCTGGTACGTCCGACATTGGCAGACCTTGATCCGACAGTGTATGATAATCCCTTGGAGAAATTCATCTCGCAAGCTCAGGTGGTAGGTTGTAAAGTAGAAAGAGCGAAGTCGGTAGATGAAGTCGATGCCATTATAAAAAATGTTTATCCCGATGCAAAGGTAGTGGCCAGCAGTCTGCCTTATGTGAAGAGTGCAAGTCTGAATCCTGATACAGTGCCTGATGCTCAGGCACTGAACGGGGTAGATGTAGGTGTGGTAAGAGCGGAATTTGGAGTTGCTGAAAACGGTAGTGTCTGGATAATGCAGAAAGTGAAGGAACGTGATGTGTGCTTTATTTCTGAAAATCTTGTAGCCGTTATGCCCGAACAGGCTGTAAGCAATATGCATGAAGCTTACGCTGAGGTAGGTTTTAACGATTACGGATATGGTGTCTTCATCGCGGGCCCTTCAAAAACTGCTGATATTGCTCAGGTACTTGTAATGGGCGCTCAGGCAGCACGCAGCATGACCCTTATCCTAATTCCCAATCTTTAAACTCTGAATCCTAACACCATGAACACCCTTATATCCCTGCTTCCTGTAATCATACTTTTTGTATTGATGCTCGGTCTGAAAGTCACAGGCTGGAAAAGTGCTCTTCTGACATTCATTATCACAGCTGCTCTGGCTCTGTGGGTAGCTCCGGCAATTGGGATTATTCCCGATAGATTTGCAGGCGAGTCAGTCTACAATCTGGTGTGGTGGAGTATAGCGGAGGGTGTGCTAAAGGCGATATTTCCGATTCTTATCATTATCTTGATGGCTATCTACAGCTATAATGTGATTGTAGAATCAAAAGCTATAGAGGTTATCAAAAAGCAGTTTACAGCCCTTACCGATGATAAAGGTGTATTGGTATTGATGATGGTGTGGGGCTTCGGTGGTCTGCTTGAGGGTATGGCCGGTTTTGGAACAGCAGTAGCCATTCCAGCCGCTATATTGATAGGGTTGGGATTCAAACCGATGTTCTCGGCCTTGGTAGCGTTGCTTGGTAATACTGTAGCGACTGGTTTCGGAGCAGTCGGTGTGCCAGTTACCACTTTGTGTAACGAAATTTCGGCGGGTGGCAGTGCCTCTGCACAGACAGTGTGCGAGGTATCGACTTTCTCAGTGATTCAGCTTTCGCCACTTTTTATTCTGATTCCCTTCGTCATACTGATGCTGACTGACAGAAAAGCATGGTTGAAAAATCTTTGTGTGGCTGTCTGGGTAGGTGGTGTGTCATTGGCTGTACAGCTGATATGTGCTACATTCCTTGGAGCTGAAACACCGGCTATTTTAGGTTCTATAGCTGCAATATTGGCCATTATAATCTATGACCGTCTTTTCATTCCGCGTAAGAAAAAGACAGAAAAGACAGATAAATTTACTGTTGGCGAGACCTTGAAGGCTTGGAGCGTGTACCTGTTTATACTTATATTCATTATTGTAGGAGGTGCATTGTGTCCACCTGTCAATAATTTTCTCAAGTCGCATTTGGTAACAGTGTTACCACTGCCGGTAATCGGTTCTACATTCAAATTCGGCTGGCTGAGCAATGCAGGTCTCATGCTCTTCCTCGGTAGTGTTCTCGGCGGCCTGGTACAAGGTCTCAACTTGCGTCAGCTCGCAGTGGTCATGTCAAGAACGATAGTCAATCTGCGCTTTACAGTGGTCACTATCATCTCCCTCATATCTCTTGCGTCGATAATGAACTATAGCGGCATGATAGCAGCTATCGCTGTTGGATTAGTTAGCATTTCAGGAAGTTTCTATCCTTTCTTCGCTCCACTTATTGGCGCTATAGGTACATTTGTGACAGGCAGCGATACCTCGTCAAACATATTGTTTGGTAAGCTTCAGGCCAATGTGGCTGGTCAGCTTGGAATGACAGGTACTACTTCGGTATGCGGCTTCAGTGGTTCTGAAGCCGATTGGCTCGCTGCTTCCAATACAGTAGGTGCCACCGGAGGAAAGATGATTTCACCTCAGAGCATAGCTATCGCTACGGCAGCTTGCGATATGGAAGGTAAGGACGATGCCATTATGCTGAAAGCCATTCCATACGCCATCGGCTACATCGTTATCTGCGGCCTTATCGTCTACTTCGGCTGCTGAAACGAATAAAACAGTGTCTACCACTAACTGAAAGGAAGGTAAAAACCACGACGGTTTTTACCTTCCTTTCAGTTAGTGGTAGTTTTGTAGGCAGTAAGTAGCTCCGTCTTT
>CAYNUE010000048.1:0-26033 GCA_964400325.1 uncultured Sangeribacter sp. | reverse complement strand
GCAATCCATTTCTCCTTGTTGTTTTGGAAGCGTACCACGTCGGCTTCAAGTTCGATAGGACGTTTAGCCACATGATGCGGGGCTGCGATGATTGAAGGCTGTTCTTTCTTGTTTTTGCCTACAGCTTCAAGAACATTGTTGCGTGAACCGTCGCGATATACGGTACAGCCCTTGCAGCCGGCTTTCCATGCTTCGACATAGAGATCGCCCACCAACTGTTCGCTGACATCGTTAGGCAAGTTGATGGTGACACTGATGCTGTGGTCTACCCACTGCTGCACTGCACCCTGCATACGCACCTTTTCGAGCCAATCAACATCATTTGAGGTTGCTTTGTGGTAAGGCGAACGGGCTACGAGTTCGTCGAGTTCTTCAGTACTCATATTCTTGCGCGGTTCGATGCCTTGGGCACGCATCCGCTCAAGGAATTTGTGATGATAAACGATATACTCTTCAAAAGCGTCACCCACTTCGTCGACAAAATCTATCGTCACGTTAGGGTCAGTTGGGTTGACCTTACGGCGACGTTTATAGACAGGCATGAACACCGGTTCGATACCGGAAGTAGTCTGAGTCATGATTGATGTGGTGCCGGTAGGAGCTATTGTAAGACATGCGATATTGCGGCGTCCGTTAGCTACCATGTCTGCATATAGTTCTGGGTCAGCTTCGCGCAGACGTCCGATGAAGGGATTGTCTTTTTCGCGTTCGGCATCGTAGATTTCAAAGGCACCGCGTTCTTTGGCCATCTGTACTGAAGCACGGTAATAGGCCAGTGCCAACTGTTTGTGTACTTCGGTTGAGAAAGCAGTTGCCTCTGGCGTGCCGTAACGCAGTCCTAAAGCTGCCAGCATATCTCCTTCGCCGGTAGTGCCGCAGCCTGTACGACGTCCTTGGAGGGTTTTTGCACGTATCTTGCGCCACAGATTGAGTTCAGTCTGTTTCACCTCAGGTGTTTCCGGGTCGGCCTCTATCTTGGCTATGATGGTGTCGATTTTCTCCATCTCAAGGTCGATGATATCGTCCATGATACGCTGTGCCTTACCAACATGCTCTCGGAAGAGGTCGAAATCAAATTCAGCCTGTGTGGTGAATGGATTTTTGACGTAGCCGTAGAGGTTGATGGCTACAAGACGACAACTGTCGTAAGGACACAGTGGAATCTCGCCGCAGGGATTAGTCGAGATAGTGCGGAAACCGAGGTCTGCATAACAGTCGGGTACCGACTGACTTATGATGGTATCCCAGAATAATACACCGGGTTCAGCACTTTTCCATGCGTTATGTACGATTTTGTTCCACAGTTGTGCGGCATCGATGGTTTTCGTCATCTTGGGTGTCGTCGAGTCAATAGGAAACTTCTGGGTGTAGGGTTCGCCTGCTATTGCCGCACGCATGAAGTCATCATCAATGCGTACTGACACGTTGGCTCCTGTCACCTTGCCTTCGGTCATCTTGGCGTCGATGAAGCCTTCGGAGTCGGGGTGTTTGATGCTGACACTGAGCATGAGGGCTCCGCGTCGGCCGTCCTGAGCTACTTCGCGGGTGGAGTTGCTGTAACGTTCCATGAACGGTACCAGGCCTGTCGAGGTAAGGGCCGAATTTTTGACCGGACTTCCTTTGGGACGTATGTGCGAAAGGTCATGGCCTACGCCGCCGCGACGCTTCATGAGCTGTACCTGCTCCTCGTCGATTTTGATTATGCCTCCGTAGGAATCAGGTTGTCCGTCCAGACCGATTACAAAACAGTTGGAAAGGGAACCCACCTGATTTGTGTTGCCGATGCCAGCCATCGGGCTGCCCTGCGGCACGATATAACGGAAACCTTGCAGAAGGTCGAATACCTCCTGTTCCGACATAGGGTTGGGGTAAAGGCTTTCGATACGGGCTATCTCAGACGCTATGCGGTGGTGCATATCGTCGGGAGTACGCTCGTAGAGATTGCCAAACGAATCTTTAAGGGCATATTTGGTAGCCCATACACGCGCCGCTAACTCGTCACCTTTGAAATATTCGAGTGTGGCTGCGTAAGCATCGTCATAAGTGTAGGTGGAACGTTTCATTAGTTGTAGGGTAAAAAAGCGACTGCAAATTTCGGAAAAATTCCTCACGCTGACAATACCCCCTACCTTCCTCTGTCTCTCCTACGTCAGCCTTTAACCTCATACATCACCGCTGCCGAACAGTCATCGAACGCCAATAACCCTTTGCCGCATAGCGTCCTTATCCATTTCGTGAAACGACTTTCGTCATACACCGCCTTACGTAATTTCTCAATAACGTCACGTTCAAAATTTATGCCTGATAGCCCCAAAGCTCGTTTCAGGATATTACCATTCGGAAACTCAAATCAATTCTTAGATTCAATAATAACCATAATCTGAAATATTAAACTCTATTTACATGACAGGTAGAAGGGAAAGCCTTTCTACCGATGGAGGTCACAGACGAGGGTATGGTAATGCTTTGCAGTGACTTACACCCGTAGAAAGCATAGTCACCGATGGCTCTCACCGATGAAAGAGCATTGATGCTTAAGAGTAAAGAGCAACAGCTGAAAGCCGCGTCACCGATGGTAGTTACCGATGCTGGGATATTGATGCTCGTAAGTGACGTACACCCCCAGAAAGCCTCATCACCGATGGAGTTTACCGATGAAGGAACATTGATGTGAGCTGCTGTATTTAAACAAGAAATAAGTTTGCCTTTGTTGGAAATCAAAATGTTATCTATAATTCTGAAGTATCTGTTGGAAGATAAATCAACCTGTAGTTTCTTACAATTTAAAAATGGATTGGTTCCGATGGTAGTTACCGATGCTGGGATATTGATGCTCTGTAGTGACTTGCACCCCCAGAAAGCCTCATCACCGATGGTAGTTACCGATGCTGGGATATTGATGCTCGTAAGTGAATTGTTAAGCACTAATTGACTAATCCCGCCTATCTTGGGAGATAGGTTAGTAAAAGCTTTATTACCAATTACTTTTGTACCAGCTTTTATGGTATAGGTTATTAAATTTTTATTTTTACACTTTAATAAGCGTTTACCGTCTTTGCTGTAAACGACACCGTATTCGTCTTCTACTCCGTTCGCTATGTCTTCTTCGGTGACAGTTGTGGATAAGTTTTCGGTTTGTTTTGGTTTAGGGGTCATGAATAGACGGAAGGAAACCGAGTCGAGGGAGTTTTTCGCTAAGGCAATGTAGAAGGTGCCTAAGAGGAGGGTGAGAGTGGAGTCGGTGGTAAGGAGGGAGATTGAGTGGAGAAGGGGAGAGTTGGCAGGGTTACGGAAGTCAGTTTCGGAAAGCAAAAGGGTGTCGGCAGAGGCGGAGCTTTTTAGGGTAGGATTGAGTGAGAGTGCTTTCAGCGATAGAGCGATGACAGCGACGGAGAAGTCGTCGCTGTCATCGTTGAAGTCAGCATCGGTGCGCAGGGGGTGGCGATAGTCGGGGCTACCGGCTTCACGTGCTTTCTCGCCTTGCATGGAGGGCACGAACATGCCGTCGTAGTCTACGAGGACAGGTGTGCCGTCTTCGCGTACGAGTATATTATCGGGTTTAAGGTCACCGTGGGCAAAGGGTTGTGCGAGCAGCCATGCCGCCATACGGTTGAAGCGGTAACTCAGCATTGACAAGGCATCGGTGTCATTGAGATGACGTTTGACATAGAGGTCGAGTGGCTCGCCTTCAACCCATTCCATGACAACGACGGGAAACTCCTCGCGGTCACACTGGTTGGTGTCGACAAACAGTTCGTTGTCGAGCCAGCGCATCGGGACCATGTAGGATGACGAGACACTATCCAGTTCTTCGGCAATCTTGCGGTAACTCTCTGTGCGTCCTTTCTGTGGACGTGTGAAGCACTTGACAGCGTATAGCTTCCCCGTCTTCTCATCACGCATCTTGAACACAACAGCGAAATTACCGCTTGACATCACTGGCTCACCACGGCCGTCAAGCACGGGACGCAGCGAAGTGAGTTCGCTGAAATTGTCCTCAGGCGACATAATCGCCTCCCTGTATTCCGAAATCAAAGGATAGTCTTCCATACCTCAATAATTCATAGAGTCTGGTTAGTATACCTGCAAATAGAGGCATAATCTTTTTTACAGCCAAACTAATTATATAAGTATAATATTTGATTTTATAACCAATATTTATTTACTTTGCGTTCTCTTTAGAGAAACTCCATTATGTAATTTCAGTGAGTACTAAATACAAACATCATGAAACCTTTTAAGAAACCATCTGTAACAAGTTCTCAGCAGAGGCAGAGTACTTCTAACGATAGAACGACATCTGTCAAAGTACATCTTACTGTAGTTTCTGAGAAAGAACGTGAACTGTATCGAGTACCTTTTTATGAGTACTTGCTTCCGTGAGTAAATTACCTCACTAAATTATTTATAGTTATTGGATACTAATAACTTATACGCTTAACAGTTGTCTTATTTCTTCTATAGAATAGGCTTTAGTATTTTCAGCTTTCATGTCGGATATGCCTCTTTGGACAGAAGCCATATTTTCCGGATCATCAAACCAGGTATCACCAGAAGGAGAGGGGTTATCGTTTGCTTCGACTACCATGGAGTTGGCCTTATTGATGAGAAGAGTTTCAATAAATTTTTTTAAACTCTTACCCTGTGCCGCTGCCATTATAGATAGTTTCTGTAATGTATCGACTGGAAGGTCAATATTTTTGCGTTTAAGATTCAATGATGTTGCCATAGTCTATAAATTTTACGCAAAAATATAAAATAAATACAATATTTTCAAATGAATAAAGTAACACTTCTCCAACTTATGCCTTGATAATACACGGCTCTTTTATTTACAGCTGTTTTTATTTACACGACTTTTTATCTATGCAATATCATACACCAATTCTCATCGGTCGGGCAAATGTTGAAGATATAGATAAGATTTTCTTAATTCCTTATCTGTGGGAATGGGAACGACATAAGCACTTACATCACTTTAACGCACTGACCGAAGCCCTGTTGTGTTTCCCATAAATTAGTCTATTAGGAATTAGTTTTAAGTTCTCCTAATTTACTCTGTCATTGACATTTTTTATCTCTAATTAGTTCACACCATTGTGGAAAAGCATTGTAACCGATAGTTGTTACTGATGAAGGAAGAGTGGTGCTCTGTAGGGCTGAACAATCCTCGAAAGCCAGAAAGTTACTGATGACGGAATGTTGACGCTTTGTAGTGCTTTACAACCCTCGAAAGCTCTGTTACCGATTATGATTACCGATGAGGGAATGTTAATGCTCTTCAGTGACCGACACCCAAAGAAAGCTCCGTTACCAATAGTTGTCACTGACGAAGGAATACTGACGCTTTGCAGTGCTGAGCATTGACTAAATGCCCAGTTACCGATTCTGGTTACCGATGAGGGAATATTGATATGTGATTTCGTATTTAAGCAAGAGATTAGTTCTCCATTATTAGAAATCAAAAGATTATCTACAATCTTAAAATATTTGTTGTCAGGCAGATTAATTTGTAAATTTTCACAGCCTATAAATGGATTATTACCGATTTTGGTCACTGATGAAGGAATATTGATACTCTTCAGTGCTGAACATTGACCAAATGCCCAATAACCGATTGAAGTCACCGATGAGGGAATATTAATGTTCTCCAGAGCTTCACAACATTCGAAAGTCTCGTTTCCGATTTTGGTCACCGATGAGGGAATATTAATGCTCTTCAGTGACCGACACACGCAGAAAGCCAAATCACCAATAATGGTCACTGATGAGGGAATATTGATGCTGTGCAGTGAGTCACACGCGCCGAAAGCCCAATTACCAATAATAGTCACTGACGAGGGAATGTTGATGCTTTGCAATGACCGACACTCATAGAAAGCCGCATTGCCGATGGCTGTTACTGACGAAGGGATAGCGATGTATTTATCTGTATTTAGACAGGAAATAAGGGTACCGCTATCAGAAATCAAAAGATTGTCTATAATTCTAAAGCAGCTGTTGGAAGATAAATTAATCTGCAGTTTATTACAACATGAAAATGGATTGCTACCGATAGCTGTCACTGAAGACGGGATATTGATGCTCTGTAGTATATCAGATATACTGAAAGCATCGTCACAGATTACTTTTGTATCGGCTTTTATGGTATACTCAGTTATATCTTCGTTTTTACATGCCAGTAGGCGTTTACCGTCTTTGCTGTAAACAACACCATATTCGTCTTCCACTCCGTTAAGCATGTCTTCATCAGTGACAGCGGTGGATAAGTTTTCAGTTTGTTGTAGTTTAGAGGTCATGAGTAGGTGGAAATAAACTATATTAAATGAGTTATTTGCTAAAGCGATGTAGAATGTACCTAATAAGTGGGCAATGGCATGGTCAGTTGCACACGTGCAAATATACGCATAAACTCCCTTATGGCCAAACCATAATTTTTCATAGCCAGACTATAAAGAACGACACGGAACTGGGCTCGCTTTGCTCACCGGGAACGTCGTTCTGTGTTTCAACAGGAACGACACTGAACAGTTCGCTTTGCTCACCGGGAACGTCGCACGAGCGGGACACAGAACGACACAGGAACTGAAACACAGAACGACACAGAACGTAAAAGTCAACTTCCGTAAGGGATAGGTAGAGTTTTCTTTTGCCCTACAGCCTTCAATCAACCCTACTTAGGTATAATAGAGATAAATCAATTAAATCAGGCTGTCACAGTCTACTCGCTGTATATTAATAAATTAAAAATCTGTGCCGTTCTGTGTTTAAGTTCCTGTGTCGTTCTGTGTCCCGCTCGTGCGACGTTCCAGC
Organism: uncultured Sangeribacter sp.; assembly: GCA_964400325.1. Lineage (GTDB taxonomy): Bacteria > Bacteroidota > Bacteroidia > Bacteroidales > Muribaculaceae > Lepagella. Next base: position 19,220 of record CAYNUE010000048.1, on the reverse strand, counting down.
GAGCAAAGCGAGCCCAGTTCCGTGTCGTTCCCTAGGCTACAGATAAAGAATTAAGAAAATCTTATTTATATCTTCAATATTTGTCCGACTGATGAAAATCGAGTTTATATACATATTATAATCGCTAGAGCTTCCTCAGAAGCGCCTATTTTGCAATAGAGAAAAATCATGGTATACGTAAAAATTCTCTTGTTGCTATAATTGGAAAAAGTGAAGTAACTATAAAACGCGTTTTGAAACAGTTAAGTGAGAATAAATTGATTGAATATAGAGGAGCTAAGAAAATGGGAGGATATTTTGTTATGCGAGGTGAGAATATAGAGTAATGGGGGAATAGAAATTGGGGTTAAAAAATGTTTAATTTGCAATCAGATGGTGGGTAAGTCAGAATATTTTGCTAATTTTGTCGCAATTTTTTCAGATAACCGCATACAGCGTCAATAAATTTCTGCCCAAATAGCTCAAGCAAGGCTGTGTGCGCAAGCATATCGTTCACGATTTTTAGACAATACAGGTAATGAATCTTAGTGATATCTGCGTAAGGTTTGCGCAGCCGGAGGATAGCCGGTACGCTGACCTTGTGGTAAGACTCATCTATGAGTCGGCGCTGCAGCGCGGTACAGGCATAGCACGCCGTAGTCCAGACTATATAACCGCCAAGATAAACGGCGGTAAGAGCGTTGTGGCTATACACGGCGATCGTCTGGTGGGTTTCAGCTATATCGAAAGCTGGAGCCACGGTGACTTTGTGGCTACTTCAGGTTTGATAGTAGACCCCGAATACCGTCATCTTGGTCTTGCCGCCGCTATAAAAGGGAAAACCTTTGAGTTGGCAAGATTACGTTTCCCCTTCGCCAAAATTTTCTCCATAACAACATCGTTGCCGGTGATGAAACTCAATTCGCGCTTAGGTTACAAACCAGTCACATTTTCTGAGCTTACTGACGACGACGAGTTTTGGAAGGGCTGTGAAGGTTGCCGCAATTATGACATTTTGCAGCGCAACAACCGCCGCATGTGTCTGTGTACCGGTATGCTCTTTGACCCTCAGAAACCTCTGATTGACCCTTCTACTGTAGAAACGGCAGAGGAAACCAAGTCGGAGCCTTACATGACACGTATGAAGCGTACGATTACAAAGGTATTCAAACACTAAACCGATGTAGTCAGAAAGGCTTACCTTCTCACAACACACAAATATCCTATAACAGACTTATCATACCCATACCAGACATGACACAGAATAAGAAGAAAGTGGTGCTCGCTTTTAGCGGGGGCCTTGATACCTCATTCGCCGTAAAATACCTTACAGAGGATTTAGGCTATGAAGTGCATACAGCGATAGCCAATACCGGTGGTTTCACACCAGCTGACCTCGAAACCATAGCCGAGCGCTCGAAAGCTCTTGGCGCTGCTTCTCATGCGACACTCGACATCACCGGTGATTATTATGACAAGAGCATACGCTACATGGTGGCAGGCAATGTTCTCCGCAACGGTACTTATCCCATCTCGGTAAGTTCAGAACGTATCTTCCAAGCTATTGCCATAATAGAGTATGCCAAAAAGATTGGAGCTGATGCCGTAGCTCACGGTTCGACAGGAGCTGGCAACGATCAGGTTCGTTTTGACCTTACTTTCCAGATTTTGGCACCCGGTATTGAAATCATCACCCCTACACGTGACCTCACGCTGACCCGTGAGTATGAGATAGACTATCTGCGTCGTCATGGTATTGATGCAGACTTCAAGAAGATGGAATATTCTATCAACAAAGGTCTGTGGGGTACATCAATAGGCGGTAAGGAAACACTACATTCAGAACAGACACTGCCTGAAGAAGCTTATCCTTCGCAGGTGACTGCCACTGAACCAGAACGTCTCACCATATCGTTTGTCGAAGGTGAGATAGCAGCTGTCAATGGCCATGAATACACTGACAAGGTGGAGGCTATACGCGAAGTAGAGCGTATCGGTTCACGTTTCGGTATCGGTCGCGATATGCACATAGGTGATACCATTATAGGTATAAAAGGTCGTGTAGGTTTTGAGGCAGCTGGTCCGATACTTATCATTGCAGCCCATAAGATGCTTGAAAAACACACACTCACCAAATGGCAGCAGTATTGGAAGGACCAGGTTGCCAACTGGTATGGCATGTTCCTGCATGAAGCACAGTATCTTGACCCTGTGATGCGCGATATAGAGGCTATGCTTGAGAGCTCGCAACGCAATGTCACCGGTACAGTAGAAATAGAACTTCGTCCTTATTCATATACTCTTGTAGGCGTGGATTCTGACTTTGACCTGATGAAAACCGATTTCGGTGAGTATGGTGAGGTCAACAAGGCCTGGACAGCCGACGATGTGAAAGGCTTTACCAAAATATTCGGCAACCAGATGAAGATATACCATAACAATCAGGTAAAGAACGGACGCGCCGAGTGATGACAACAGCCCAAAACACTCCTGTACGTGTAGGCATTATCGGCGGCGCTGGTTATACAGCAGGCGAACTTTTACGCCTGCTGCTCAATCACCCAGACGTTGAAATAGTCTTCATACATTCGACCAGTAATGCCGGCCAGCCAGTGACGGCTGTTCATGGCGGTCTGCTTGGTGAGACTGATTTGCATTTCAGTGCAGATTATAATCTTGATGATGTTGATGTGCTCTTTATGTGTTCGGCTCACGGACATAGCCGTGAGTTTTGGACACAGAATGAGCTCCCGGCACGTCTGCGTGTCATAGACCTTGCTCAGGACTATCGTGACGAAAGCTGTGATTATGTCTACGGTCTGCCAGAGGTCAACCGTGACCGTATAGCTATGGCACGTCTGGTGGCAAATCCCGGTTGTTTTGCAACTGCCATACAGTTGGCTTTGTTGCCGGCAGTCGAAGCCGGTCTGCTCCATGGCGATACTGAAGTATCGGTGACAGCGCTTACAGGTTCGACCGGAGCCGGTGTGAAACCGGGTGCTACCACTCACTTCAGTTGGCGACAGAACAACCTTTCGGTTTATAAGCCCTTTGGTCATCAGCATCTGGCTGAGATAGGCCGTACGCTCAGCCGTATAGGAGGAGAAGCACCGATTATCAATTTTGTTCCTATGCGTGGTGACTTTGCACGTGGTATTTTTGCCGTGTGTCATTTTGACTGTCCCATTGATGCTGACGAGGCACGCCACCTGTATGAGAATTTCTATGCCGATTCACCTTTTACCGTAGTCGCGCCAGGTGATATAGACCTGAAGCAGGTTGTAAACACCAACAAGGCCATAATATCAGTAAGTAAATATGGCCGTAAACTGCTTGTTTGCTGTGCTATAGATAATTTGCTCAAAGGTGCGTCAGGGCAGGCAGTAGAAAATATGAATATAATGCTTGGGCTTGACCGACGTGCCGGATTGCGTCTGAAACCGTTGGCTTTCTGAGCCAGCCTCTATACGAACCCAAAGCGAAGAAGACAAAGAGAGATATGCAGTTATTTGATGTTTATTCACTTTACGATATAGAGCCAGTGCGTGGCAATGGCTCGTATGTTTATACAGCTGACGGCACGGAATATCTTGACCTCTATGGCGGTCATGCCGTCATCTCGATAGGACATTCACACCCTCGTTATGTCAAAGCTATAGCAGAGCAGGCTGCACGGTTAGGTTTTTATTCCAATTCGGTACAGAACTCGCTTCAGCAACAGTTGGCTGACCGTTTAGGTGCCATGAGTGGCTATGATGACTATGCTTTGTTCCTGTGTAATTCAGGTGCTGAAGCTAACGAAAATGCTGTGAAGTGTGCTTCGTTCGCTACCGGTCGCCAACGTGTCCTTGCCTTCGCTGGTGCCTTCCACGGACGAACTTCCGGTGCTGTGGCATTGACCGATAACGCGACTATACGTGCACCGTTCAACAACACTGGTAATGTGACTTTCGTACCTCTCGGCGACCTCGAAGCTGTAAGGCGTGAATTGGCTACCAGAGAATATTGTGCCGTGATAGTCGAAGGTATACAAGGTGTGTCAGGTATACATGAGCCTGGCGACGACTTCCTACATCAGTTGCGTGAGGAATGTACTGCTACCGGTACCTATCTTATACTTGACGAGATACAGTCCGGCTATGGACGTACAGGACATTTTTTTGCTCATCAGTATTCCGGCATACGTCCCGATATCATCACAGCTGCCAAAGGTATAGCCAACGGTTTCCCTATGGCAGCCGTCCTCATAGCTCCCCACATCAAACCACGAAAGGGTATGTTAGGCACTACATTTGGTGGCAGTCATCTTGCATGTGCTGCTGCTATAGCTGTGCTCGATGTTATGCACGATGAGAATCTGATGCAGAATGCTGCTGAAGTAGGTGCTTATTTAAAGGATAAACTGAGTAATATCAGTGGGGTAGAACAGGTGCGCGGTCGCGGACTTATGATAGGTCTGGAAGTCGAAGGACGTGATGGCGCTGGTCTGCGTCGCGAATTACTGAACCAGCATCATATATTTACTGGCGGTGCTGGTGTTCGCACACTGCGTCTATTACCAGCTCTGTCTCTTAATCGTGCCCAGGCTGACCACTTCCTTGAAGCTTTTGTCAAGTGTGTAAGCTGTTGATATTTTCTTTCCCCACCCACAAAACTCGAACATAAAATGAATAAATTCATAGATGTCACTGACCTCGGTCCGCTTGATAAAGCGCTTGCCGAAGCCGCCGATATAAAACGTAACCGATTTGCCTATACTGGTCTTGGCCGTAATCGTACGCTGCTGATGATATTCTTTAATTCATCGCTTCGCACACGTCTTTCTACTCAGAAAGCAGCCATGAACTTAGGTATGAATGTCATGGTGCTCGATGTCAATCAGGGGGCATGGAAACTTGAAACTGAACGTGGTGTCATTATGGACGGTGACAAGGCTGAACATCTACTTGAAGCCATACCTGTCATGGGTTCTTACTGCGACATAATAGGTGTACGTTCGTTTGCCGGTCTCAAAGACCGTGACGAAGACTACGAAGAACGTGTTATCAATCAGTTTATACGTTACTCCGGTCGTCCTGTATTCAGTATGGAGGCAGCTACACGTCACCCACTTCAGAGTTTTGCTGACCTTATTACAATCGAGGAATTCAAAACTAAACCACGTCCAAAAGTTGTGTTGACTTGGGCACCTCACCCTAAGGCTCTGCCGCAGGCTGTGGCTAACTCTTTTGCCGAGTGGATGAATGTCACTGATTATGATTTTGTCATAACTCACCCATACGGTTACGAACTTGACCCAGCTTTTGTAGGGAATGCTCGGGTAGAATATGACCAACGTCGTGCTTTCGAAGGAGCAGATTTCATCTATGCCAAGAATTGGTCAGCCTATACAGCTCCGAATTACGGTAAAGTTCTTTCGACTGACCGTGACTGGACTGTAGACGCAGCCAAAATGGCGTTAACTGATAACGCTCGTTTCATGCATTGTCTGCCTGTACGTCGCAATATGATTGTCACTGATGATGTAATAGAATCGGAACGCAGCATAGTGATACCGGAAGCTGCTAATCGTGAAATCTCTGCACAGGTTGTAATCAAACGTCTGTTGGAGTCATTACCTCACTAAGATGTGTGAAAAATGAAGGATACAATCAATGTAGTCAAAATAGGCGGTAACGTCATTGATGACTCGGTTGCACTTGATGCTTTTCTCGCTGACTTTGCTGCTGTTGAAGGACCAAAGGTATTGGTGCATGGCGGAGGACGTGAGGCTACGCGGCTCAGTGCGCGTTTAGATATCCAGAGCAAGATGATAGATGGTCGTCGTGTCACTGATGATGCCACACTTGATGTAGTCACAATGGTCTATGCCGGTCTGCTCAACAAGCGTATTGTGGCTGCTTTGCAGGCTCGTGATTGTCAGGCTGTAGGTTTGTCGGGAGCTGACGGCAATGTGTTGACTGCTACTCGTCGTCCTGCCACACCTGTTGACTATGGCAATGTGGGTGACCTTGATGCAAAGAGTGTGTCTGACCGTTTTCTTGAAACACTTTTCAACGCCGGTTATACTCCTGTCGTATGCGCTATATGTCATGACGGCAAGGGCAATTTGCTGAACTGTAACGCTGATTCGGTTGCTGCCGCTTTGGCTGTGGGAGCGTCACGGTTAGGTCGAGTACGTCTTACTTACTGCTTTGAACAGCCTGGTGTAATGACTAACCTTGCTGACGAATCAAGTGTAGTGCCTTTGGTCACACCGAGTATATTTGATGACCTGCGTAGTAGCGGTAAGGTATCAGGCGGTATGCTCCCCAAACTGTCTAATGCTTTGAAGTGTGCTGCTGACGGAGTGGAAGAGGTTCGTATATGTCGTGCGGCTGATTTGTGCGGCTCTGGAGGTACAATAGTGCGTCAGGCATGAAGACTGTCGATGCTTCACAACTTGCAGAAGCAGTAGAACTGCTGCGTGAGATGATAAAACGACCGTCTTTCTCACGTGAAGAGAATGCTACGGCTGACTTGCTCGAAGGATGGCTACGGGACAAAGGTGTAACGACTGTGAAACGTTTGCATAATAACGTTTATGCCTTAGCTCCTGACTATGATCCTTCACGACCCACGCTGATGCTTAATTCGCATCATGACACTGTGCGTCCGGCTCGTGGCTATACACGCGAGCCTTTTGGAGCAGAGGTGGAGGGCGGTTGTGTCTACGGTCTTGGCAGCAACGATGCCGGTGCCTCAGTCGTGTCTTTAGTCTCTACTTTCCTGTCGCTTCAGCATGATACAACTTTACCTGTCAATCTGCTGTTGGCTATTACTGCTGCAGAGGAAGTGATGGGCGAGTTGGGTATGCGTGCCTTTCTACCGCATCTGGAAGCTGAAGGTCTTATACCGGATATGGTAATTGTCGGCGAACCGACCGGTATGCAACCGGCAGTGGCTGAACGTGGTCTTGTCGTTCTTGATGCTGAGGTTATAGGTAAGTCTGGTCATGCAGCCCGCAATGAAGGTATCAATGCCATATATCGTGCTATTGAGGATATAGAATGTTTGCGTCGTTTTGAGGCACCATGCTGTAGTTCTACACTTGGCCCTATAAAGGTAAATGTTACTATGATTGAAGCAGGTACGCAGCATAATGTCGTGCCTGACGTGTGCCGCTATGTAGTCGATGTACGTACTACAGATGCCTATACTAACGCAGAGACAGTCGAACTGTTGCGCAAGACAGTACACTGGTCAGTGCTGACTCCGCGTTCCACACGCATACAAGCTTCTGTCATTGATGAGGCTCACCCGTTGGTACGTGCGGCTGTTGGACAGGGACGCGAAACCTTTATTTCGCCTACCACTTCTGATATGGCTCTTATGCACGGCATACCTTCGCTAAAAATAGGTCCTGGTATGTCACAACGTTCGCACACGGCCGATGAGTTTGTGCGCCTTGATGAGATAGAAGAGGCATTATGCCTTTATCCTACTATAATAAGAAATATAAGACTGTAAGATGGTCTGCACCAACATATAATCATACACAGAATGGGAAAACAGTTATGGAACAAGGGTTTTGAGCCCGATAAGATGATTGAGCGTTTTACGGTAGGTGCTGACCGTGAACTTGATTTGCGTCTTGCACGCTATGATGTCATGGGGTCATTAGCTCATATCAAGATGCTTGAGAGTATTGGTCTGCTTACATCTGATGAGTTGGCTGTGTTGACAGCTGAATTGGAGCGTGTGGCAGAGATGATAGAGCGTGGCGAGTTTGTGATAGAAGATGGGGTAGAAGATGTCCACTCGCAGGTAGAGTTGCTTCTTACAGCACGGCTCGGTGACGTCGGGAAGAAAATACATTCAGGCCGTTCACGCAACGATCAGGTGTTAGTGGATTTAAAACTTTTCTTTCGCGATGAGGTACGTCGCATAGCCGTTGCTATGCAACATCTGTCTGACCGTCTTCTTGAAGTGTCCGAACAGTATAAAGATGTACTGATGCCGGGTTATACTCATTTACAGGTGGCCATGCCTTCATCATTCGGCCTTTGGGCTGGTGCATACGCTGAAAGTTTGGCTGATGATGCGTTGTTACTTGGCGCTGCTTTCGATATAGCTAATCAAAATCCGTTAGGTTCAGCCGCTGGTTACGGTTCCTCGTTCCCACTTGACCGCGAGATGACTACCAGATTGCTTGATTTCAGTTCGCCACATTATAATGTTGTGGCAGCGCAGATGAGTCGTGGCAAAACTGAACGTGCGGTTGCTTCAGCAGTTTCGGCTATTGCTTCTACTTTAGGTCACCTCGCTGCCGATGTGTGTATGTGGATGTGCAACAATTTCGGTTTCGTAAGCTTCCCTGACGAACTCACAACTGGCTCAAGTATCATGCCTCATAAGAAAAATCCAGACGTATTCGAGATAATGCGTGGTAAGTGCAATCGGCTTCAGTCAGTGCCTAATGAATTAGCTCTGCTTACTGCTAATCTTCCCTTAGGTTATAACCGCGATTTGCAGCTTCTGAAGGATATAATGTTCCCGGCTACTGATACATTAATCGAGTGTCTTGATATGGCAACATTTATGTTAGCTCATATTCGTGTGCGTAAAGGCATACTTAACGATCCCCTGTATGACTACATATTTACTGTCGAAGACGTCAACCGCCTTGTACGTCAAGGTATGCCTTTCCGTGATGCTTACCGCCTTATTGGCACTCAGGTGCAGGAGGGTACATACCACCCGACTCGTGAAGTGCATCATACCCATATCGGCAGTATTGGCTGTCTATGCAACGACCGTATCGCTGCTAAAATGCACGACCGCCTTGACCGCCTGACCTCCCAATAATTTTACTACTTTTGTAGTGTTGATTCCCGGTAGCTTGATAAATCAGGAGCTACCGGGTTTAGTATTAATCATCTATTAATAAATAATTTTTGAACATTTTCCTTTCTGTTTGATAAGGTAAAGGCCTTTTTCCGGTTTAGAGATTTTCAGGCCGTCAATAGTGAAGTAGTCTATTTGGTTATACTCATTATCAAAATCAAAGACGTTGTTTATGCCAGTGGTCCAGCCTGAGAAGCGAACCTTTATGGAGGCGTCACATTCGTCGTCTAAAGGCATGTCAACATATACACCAGTGTCTTTTATGTCCTGTATAGGGCATACGTCATACTTGACAAAACCTATTCTCTCGTTGTAAGGATGGGCAATGAAACAGTAGGGACTATACACGTGTTGTGCTACAATACCAGTACGCATTGGTTCGCAGTAGGTATAATATTCTGACTCAGCGTTAAGAAGAAACCATGCTGGGTTTTCCCGATCAAATAGAAAAGCTTCTGGAGTATAGGCCACGTTATCATAGTGAGCGCATAATAAGTCGTCATCTTCCGGTATATAATCTCTGAACACTGTGTTACTGGTGAATGGATTGACTATTCTATACATCTTTAATGTTGAATGATATTCTATTATCGCTGCCCATTCTTCACCAGAATAATATGGGTATGATACTGGACATTCCCACCAAATTAAATCACCAGGTTCTTCCATAAATCCGGTTCCGTTTGACAAAAAATGATGCCAGTTCGTATGATTGGAATTCAAAATGCCTGAAGATAATTCAGCCTCACCGCATACCATCCAATTACCATCATCATATAAAGAGTCAAAGCTGAGACTTCCTTTGAGAATTGTTTTCTCCTCCTTGTCTACTGCACAATATGCAAGAGTATACCTTCCCGGAATCGACACGTCAAACTCAGCCGTTTCTTCGCTTATTATACTAATTATATCTATATCAGGAACTTTCTTTTCTACAGCATCTTCTAAAAAGTAATATGTATAATTAGCTCTTATAATATCATTACATCTCACTACAGCAAATCGGACTGAGTTTATATCTGAGGTTGCGCATTTATAACTTACTTTGAGTAGCGGAACCTGCGTATAACAACCTCCGTTCCACTCTTGCCCTTTGGAATCTTTAATTGAAATTTCTGTAAGATTATGTGATAGGGTAAAATTATTTGCCTCTGTGTCTGTTAATACTGTCTGAGCCTTAACTGTAAAGGACAGAGTTAAAAGACTAATAAATAGCAGTTTTACCCTAATAAGTTGGTCAAGACTTGGTTTTGTGATTTGCATCTTCATCTTTCAAGGAATTTATCGTTACTTCTTAAATCCTCTGCCTATCGAAATCTTGCATGTCATGATAAAAAATGTTTAAATTAAAATTTCTTATTCTAAGTTTTTACCAGTCTGCAAAGTAAATATTTCCTTCTGACGCTTTATTTCAGCAGTTAGTTGCTCTTTAGTGGGGAGATATGTAAGATATTTCGCTGCATATAGCTGTTTGCTATCTTTTAAGATGGAGTATCTAGCTAAATCCTTACTTGTTTCAGCGCATAAAAGCAAACCAATAGTGGGATTATCTCCCTCAGTACATTTCTTATCATCATACATGCGGATATACATATCCATCTGTCCCACATCGTTATAAGTTATCTGAGAAGTTTTTAAATCAATGAGAAGAAAACATTTAAGTATATAGTTGTAAAACACTAAGTCAATATAGTAGTCACCCATATCAGTCTTAATGCGCTGTTGACGGGCAACAAAAGCAAATCCTTTACGCAGTTCAAGTATGAAATTCTGTAAATGGTTAATAATCGCTGATTCAAGGTTTGTTTCTGAGTAGGCTGAATCGTGTGAGAAGCCAAGGAACTCAGCAATAACTGGATTCCGAAGAAATTTATGACGGTCTTTCTGATAATTTGCTGTCAGACGTTCCATCTCATTAATCACTTCTTCTCGTTTTGAGTCGGGGGTTTGTAGTAACCTATAATAGTATTGTGAGGCTATATTGCGGTCAAGAGTTCTGTAACTCCAATTTTCGACAGATGCTTCTCTCATATACCAACTTCTTTCGCTGTTGTTCTTGACTCGCATAAGTCGCTCATAATGCATCCAAGAAAGATTTTGGGGCATAGGATAGAGAGGTTCTTCTTTATTCGTTGACGGTAGTGAATCAGTAAACACTGTTTGCTGATTCACACAATAGTTTTTAAATTCAGCAAGCACTGCTTGCTGAATTTGTAAACCTTTGAAAGATAAATAGAAATTTCGATAATTGCGCAATGTAGATGCTGAATACCCCTTTCCAAACTCTTCTGTCAAAGTCTTAGATGCAAGTTCAATGATTCGTTTGCCATATTCAGCACGAGCTTTCCCATGCTGTTCTTGCTCTACAATCTATGCTGAAGGTGAGTGAAAATTAAACGTTGCGGAAATAGAAAAAAGAAATTGATAAAAAATTGTGATAAAAAAACGTTTTTTACAGAACTAATTTGAGGTAGATTAGGTTATAGAATTGAACGGTGACTGAAGAGCTTAAACAGCACAGTCGCTTAAGTCGGAATAAACTGAACAACAAAACCTTAAAAACACACAACTGCTATGTCACACTACGTTTACTTTATAATACTGCTTATGGCCGTGATGCTGGCCGCTGTAATATGGCATTTCAATGTAAAGGCCGCTCAGACAAGACGTCATTGTTACGTGGCGCCAGCTGATATGAAGAAAGTCGGAATACAGCCTGTTGACCGTCCAGTAAGTGAGACAGAGCGTCAAACTCGTCAGCTTATAGGTAATGAGGCCTACGATCGTATGACAAGCGTAGTAGATAATATACTGAAACGTCATCGTCTTGATCGTAGTGTAACGGTAAGACTTACAGCCGGTCCTGATTCAGCTGAAGCTGCTAAGGAATTTCACCGTCTATTGCCGGGTGACCCTCTGACACTTCGTCGTGCTTCGGATAAGGGTTGCGAATTTATCAACGTATATTCACGTGGTCTGCGTATAGGCCGTCTTATGTTAGGCGATGCTGAGGTTGTATCGCATGTATTGGCCTCAACTGTTCTGACAGGTTGCTATGTATGTGAACAGAAGAGCTACGGAGATTGTGATAGTATGCTGATGGGCATCGTAGTATTTCATTCAGATGCCGAGACGTATAAATCACGTCAAGGTGAAACTGATATGGCTGAGCCTTATAAAATGACTGTTAAAGGTCCCCAACATATCGTGCTTTATCAAAATTAATTTAGGTTACGCCTAAAAAAGGCGAGGAGAGAATAGGAGCAGATTTAGCTTAGGAAGCCCTTGTCACGAAGTAATTTTTCAAGCATTGATGATACACTCTCGTTAAGAGCACGCGGATAACGAATATCGGTGAATACTTGTGCCAAAGTTTCTTTGTCATTATCAACGACAAATTGTTTGTTAGGCTCATATTCATCTTTTGTTTTAAAGAGTTCGATGATATCGGCATCGCTGTCAGTACGGTATTGTTCGCTGTGTACCACTGCCTTAAGTGGTAAACGTTCACACTGTTGAGCAGGAGCAGCTGGATAACCAAGGCTTATACAAGCTACCGGTATGACAAGTTCGGGAAGATTAAGAAGTTCGGAAATTTTATCAGCATTATAAGTTACAGTTCCAAGATAGCAGGTGCCAAGACCCTCAGTTTCGGCAATAGTTACTATCTGCTGGGCTACTATGACAGCATCTGTCATGGCAGACATAAAACTTAGTAGATTATCGTAGCCAGGATCTGCCTTAGACAGTTGACACCAACGGGTGAATCGATTGAAATCGGCACATACTGTCAGCAGAACATCTGCACCGGTTGAAGCCGGTTGGTTAAAATGCAGGGGTGTAAGAGCCGCTTTACGTTCGGGGTCACGAGTGACGATGATAGTATAAAGCTGCATGTTGCCTGTAGTCGGGGCACGCATGGCACGTTCAAGTATGGAATCAAGCAGTTCTTCTGAGATGTGACGCTCAGGGTCGTAGGCGCGTACTGTAGCACGCGAAGCGAAATAATCCTTTTCCATTTTGTAGGTATAAATATTTTGTATGTTGAGGTAAGAGCTTCTTGTAAAGCCAAAGTTAATTTGTTTGTATCAATAATGCAAATAAAAAGCTTTTGGGACTTTGTCGGTTCGTCAAAAGAATGTAACTTTGAATCGACGTAATTATTGACCGCGCCAACATCTTATGACTTCCGAACTGAAATATGATATAGAATTACCAGCTCATGTGAGCTACATACTCGAGCAGGACTTCTGGATGTATGAACATTTGAACGGTGCCGCGCTTCAGGGACGACAGCGTCTGGTTAAATTTTCGTCGTGCGTGTCTATATACGTGCGTCGTGGGGAATGTCGTGCTGAACTCAATCTGGTACAGTATCACATAAAAGCTCCTTGTATGGTCACTATTGCTCCAGGCCATATATTGCATGCAAATTATGTAAGTCCTGATTTCGATGCCTCGTTCATGGTGCTTTCAAAACGTATGACCGATAGTCTGTTCATGTACCTTAATTCAGCCCCGGAGTATGTATTGGCACATCGTTACATGGTGGTACCCATTGCTACTGAAGATACTGAGGCCTTTGATCAACACTATGCCACACTCAAAACCATATCTAATGAGGTAGAGAACAGTCATCTATATAATGCTATATGTTTTGAGATTGTAGCATTCTTTTTTCGTACGGCTTATAAATGTTATAAGGTGTTTGCTGAAGAAGTAAAACATCAGCAATCTTTTGTCAGCCAACAGTTTTTGCTTTTGGCCCAGACTCACTTCCGTCATGAGCGTTTTCTTGATTTCTATGCAGCTCAGTTAGGTCTGACAAAGAAGCATCTGAGCCGTACAGTAAAAGGTCAGACAGGCTATACGGCTGTAGAATGGATAGAAAGATTCGTAATATTGGAAGCGAAGGTAATGCTGAAATCATCGACTCTTACTATACAGCAGATAGCCGAAGAATTGCATTTCCCTTCGCAATCATTGTTTGGTAAATATTTCAAGAAAAATGTAGGTATGACGCCTAAGGAGTACCGTAACCATTAATGGTTTGGTCGGCTGAGACGACGCAGAAGTTTGGGCGCTATGGCAGGAGCAGCCGCATATACTGATTCTCCTCTATCATTACGGAAGCGTCCGGTACGGGCACCTGCCTCCGAAGCTATAAGTTCACCAGCATCTACATCCCATGGATTGAGATTAAGTTCCCAATAGCCATCGAAGAAACCTGCAGCTACATAACACAGGTCGAGAGCAGCGGAACCTAAACGTCTTATTCCGCGTACCTGTGGAGCGATTCGAGCTACATTATCAAGATTATTGTCAGGATTTACAGCTTTGTCATAAGGCATACCGGTAGCGAGAACAGCTGTATTCCATTCCGTTTTTTGAGAACACTGTATGGCGTGGCCGTTAAGAAAGGCTCCGCCGTGTAGAACTGCATGAAAAAGTTCGTTAAGATAAGGCGCATAGACTACACCTACTACAGTACGTCCACGGTGTCGAAGAGCTATCGAGACAGAAAATATCGGCAGACCCTGACTGAAATTAGTAGTGCCATCAAGTGGGTCAACAACCCATTGCCATGCTGAATCGGTATTATCTGCCGCCTCAATGACACCGGACTCTTCCGATAGAATAGAGTGTTCGGGATAATCACGTCTGATACCGTTAATAATTATATGTTCCGATTCGTGGTCAGCGGCAGTAACAACGTCGCTGGCATTTGACTTTGTACGCATATCAAGATGATGTGAGCGAAAGAAGTCGAGCTGACGGCTTCCTGCTTGGCGTGCCCAGGTTATAGCCGCCATCAGATAAGGGGTATAATCGTGATCCATGGGAAATTTTGAATCGGAATTGGGTTATTTCTTTAAGGGTTATTTCTTTAACTTTTTGTCCAAGTCGAGTTTGTCAGCCATAACCAGACCTCCTATAATAAGGGCGCAACCGATATAGCCTAATAGATAAACCTGTTCGCCGAAGACAAAATAAGCAGCTATCATGGTGACTATCGGCTGTAGATAGAGGTAATTGCTGGCTGTAACTGAACCGAGTATTTTCATTACCTCATTCCATATAAGATAGGCAGCCACAGAACACATTATGACAAGGAATGCCAAATTCATAATATACTGAGGCTGGTGTAAATCAAAGAGTAGATGAAGATGATATGGTTCATGCTGTAGGAAGAGTAGAGGCAAAGCTGTCAGCACACCATAGAAGAAGAGTTTACGAGTAATGAAAAGAGATGAGTAATGGGGTATAAGACGTTTTACCACTATGGTATATATAGCCCAGCAAAGTGCGGCTGAAAGAGCTAAAAGGTCACCTTTAGGATGAATTTCAAGAGAGTCTCCACTACTGAATACTACACACCCGACACCTGCGAAGGCGACTATAGAACCAAGAATTTCACCAGTTTTTATACGGGTTTTAAATACCACTGCCATCAGTATGGTAGTGAATAGGGGAGATATTGAGGCTAAAAGAGAGACGTTACCTGTAGTGGTATAATTTAGAGCATAGTTTTCGGTGATAAAGTATAGTGAGCCTGCACAGATACCACATACAAGAAATTGTAGTTCGTCACGCCATGTGAGAGATAGAATCTTACGGAATGTGAGAAGCAGTAGAAGCAAGTAAGCAGCTGTAAAACGGTAAATGAACGTTTCAACAGGGGTAAAGCCACCTTCCTGCATCAGTATTTTTGAGGAGAGAAACGAAGTGCCCCATGCACCCATGGTGACAAGGGCACCGAGGTGTGCCAGAAGTACGAGATATTTTTTTCCGGCCGTTGTTCGGTTGGAGGTCATGGTCAGTCAGATTTAAGTACGCAAAATTAAATAAAAAAAACCAATGTCCTGCAACAGCTCAGAAAAAAATCCAGCTACGTACAGACACACTAATCCCTGTACCACATCTATCTTAGTGAAAATCATAGGGTGGTACAGGGGTTAGTGTGTCTGTGAATTAAGAGGTGATATTAATCCTCAACAGGTTCAAAATCGCCTTTGCCTACACCGCAAAGAGGACATACCCAATCTTCGGGCAGATCTTCAAAAGCCATACCTGGAGCTATTCCTGCATCAGGATCTCCTACTGCGGGATCATATACCCAATCACATACTGTGCATCTATACTTTTTCATCTTTCTATATTATTTTGATTAATTTTACTTTTCTGTCAGTATAACGGCTCTGTGTACCTTATTGTTCATAATATTTATGTACAGTAGCAGGGATAAACAAGTATTTGTAGTGAGAAGAGTGATGACAGAGGTAGAGAAAAATGAAAAAAATAGAGATATGTTTGGAAGTTTGCGCGGTGGTTTCTACCTTTGCAGTGTCGTTGGTGACGGCAGGCGAAATCGTTTGTTGTCGGTCGACATAGCGAGCACAAAATGAATGAGCAGACCTATAGGAAGATGGTGGAGCGGTTCACGCAGTTTCTGGAGTCGCAACATCTTAAAAAGACTCCGGAACGCTACGCCATATTAGCCCGCGTCATGAAGCAGCCGCCTCATTTTGAGGCTGACGATGTGCATCGTGCCCTTGACGAGAGTGGTTTTCATGTGAGTCGTGCTACGGTTTACAATACGGTCGAACTATTGTGTCGCTGCGGTGTGTTGCGTCGGCTTATGCTTGAAGCGCGTAAAGTACGCTATGAGGTGGCAGACAGCAATCATCTGCATCTGGTGTGTTCACAATGTGGAGCTTTGGCTGAAGCTGAGGCACCCGGTATGGAACACATGATGGAGAGCCATCTGCTTGAGGGCTTTACGCCCAGTTATTATACTATGTGCGTCTACGGTCTGTGCGCTGACTGCCGACGTACATTCGGCCAGCAGAGTACGCCGGACTCTGAACAACCGGAATAACTATTAGCTAACAGGCTTTCCAACTACATTTAAAGTCAATAACCATAAAACTATAATATCTTAAATCTGAACATCATACCATGGCAAAAGTAAAACCTTTCAAGGGCGTACGTCCTCCTAAGGAACTCGTTGAGGAGGTAGTATCACGTCCATACGACGTGCTTAATTCAGCTGAAGCTCGTGCCGAAGCTGAAGGCAATGATAAGTCGCTCTATCATATCATCAAACCCGAAATCGATTTTGAAGAGGGAACTGATGAGCACGATGAGAAGGTGTATGCCCGCGCCGTAGAGAACTTCAAGAAGTTCCAGGATAAGGGCTGGCTTGTACAGGATAACAAAGAGAACTATTATATATATGCTCAGACCATGGACGGTCGCACCCAGTATGGCTTTGTAGTAGGCGCATGGGTAGACGACTACATGGAGGGACGCATCAAGAAACATGAGCTTACCCGTCGCGATAAGGAAGAAGACCGCATGAAACATGTGCGTGTCAACAACGCCAATATCGAACCGGTATTCTTTGCTTTCCCTGATAATGAGCGTCTGGAAGAGATAATCCGTACCGTTACTGCTAACAAGCCGGAATATGACTTTGTAGCTCCTGACGGTTTCGGTCACACACTCTGGGTAATCGAGGACGATGCTCTCATTAATGAAATCACTGAGGAATTTGCTAAAATTCCTAATCTTTATATAGCTGACGGTCACCACCGTAGTGCTGCCGCTGCATTGGTAGGTAACGAGAAGGCACGCAACAATCCTAATCACAAAGGTGATGAGGAATACAACTACTTCCTTGCTGTAGCTTTCCCAGCTTCACACCTCAAGATTATCGATTACAACCGTGTGGTACGCGACTTGAACGGTCTTACTCCTGAAGAGTTTATTGAGCGTCTGCGTGAGAACTTCGATGTTAAGGAGATAGGTGAAGAAATCTACACTCCCTCAGGTCTGCATAACTTCTCACTCTATCTTGACGGCAAATGGTGGAGTCTTACAGCAAAACCTGGTACATACGACGATAATGACCCCATCGGTGTACTTGACGTGACTGTATCGAGCAATCTCATACTGCGTGACATACTGGGCATACATGACCTTCGCAGCGACAAACGTATCGACTTCGTAGGTGGTATACGTGGTCTTGGCGAACTGAAACGTCGTGTAGACAGTGGTGAGATGAAGATGGCTCTTGCTCTATATCCCGTTACTATGGACCAGCTTATCAATATAGCTGATTCCGGTAACATCATGCCTCCGAAGACTACATGGTTCGAACCAAAACTTCGTTCAGGTCTGGTGATACATAAACTTGACTAATGACTAAGATAGCAACAGCATAACAGAATTAGAATATCAACAACAAGACGCGGCGGTGGTGGTCAGTGATGATAGCCACCGCATTTTTATATTATAATATGCAATTTCGTACTCCTTACTGTCCTGAACGCAGTCAGCTTATCCTTATGCCTTATTTGCCGTTGACAATGTTAGGCTCGTGTTTTGCCGACAATATCGCAGCGCGTATGAGGCGTTGCCTGTGGGATGCACACAATCCTTTGGGTACTCTGTATAATCCATTGTCGATAGCCCGTGCCATTGAAACAACTCTGTTGTCTGAAACGCCGGAAGAGAATTTCGCCTCCACGCTGATGCAAGCCAACGGTATATGGCATTCATGGCTGTTCGATACGTCTTTTTCAGCACGAGATACGATTTCGGGTAGCAGGGTTTTCGCAGAACGTCGTCATTGGCTGGATAGGGCTTTGTCACTATCACGTGTTATATTTGTGACTTTCGGTACGGCATGGTGTTACTATCTCACTGAACGACCTGGTTATCTTGTAGCCAACTGTCATAAACAGCCGGCCTCTATGTTTGAGCGTCGCCGTCTGGAGCCTGACGAAATTACAGATGTATGGCGAGACATTGTAGACCGTTTACAACAACGTTATCCTGGACTTCAGATTATATTTACAGTAAGTCCTGTTCGTCATCTTAAAGATGGTTTTGCCGGTAACTCACTGTCAAAATCTATACTACGACTGTCAGTAGCCCGACTCTGTGAGGAGATTGAAGGTTGCAGTTATTTTCCTGCATTTGAGATTGTAAATGATGATCTTCGAGATTATCGCTTTTATGATACTGATATGGTGCATCCGTCAGCACAGGCTGTCGAATATATATGGGATATATTATGTGCCACTTATATTGACAATGTCGGTATGAAGGCTCTTGAAGAAGGTTATAAGATAGTCGCTGCTTATAATCACCGTCCGTTGTTGCCGTTACATACAGAAGAAGACTGGCAAGTTGAAAAGGATAGACGGTCAAAGATAATGGAACGTTATGAACGCTTTAGACAGAGCTATCCGTATGCTCTTACATTAGATTAGATTTCATATAAGAGCGATATAACCTGTAAGCCGCAGAGCTACGCATCATGATGCGTAGCTCTGCGGCTTACAGGT
>CAYNUE010000047.1:14802-27001 GCA_964400325.1 uncultured Sangeribacter sp. | reverse complement strand
TGCGGTAGTGACTCACTACCGCAACGTTCTGTTTCAGTCTGAAGCTATCTGCTTATATATGGCTTAACGTTTCATCAGACGGCCGGGGCGAACCATGTCTTTATGGCTACCGTGTACGCCTGTAATACGCTTTGCACGTGGAGCACGAGCCTTAACCTTAGCTGTAGCTGCATAACTATCAATCTCAAGAATGTCTATGTCGCCTTCCCAAGAACCAACGATAGAATAACCCTTAGCTGATTTCAAATCAAAGTCAAGATGAATCTTATTTGCCTGGTCCTGAGGATATGATACAGTCACTGTACCACCTCCGAGAGGAGCCATGACTACATGATATGCTTCACCTGTCTCAGGATCTATTTCTATAGCGCTGAGGTCACCGTACCAGCTGTAAACAGGACCATTACCGTAATCGACAAAGCCTTTTAAACCGCCAAAAGCTTTAACTTCGTTATTAAGTGTATAGGTGCCTGCTTCAAGAGTGTTGCTTGCCGAGAAAAGGTCGAGCCACAGATAGTCACCCTTATTGCCGCTTTGGTCGATAAGAATCAGTGAATGTTGTACGACATCCGGTGATATTGTCTGACCCATTACATAATCGGCACAGATAGTGGTAGGAGTGAAACTGAGCTCTACATCTTTTGTAAGTGTATCGGCTGAGTCGATACCTGGGAACTCATTGTCACAGTAATTCCAAATGTTTGGTGCCCCATCGTAAGAACCAGTAAGACGAATACCGTTTTCGGCTACCATATCAAATTCGATATGTGTACCATTTCCGCTTACAGTATAAGAGCCTTCGGTGAAGTAAGCTATATTACGTTTTCCGTTGGGTGCTAGATACATAAGGTATGTGCCTTTTGGATAGGGAGTACCCCACATATCGATTTCACCTCCACGGCCGAAGGTATAAGGCAGATAGGTGTTCTCTCTTACTTCGTCGCGCCATTCTGCGATATAAGTACCGTCGATAAGACGTACTGGGTTATAGTTGAGAGGATCCTCTACCTTGGGTTGGTACATATCGAGATTGAGCCAGTAACCTTCAGTTTGGCCGCCCCATTCGTCAAATGTACCGGTATAAAGCTGTACAGTCAGGTCATCAGCGAAAGGCAAGAACCAGTTACCGTAGAAACGGCCTTGAGCGCCTTCAAAAGTTACATTCTGGTCTTCAGTAAATGCTTCACTTACCGTAGAACCTGGTATGAATTGCATTTCACCTTGATAGCGTACAGCTAATGAAGTTCCGTCGAGTGTGAAGAGTTCGGCACGTAGGTCATACTGTCCTGGTGTTGTGTAGCGTACATCGACTGTACCATTGATAAGATATAACTGAAGAACATCATCTTCACCTTCGCCAAGACGTATCCATGCTGTTGATTTCTGGATGTCCCAGGTATTGGGTCCATTGTTGACACCTACGGCAGCACGATAATAGCCTTGTGGCAGAACTGCATCGTAGCTATCTTCGCTTTGTGTGCCTACCAGAGCCAATGACAGCTGCAGGTCACCTATTTCGATTGGCATACCTTCGGCGTCAACATTGCCTGTAGCTACTGACAGCTCGTAGAGGCCTTCTGTACCGCTGAGACGGTATATGCCTTCTACAAAATTATCACACTCCAGATAAGCTGGTGCTTCCTCAAACTTGATGCTACCTACATCGGAGGTAGCGAAAACAGTCTTCTCGCCATCTTTGGTAGTCACCACAACCTGATACTGCTGAGCAAAAGCCGGGCAGCAGGCGGCCACGGCGAGCATGGCCAATATATTTCTTCTCATAATGGCAGTCGGCTTATTTAATTATTTTGAACGATTGTCCCTTAGCTGTGAACACGTATGCACCAGTGTTCCAACCCTGTGTGTTGACTACTGCTGAACCTGCAGAATCGGCTACTGCTGAAGCCACACGACGACCAGCGAGGTCATATACCATGACAGGTGCATTAGGTTCAAGACCTGCGATTGTCACGATTCCGTTAACGAGACGGATACTCATTGATGGAGTGGCTTTGACGTCTTTAACGCCGGTATTTATATTAGTGAAAGTAAATCTTATACCCTCTGACATAGGATATACAACACGTGTTTCATCAATGTCAGTCAGCACAAGGTCATTGCCTTCGAAGGTCACAATAGGTTCGACTGCAAAGCTATATTCTATGCTTTGTCCGTCTCCGGTATGTACCACCAGATTAGCGGTGCCCAAATCGTCCTGAGCCAATGCGTTTCCTGCAAAAGCTAAGGACAGTGCCAAGGCGCTTATTAATTTTTTCATAGTCTGAATTGTCTGAGATTGGTTAGAATTTGATTTCACCCTCGTAGCTTACAAGAGCCTTGCGGCCGTTCTCGAGTGTGAGGTCCATGGTTATGGTATAGACACCGTTGTTTTCTTCTACTGTCACAGGACCTGAGTAGGGATTATCTGAATAAGGAGTATAGATAGTGATTGAACTTCTCGGACCGTATGTGCCGGGAGTACAGTCTGCTGAATACTCATAGACACCAGGAGTCAATGATGTAGCATCTGCTGCATTGAAGAAATCAGTTACCATCTCCACGCTCCAGTTAGCGTCGTTGAATCGGATGTAGAATTCACCTGGCTGAGGGTCATTGATTTCGACTACTGTTGCACCTGTGAGTGTGATTTCAAGCAGGGGAGAGTAGCCGGGCATTGGACCAGAATATGTAGCGTTGAATTCGGTAGTGCCATCAAGCGTCAGAGCAAATGATATGGTATAATCACTGCCATCAAGCTCTACAGTTATTTCACCGGCGGTAACAGAATATTTATTGCCGTCGATTTTTACCCATGACCAGTCAGGGTCAGTGTCAAATGTCCATTCAGTATTGGCTGGGCTGGCAGTGTAGACGCCTGGTTCAAGATATTCGGCCGTAGTTGGACCGCAGAGGTAAAGCTGTAACTCAGTACCGTTGGCGTCAGTAAATGTAAGGTCAGTACGACCAGCGGAATATGGATGTGTGGAAACTGTTGTAAAAGTTACTTCACTCGGTTCTGGAGTCTGCTTGTTTAAGAATTTGATTTCACCCTCGTAGCTTACAAGAGCCTTACGGCCGCTTTCGAGTGTGAGGTCCATCGTTATGGTATAGACGTTACCATTTTTTTCAACAGTAACAGTGCCGTTGTAATGGTTGGTTGAGTAGGGAGTATAAACAGAGAGTGAACTTCTCGGACCGTATGTGCCGGGCGTGCAGTCTGCTGAATACTCATAGACACCAGGTGTCAGCGATTTGGCATCTGTTGCATCAAAGAAATCAGTTACCATTTCGAACGACCAGTTGGTGTCGTTGAATCGGATGTAGAATTCACCAGCCTGTGGGTCGTTGATTTCGACTTCTGTTGCTTCTGTAGCCTTTAGCTCAAGAATCGGAGAGTATCCTGCCAAAGGACCTGAATATACGGCATTGAATTCAGTAGCTTCGTCAAGGGTAAGAGCAAATGATATAACGTAGTTATTACCATCAATGGCTACAGTTATTTCACCGCCGGTGACAGCATATTGTTTGCCGTCAGCTTTTACCCATGACCAGTCAGGGTCAGTGTCGAACGTCCATTCGGTATTGGCCGGGCTGGCAGTGTAGACGCCTGCTTCAAGATATTCGGCAGTAGTTGGACCGCAGAGAAAAAGTTGTAACTCGGTACCGTTTCCGTCAGTGAATGTAAGGTCAGTGCGACCAGAGGAATACGGACGGGCAGAAGCTGTTGTGAATGTTACTGTGCCCGGATTGGGATTTGAAATCTCGACAAACGAGACCTCGCTGACATAGTCGATGTTGAACTTTGTCATGAGTCCTTCGGTGTCGGTCACAGTCATGGTCTGGGCTTGTGCCGTTACCACAAACGCTCCCGTCGCAAAAAGAGTAGCAAGGAATTTGTTCATAGATTATTGAGGTTAATGTTAGCAAGCTCAAAGATATTAACAAATTCCAATATTTGCAAATTACAGTTAATAAAAAATCAGTATTTTGTGACTACTTAAAATAAATTGGTGCGTTCAAATCTGGTTTCAGACTTGAACGCACCAATTTAATTTAAGGTTATCAAGCAAATAGTCTGGCGTAACGATTAACAAGCTCTTGCAGTCCACCATGTACACCACGTCCCATAGCTTCGAAGCGCCAACTTCCGTTGCGGCGATAGAGTCGTCCGAATTCTACTGCGGTCTCAATCGAGAAGTCTTCGTCGAGGTCATAACGTGCCACTTCCACTTCATGGTGTGGGTCCTGAATATCATAGAGGCTGATGAAAGAGTTATGTACCTGTCCGAAATTCTGACGACGTGAATCGGCTTCGTGAATAGTGACTGTGAATATTATCTCCTCAATACGTGGATCAACCTTATCAAGGTCTACGGTCAGACTTTCACCATCATCACCGGTAAGGTCATCGCCCGACGACTCTACAGATTCGTCGATAGACTTCTGGTTGTTGTAGAACACAAAGAAACGTTCGGCCGGAATCTGTCCGTCACTGCCGAGCATGAAGGCAGAGGCATCGAGGTCAAAGTCGAAACCGGTGCCGATATTGGGTTTCCAGCCAAGTACGATGCGTACCTTCTTCAGACCGAGGTCGATGCGCTGGCCCTTGGTAAGATTGATTGCCATAAGTCAGTTGTGTTAAGATGTTCTGAAATGTATAATTGAATTTATCTAAAACGTCGTATAAGACGTTCATAGTCGTTACGTCGTGGATTTTGGATAGCCATTTTAATAAGATGCTGAGTGGCACGACGTACAAACTTTTGATTATGTGTGCCCTTTATACGCATTATATCGTCGGCACTGACCGGTAGTTCGAAGTTGAACATGTGGTCATTGTTTTTCATCATGTTTTGTGTACGTTGCCTTATATATCTGACTTGGTCGAGACATGTCCCGGAAGCTTGATTGAAAGCATCTATTAAGTCAAGTAGGGCTTCAAACATCTCATAATTTCCACTCGCCAGCTGTAAGCGACGTAAGTCACGGTCTGTCATGTGTTCGGCTCTTTCGCCCCATGAAGCAGCGTAGCGGTGATGGGTAATGAGAAACAACGTCTGACGCACGATGGCCGAGTCATAATGCAGCGCACGTAGCATCTGGCGTGCAATTTTTGCACTTCGCAATTCATACTGAGGGTAAGATACTGTGCCATCAGGGTGAGTTTTTCTTGCAGGTTGTTTGCCGCTTTCGTATAGCATGGCAGCTAAACGTAACGGTAACCACGGATGGTTTTCTGTCCTTTCGAGATGATACAGTGTGTCAAGAGTATGCTGCCATACACTATGTACTGTTGGCTTGGAGGTCTCTTCAGGAGAGACATTATATGTGTCGTCTGGAAGACTTTTGAGAACATCGAGCTGTGGGAAGATATGTAGGAGAGCCCCAATGTTGCTCAAATAATTGACTCCCAAATCTGGACGTGGTCCAGTGAGAAGCTTATTAAATTCGCCTATAAGTCTTGGCCGAGATATGATGTTGAGCCTACTGACGTTTTTAGCCATGGCATCGAGCATATCCTGGTCTATTTTCCACCCGAAACGTGCAGCAAAGCGCACGCAACGCAATATACGTACTGGGTCATCGTCAAAGGTCTCGAAAGGAGCCGCCGGAGTACGTAGAATATGTTCGTGTATGTGGCGTACGCCTACACCGGTTATGTCGATGAGTTTTTTGTTGGTTATGTCGTAGTAGAGCGAATTGATTGTGAGGTCACGCCTCATACAATCCTCTTCGAGACTACCGAAAGCAGTCTCAGGATTACGACTGTTGTGGTTGGTGTATTTCTCACGGCGTGTCTGTACAACCTGAAGTTCATCATCTGGAAAGTCACGCAAGTACAGTTTTGCTGTACCGAACTTAGGGAACAATACCGGTTCTCCTACAGTGAGATGTCGAGCTTCCAGCCAGCGAGCGAACTCCACACCGCCGTCAGGTAGGTCAACGGCAAGATCAACGTCTTTTATGTCGTTGCCCATAACCTCGTCACGACAGCATCCGCCTACTGCATAGACGTGTCCTTCATAAGGAGTATCCTTGGTGAGACGACGCAGGTAGGCGCATATATCATGATATATCTGTGTGGTCATGTTTGTTTTTCAGCTATTCAGCGTATATGTAGTGCCTCTTCAAAGCGAGCCACTACATTGGGATCACCGGAATGTTTTCCGGGGTCTGACGAAAGTTTGCATGTGTCGCACCAGAAAGGCCATGATGCTTCTGGCTTTACTGATGTCAGCTTAATGACGATGTTAAGTGGTTTTAGACCCTCAATATCGTTGGTAAAGTGAGTGCCTATACCATACGAAGGCAGACAGCGTCCTTCGGCATAACGTTGTAGCTCAAGAGCAGAGTCAGTAGAGAGGGCATTACTGAATACCACCTGTTTATAACGTGGGTCTATACCTAAAGAGCGATATTTAGCTATGATTTTGTCAAGCTGTTCACGATTTTCACCGCTATCTACACGTAAGCCACGGAAGAGGTTGGCGTAATCTTCAGTAAAATTAAGACTGAATATGCGCCACCCGTAAGTGTCATAGAGGAATGTACCTAAAGCTCCCTGATAGGTACGGGCCCATGCCTTCATAGCGAGTTTATTAGCCATGACTGGCCCATACATGCCAGCTATTGCGCATATCAATTCATGCGCCATAGTGCCTATAGGGGTGAGATTATATTTCATGGCCAGATATATATTGCTTGTGCCGGCGAAACGGCCACTCCATTCTTCAGTTGAGTGACTGACATCGGTGAAGGCTTCAACCACTGTATCTTGTACTATAAGCGAAGCACGTCGGCGTGTGCCAAATTCACTGAATACGCATCCTCCTTCGAGTAAGCGACGTCCTTTTTCGCAGGCCTTAAGGCGTACTTTCCCAAGGTCGACCAAGGGTTCCATACCGGCCATACGGTAATAGAGTTCCGAAATTATGGCCAGTGTCTTGACTTCAAGTAGAATTGTCTGGCACCATGGCCCCTCGAAACCTACTTGCAGATGACCTGAAGCATCTTGGGCTATACTTACTTGACGCGGATTGTAGCGAAAGCCTCGCAGATAGTCATATAGCCAGTGGGGGATATAGGGACAGGCGCGTTTCATGAAGCGTGCCTCTTCCTGAGTCATGACCACATCTGCAAGCGCATCAATCTGCTCACGCAGCGCCTTGGCAAATCCAACAGGATATACCATTTCGTTACGGTCAGTAAAGGTATAGCGCACCTCGGCGCGAGGAAAATTATCGACTACGGCACAGCACATCGTGAACTTATAGAGGTCGTCGTCGGTGAAATGGGTTATAATAGGACGCATGCTTTTTGATTGTCAGAATTTAGAGCTTGGTTGACGGGCTGTAAGGGGTTGGAATGTACGTCCGTCGCATATACACGGAGTGGCTGTGGCCACATGATTCTCATAATCGGTATCAGTAATCAGCATAGCTTTGGCTGTACGTGCCAGGCCGTAACGATTAAACCATGGGTCGGCACTCCACCACCATTCAGTGGCTATTACACGCGGACAGGCAGTAAAGTCGGCGTGAATTTCGAATAGCCTTGTACGGGCACAGACAGTTATGAGACGACGTCCGTCACGCCAGTGTGTGATACAGATATAATGTGGTTTTATACGTTTGTCGCTATCAAGAGTTTCGGAAGTTGTCGTTCCACGTACACTCATAGTCAATCCAAGACGACGGTTTATGTCATTCATAATTGTCACAAAATGACGTCCATGCGGTCCGTCATCTACCGTATGGGTGTACCAGATATAGTAATGTATCATTTCGTGTACGATAGTATCGACAAGTTCATCTTCCGAACGGTCGAGACATCTGCTGATACGTATGTGACATTCACCGGCCCCACGAGGGCGTGAGGCTGGCCACACTTTAGGATGGACAAAAGCACCGAGATGGGTGAGAGAGTCCGTCAATCTTATAGGTAGACGGGGCAATCGACCTTTAAAACACAGTATGTTATAGTGGTCGAAAATAGTGTTGACAAAATCGAGGGTTGCACGCATAAAGCAAAAATAAACTCAATAGGTTTATCGCCGTAGCGTAGCGGCGACAGGATTGGAAATGCAAAAATAGGCAAAATATATTGAAAAAATGCTTCTTGACTCGAAAATATGTTGATAAACACATATTGCTATGAGGCGTTATGTGACTTTTTAACTAAATTTGCAAATAGATACCCGGTATCGCATTATATTTTAAATATATTTTGACATGGCAATTAATCTGCAGAAAGGCCAGCGCATAGGCGTAGGGCTACGAAAGGTAGGCATAGGTCTCGGTTGGGATCCCAATGACAGCACCGGTTTTGATTTTGACCTTGACGCTGCCGCTTTTATGGTGGGCGAGGACCGTAAACTTCCGGTAGATGAATTTTTTGTATTCTACAATAATAAGCTGTCACCAGACGGAGCTGTGGCTGCAGGTGAGGATGACCGTACCGGCTCAAGCTCAGCAGGTGGTGATGACGAGACTATAACTGTGAATCTTGATAAGGTAGACCCCCGTATCAATGAGATAATCATTACAGTCACCATACATGAGGCTGATGTACGCCGCCAGAACTTCGGTCAGGTGCACAACAGTTATATACGCATATATAATGAGGAAAACGGCGAGGAGCTTGCCAAGTATGAACTTGAAGAGGACTTCTCAGTCGAAACTGCCGTAGAATTCGGACGTCTTTACCGCCGTAATGGTGAATGGAAATTTGAGGCTATAGGCAATGGCTACAAAGGTGGTCTGCAATTCTTCCTCGATAAGTATAACTGATGAGGTACTTGATTGAAAAATAAATTGAAAATCCATAGTTAAAACTGAAATTTACCATGGCTATCAACTTACAGAAAGGACAGAAAATAAATCTTGAGAAAAATAATGGTTCTAAGCTTACCGATTTTTGTGTAGGCTGCAACTGGGGTGCCATCACTAAACGCGGGGGATTCCTGGGTATAGGCAAGCAGACAATAGATGTTGACCTTGACTTGAGTTGCGCCATGTTTGACGCACAGGGCAAGCTTGTTGACTTTATCTATTCACCGCTTTATCGTCCCGAACTGCTGGCTCAGTATGGCCAGAAGCCCGGCAAACTCTCCAGTTATGATGGTGCTCTTCGTCATACCGGTGATGATCTTAAGGGTGACCAGGACGGTAATGACGGTCTTGACAATGAGATTCTGACTGTTGATCTCAAACGTGTCAGCCCGCAGATTGACCAGATTGTATTTTTCCTTAATACATGTGGACAGGAGGATTTCTCACAGATTCCATACGCTACAATACGTATGTTTGAAGGCACTCCGACACATGTCAAAGAAGTCTTTGCTCAATATGACGTGGCAGCCGAGCCTCAGTATGCAGGTATGGGCGCACTGATAATGGGTAAACTTTACCGTCGCAATGGTGAATGGAAGTTCGCTGCAATAGGCGAAGCATACGCCGACCGCTTCATCGGGCAGACTTTGGAACGCCTGCAGAAGCAGATGGCTTGATTTAACTAATAACTTACGATTACAATGAGAAAGCTTCCAGTATATTTGCTGCTTGATACAAGTGGCTCAATGTTTGGCGAGCCCATAGAGGCCGTCAACAACGGTGTACAGGTACTTCTGTCTACTCTGCGCAGTGACCCATACGCGCTTGAGACAGCTCATCTGAGTGTCATAACTTTTGACAACTCGGCACGTCAGGCAGTGCCTATGACCGAACTTTCTGCTTTTCAGGCTCCAAATCTTACCGCCAGTGGCTGTACAGCTCTTGGTGAGGCTCTGAGTCTGGTGGCACAGAAGGCTGATGCCGAGGTAACCAAGACTACTGCTGAAAAGAAAGGTGATTGGAAACCATTGGTATTTATAATGACTGATGGCGCACCTACAGACGATTTACAGCGCGGTCTTGACGAGTTTAAGAAACGTAAATGGGGTGTTGTCGTAGCATGTGCTGCTGGCGCAGCTGCTTCTACTGACACATTAAACAAAATAACCGAATGTGTGGTGAGTCTGGATAAGGCTGACAGCAAGACCATAAGTAAATTTTTCAAATGGGTGTCTGCCTCTATCAGTACCAGTTCTATGAGGGTAGACGAAGGTCATGGCGATGTTACAGGCCTTAGCGAATTGCCCCCTCCACCCCCTGAAGTCAATATTGTAGTCTGAAACTATGCGCCGATTACCGGTTTATATACTTATAGATACCTCAGGCTCTATGAGAGGTGAGCCTATAGAGGCTGTCAAGGTAGGACTGGAAGCAATGGTAGCCAGTTTGCGTCAAGACCCGTTTGCTCTTGAGAATGCTGCTATCAGTATTATCACCTTTGATAAGGACGTTAAGACGGTGCTTCCGCTGACGCCACTCGAAGATGTGCAGCTGCCAGAAATCACGACTCCGGACGCAGGCCCCACCCATACGGGTGCGGCTCTGCGTACGCTCTGTGAACGTGTCGACAGCGAAGTGCGTCTTAGTACTCCCGAACGTAAAGGCGACTGGATGCCTCTTCTGTTTCTACTCACGGACGGCAAACCTTCGGACATCCAAGAGTACAATCGTCAGGTTGAGGAAGTGAAGCGGCGTAAGTTCGGCGCTATTGTGGCTTGTGCTGCAGGTATGAAGGCACGTACCGAACCTTTGAAACAGCTTACTGATCAAGTCTACATGCTCGATACGCTTGATTCCAATGGTTTTAAGAAGTTCTTTAAATGGGTAAGTGATTCGATTGGAGTAGGCAATCGTAGTGTTGGCTCAACCGATGATTTGACTCTGCCACCGCCTCCAGATGAGGTGAATATAATAGTATAAGTATATCAATAACATTCAATATCAAACAGAAATCACAATGCGACGGCTCCCAGTATATATAGTCATAGATGTATCTGAATCAATGGTAGGCCAGCCTATCGAACAGGTGCGCAAGGGTATGCGCGAAATTGTACAGCAACTCCGCAGTGACCCATACGCTCTTGAGACCGCATGGGTATCAGTGATAGCCTTTGCAGGACGTCCTAAGACTTTGACTCCGTTGACTGAAACCTATTGTTTCTTTCCTCCGGAAATACCTATAGGTGGTGGTACGGGGCTGGGTGCCGTGCTTAATCATCTGATGGATGACATAGAGAAGAATGTCGTCAAGACTACAGCTCAGTGTAAGGGTGATTGGAAGCCGGTAGTGTTCTTGCTTACAGATGGTACGCCAACTGATAATCCGGCTGCAGCTATCGCACGCTGGAACGGTAGTTTTCGTCGACGTGCTTCCATGACAGTGATTTCGATAGGTGATACTATAGACCCATTGCTATTTGGCCAGCTTACCGACAGCATAGTGCGTTTTAATGCCGATGGTGATGATTCATACAAGAAATTCTTCAAATGGATAAGTGCTTCGGTAACAGCCAGCAGTCAGTCTGTAGCTGACTTTGGCGAAGAAGGAATCAAGCATGCTCCTATGGAGGGCATAAATTTGGAGAAGGTAAAGATAGAAGACCGAGGCGAATCGAAGATAGATGAGAATTATGCTGTCTTTGAAGGGAAGTGTCAGAACACCGGCAACCGTTATCTTATAAAATATGCACGGCGTCCGGAGGGAATGCGGTTTGGTCATGACATGAGTGCTACTGATTTTAGATTGATAGGGGCTTATGCTATTGACGGGAAGACGTATGACGCCATGAGTGTGGCAAACAAGAAACCACAGACTATCAATGTCAGCCGTCTGTATGGTGAGCCTACCTGTCCATGTTGTGGCAATCAACATGGTTTTGTTACCTGTATGTGTGGACGTATATTCTGTGTAGGCGAGGAGGAGACCATCAAGTGTCCGTGGTGTGGCGCTGAGGGCACTCTTACTGCTACGAGTGAAGGCTTTGATGTAGGCCGTACACAAGGATAACAATACATTGCCAATCTTAACATCATATTGTCACAATGAGAAAAGATCGCAGTTTACGTATAATACATAGGACGGTAGTGGTCGATGGCTTACGTCAACGTATCGCAAAAGCATTGACCGTTGAAGGACAAACGCCTGACGATGACCAGTTGGAGAAGTTCGAGAAATGGGTTATACGTCGTATGTGGAACGAATATCAGACTGAACTTATGGACCAACGAATCATAGCACGCAACAACCTGAATAAGGTAAATCTGAAATTTCCTAACGGACGTCAGGGTATGAAGTACAGTCATACTGT
>CAYNUE010000047.1:13325-14702 GCA_964400325.1 uncultured Sangeribacter sp. | reverse complement strand
GCTGAAATGGGCGATGAGTTTGCTGAGGCTATAAGTAATTATAATAATGCGCCGACTCAGGAAAATGCCGGTCATGTAGGCACATTTATCTATAACACAGTGGTCAAAGCAGCTTGGGAAGCTTCAAGGGCTATAAAGAATGAAAGTGAGGCTAAGGAGGGTGCTGTGCTGAAAGACTATTCTACCACTCTGCTTATGGCTATGTGTCGTAAATTTGATTTCGGTTGGTTTGTAGCTACCTATTGGGTTGGCGATGGTGCCATAGGTTTGCTGCTTGATGACGGTAGCATCAAGATAATGGGTGAACCTGATGGCGGTGAATATGCCGGGCAGACACGTTTTCTCACGATGCCAAGTATCTTCAGCGACCGTACACGTTATCGCTTTACAATAGTCCCAGACTTCAAGGCACTTGTACTTATGACAGACGGTGTGAGTGATCCATGGTTTGAGACTGATGCCAATCTGCAGCGTCCTGAAAAGTGGGACGAGATGATGAAATCCATAAAGGATAATGTCAATCTTGCCGACCGTAAGCCCGAATGTGCTGATGAATTGCTGGGGTGGCTTGGTTTCCGCAGCCGTGGTAATCATGATGACCGTACCATAGCAATACTCTATTGAGATAATTATGGGAGATATAGTTAAAGTTACTGCTAACGACGGCACGACAGTTGAATTTGACAATGAGTCGTTTGCTTCGGGCGGTATGAAAGATGCCTACTGGTGCAAGGGTAAGAAGGAAGTAGTATTATTCTTTCGCGATAAACTCGATGCTAATGCTCGCGACCGACTTGATAATATTGTAGGTCTTTATCGTGAAAGAATATTCAATCAGCCGGGGGGTGACTACTGGCAGAATCTGTTCGCATGGCCTACACGTCTTGTAGAATGGGAAGGACGTGTTGGCTTGGTAGTACCTACTTATCAGAAACAGTTCTTTTTTGCAGACGGTAATTTTGCTGGTAAAGAGAAGAATGGTAAATGGTTTGCTTCGGCCAAATTGCGTAACCGTTTCTTGCGTCCGGAAGACAAGGGCACCTGGCTGACCCATTTTCACATGCTTATCAAGATTGCGCGTGCCATAAGACGCCTTCATGCAGCTGGTCTTGCCCACAGTGACCTTTCGTACAATAATGTATTGCTTGACCCACCCGGAGGCAACGCTTGTATCATAGACTGCGATGGTCTTGTTGTGCCGGGTAAATATCCACCCGATGTCGTGGGTACTCCTGATTTTATCGCACCTGAAGTACTCGCTACGCGACATCTTCCACTCACAGATAAAAACCGTAAACTGCCTTCTCGTGCAACTGATCAGCATGCCTTGGCTGTGATGGTGTATATGTATCTGCTTTATCGTCATCCTTTGCGTGG
>CAYNUE010000047.1:3587-13225 GCA_964400325.1 uncultured Sangeribacter sp. | reverse complement strand
CCTTGCCGTAATCCTGATTGTGGTGCTAAGTGGTTTGTGTTCGACAATACCACCAAACCTAAATGTCCGTGGTGCGGCACGCCGTATCATGGTCAGCTTCCGGTGCTTAATTTCTATTATTCACCGAGCCACGGAAGATTTGTGTCTGAGAAGTATCGTCTTATGGTCTACGATAAACAGACACTCTATATGTGGCATGCCAACCGTTTTGTTGTAGCTAATGAAAAGACTTCGGCCGAAGATAAGAAACCTGTCGGTGACTTCCATTTTCATAAGGGTCAGTGGATACTTATCAATCGCCGTCTGCCTGATATGTGGGATAAGACTGAGAATCGTCAGATACCTATAGGTGGTTATGTGCCACTGACAGAGGGTCGTCAGATACTGCTTTCAACCAAATATGGTGGACGTCTTATAATAGTACAACTTGTCAATTCTTAAATCTTAAACTTAATAAACCATGAACACTCCAAGAGTAATCCCTTCGTCAGAACTCATCATCAATCAAGATGGGTCAGCATTTCATATACATCTTCGTCCTGAGCAGTTGCGCGATAAAATAATTATGGTCGGTGACCCGGGAAGAGTTGATATGGTAGCTTCTTATTTCGACCGTATTGACTATGATGTCAGCAGTCGTGAGTTTCATGCTGTCGGTGGTTCTTACAAGGGTAAGGAACTGATGTGCATATCTCATGGTATCGGTTCAGATAATATCGAGATAGTGGTAACTGAGCTTGATGCTTTGGCTAATATTGACTTTGCTACACGTACCGTACGGCCGGAACACCGTACTCTTGAAATGGTACGTGTCGGTACAAGTGGCTCACTGCAAGAGGATTTACACATAGGTGACTTCTGTATAGCTGAGAAGGCTACCGGTACTGACGGTATACTTAACTTCTATGCTGACCGTGATGCTGTGTGTGACCTTGAGTTTGAACGCGAATTCTGTGAGTTTACTAAATGGCGTCATGATTGGGCTGCCCCATATACTGTTGATGCTGCGCCTGAACTGGTAGAACGTATCGGTCGTGACGATATGCGTCGTGGCTATACTATTTCGGCCGTTGGTTTCTATGCTCCGCAAGGTCGTATGGTACGTCTGCGGCTTGCTGACCCCGATTTGAATGCCAAGATCGAAGAATTCCGTTATCACGGTCGCCCTGTCACTAACTTTGAGATGGAATCAGGCTGTCTGCAGGGTATGGCTAAACTCCTTGGTCATAAAGCCATGACGGTATGTTGCATCATTGCCGAGCGTCGTGCGACCAATGCCAACACCGACTACAAACCAAGTGTACGCCGCCTCATCGAAACTGTCCTTGACCGTATCTGAGCTATCCTTTCCCGTCAACTGAACATACATAAGATAAAGAACGAGGTCACTCCACACAAGTGACCTCGTTTTTATAGTAGGGGTAGAGAAAGGTCTGGGATGCTATTAGGGAAAGGAAATGGTGGATTTTTATATAATTGTTACGAATGGCATAGTTGTTATGGATTATTATATGTATCTTTGCCTAAAATAATGAAACGCACACATATCGTTATTCATAATGCCGTCTGTGCTATTTGTATTGCATACTAATTATGTAAGCTATGAAAACTCTTATAGTACATATCTTGTGTCTATTTGTTGCGGTCAGTGCTGTGGCGCAGGTCAATGTGACTGGGACGGTTATTGATAAGGAAAGCAATGAGCCGTTGACAGGAGCTTCAGTAATTATCAAAGGTGCAGACGGTAAGATAAAGAAATATACTACTTCAAAGGCTAATGGTCTGTTTACCATGACAGTGCCATCGATTACGAACACTCGATTGGAAGTAGCATTGATGAGTTTCGCAAAACAATCTATTGCTCTTGATAGTGTGTCGTTGCCACTTACCATCTATATGGAACCTGGCAGTATCCAGTTGAAGGAAGTGGCAGTCAAGGCTGACCGTATACGAGAGCAGGGCGATACGATAACTTACGATGTTGGGAGTTTTGCTCAGGAGCAAGACCGGTCGATAGGAGATGTGTTACAACGTATGCCTGGAATCAATGTGGAGAAATCAGGCAAGATACAGTATCAGGGAGAGGATATTAACAAGTTTTATATCGAAGGTTCTGATTTGCTCGGTGGAAAATATGGTATAGCTACTAATGGTATAAATCATGAAGATGTAGGAGCTGTTGAGGTGATGGAAAATCATCAGCCGATGCAGGTACTGTCAGGTATATCTTTTTCAGACAAGGCTGCCATAAATCTTAAACTTAAGAATAAGGCTAAAGCCACATGGACATTTCATGGCGATGCCGGTGGTGGCTACTCATGGCAACCGCAAGGAGCTGTGTGGGACGGTGAACTGTTCGTAATGGCTGTAATGCCTAATTTTCAGAATATCACGACTTTTAAAACTAATAATATAGGTGAAGACCTCTCGGCGCAATCAAACGATTTTTTTGCTTCGCGTCGTGGTACTGACCTCGAACGTTATATCAATGTAGCGCTTCCGGGTGTAGCGGGACTGGGTCAGAAAAGAACACTGTTTAACCGTTCAGCACTTGTATCAACCAATAGTTTGTGGAAATTCGGACGCGGGGAATTCAAAACACAGATTGACTATTCGTTCAACCGCATCACGGCTGAAGCAGCCAGTGTCACAACATATTTTCTCAACGATGGTGACCGTGTAGTGACTGAAAACCGTAGAGGTACTGAACACTCACACTCACTCTCAGGTAAGTTTATTTACGAGCTTAACCAAAAGACAGCGTTTATTAACAACACTCTTAGTACTAACATAGACTGGGATAATTTGTATCTTGGCGTAACGGGCTCGCTTACCAATACTCAGTCAGCATCACTGCCTGACTACTATGTAGGTAATGACTTTAAATTGATAAAACGTTTTAATGGCAAGCACTTGGTGACGCTACGTAGTGCTATTGAGTGGGAATCGTTGCCGCAGACGTTATCGGTTGTGGCGAGTGATATTTATATGCGACAACATGTAGGTGAGCATGCTTTCTATACTAATGAAAGTGCTGCATACGCTTTCTCTCTAAAGGGATTTACAATCAGTCTGGAAGGTGGAGTCCAAGGTTACTTGCGTAAATTAAACACAGAATTACCTAATCTGCCGACTGAGATACCAGGGCTTACAGAAAATGTGCTTAATACTGACTATTTTACGGTATACGTTACACCAAAGTTAGAGTACTGGATAAAACGTGTTAATCTTACCCTCAATGCTCCTGTAAGTTTTGCTGCTTATCATTTTGATAAAGCCATTGCTAACCGTAGCGAAACTTATTTTTCACCTTCACTAAGTATGAATTGGAAACCTAACAATCGTTTTTCAATGAACTTACGTGGTGGAGTAGGACGTTCACCGATGTCTCTGAATCTTATACAGCCTGGTTTTGTGATGACTGATTACCGTTCATTTCAACGCGGTACAGATAATTTCTACAATTCCACTTCCCAGAACGTATCTGTTAATTTTTCCTATAAACATACCCGTAGAGGCTTATTTGCAAATGCTTTTGTAATTCAGTCATGGTCACATAATCCTTATACCATAGCACAACAGCTTTATGGTGATTATGTGGTATATTCATACACTTCTGCCAAAAGTGATGGAAAGGCGTTTATGACAAACGGCAACATAGGCAAGACACTTGATTTTATGCGTGGTAGTGTAAATGTCGGAGGTGGTTTCAACCGCTATGAATCACATCTCATTTCTGAAAATGAGGCTGTCAGCTCTGTAAGTACATCATGGTCTGTGGAAGGTAAAATCAATGGTACACCAATACGCTGGCTGAGTTTTGACTACAGGCTTAGATTTTCGTCAAACTGCTTGGCTATGAACGATGTTAGAAACTCATGGCTCGGAAATATGGAAAATAATCTACTCTTAAATATTATGCCACATAGAAAATGGGAATGGCATGTAAGAGGGGAGCACTATCGTAACGAATTGACCGTTGACAATTTCAAGAATGTCTTTCTGCTTGATACTAAAGTAATCTTCAAACTTAATAAGCGTCTTGAATTTTCAGCTGTCCTAAGCAATATATTTAATCAGCGCACCTATAACTATACATCATACAGTCAGCTCTCTTCATTCGAAAGTCAGCGTTGGCTTCGAGGACGCGAGCTATTGCTTTCAATAGCCCTCAGAAAATAAAAATATAAAATTCCAATTATAATGAACAGATTTATTTCATTCTTCATCATGAGTGCCATCACAATCCTGAGTCTGGCACAGAATAAAGCTGATATTATTGTCAGCTATGACTGTAGCAAGCCTGACAAGCAAGGTAAGTCTGTCACTTCCAAGATGTCTCTTTTAGCCTCTGCAGCTGAGGCTAAATATTTTAATGACCTCAGTCTTTGGGTTGATTCTTTGAAGTCGACTCCTGATGGTAAGGCGCAATATATGGAAATTATTAAGAATACCTGTATGACTGTTGAGCCAGACGGTTCAACATCATGGGATCTTAGAAAGGGTCCGGTTAAAAAGGTACACACATACGTGTTTACCAATCCGGCTGAAGAAACTCTTACTATATATAATAAATATGGAGACGATTTGGGCTATTACACCGAACCTATGTCTGAAATGGAATGGACTATAGTTGAAGATTCCACTGCCACTGTGCTTGATTACGAATGTATAATGGCTGAGAGTGATTATCATGGGCGTCATTGGAAAGTATGGTTTACTCCTGAAATTCCTATGCCTTTTGGACCTTGGAAACTCCGTGGTCTTCCCGGACTCATTCTTAAAGCCGATGCAAACGGCGACTTCTCATTTGAAGCGACTGGACTTGAACAGACCGACCGTATCATCTCGCCCATGTACCTACGGAAAGACTATGCGAAAGTTGACCGTAAAAAGGCTCTTGAAAATGCTGAATATTATCTCAACAACGCTGAAAGTATTTTGAATGCCCAGGGACAGAATGTAACAATTTATGCCGTTGATGATGATGGTAACAAAATTGAAATACCTAAATACGATGGCCTGAAACACAGTCTTGAACCTGACTACAAAATAAAATGAAAAAGTTACTTATATTTATTTCTGTGTGTTTTGTGACTATAGTAGCAACTGCACAGAAAGCTGATATAAAGGTCAGCTATGTCGAGAAGTATAGTAATCATTTGGATTTTCCTTTAGAGAAAGAATTTATTCTTCATGCCAATTCAGATATGTCGAAATTCTGTGACCCGATAGGCGAGTATGTGGATTCTCTATGCTCTACTCCAAAAGGCGAAGCGGAATATATTGAAATTTTGACTAAAACAATAGAAAACGACGGAACACCTATGAGTGCTTCGTCAGAGCTGTGGGTATTTCAATCGCCAAAAGATAAAACCTTAACAGTATTTGATAAGAGTGGAGGTGATGATTATACATACACGGAACCGTGGGACGAAATGGAATGGGAAATCGGAGATTCTGTCAAGAGTGTACTTGGCTATGAATGCTTCATAGCAACAACAGCTTATCATGGTAGGAACTGGATAGTATGGTTTGCGCCTGAAATACCGCTTTCTTATGGCCCGTGGAAATTCCATGGTTTACCGGGATTGATACTTGAAGCAGAAGACTCACAGAGTAAGTATTTATTTGAAGCGACCGGTATTGAAAAGGATAATAAAGATATAAGTCCTTTATATGCCAAAGATAAATATTCTACTGCCGACCGTAAGGAGATGCTTAAGACTGACCGATTCATTCTTGAAAATCCTTATGCCTATCTTTCGGCTAAGACAGGATTATCTTATGAAGAATTAGGATTTGATAAAGCTGATGTTACTGTACCGGCTGACTGGGATTTCCTTGAGACTGACTATAAGTAGCTTATGAGAAAAAATAATATTCATCAATACTTCCTTAGTGTTGTATCTATCCTGTGCATTATCCTCTTTGTGGGGTGTAATAATGATATATTTGTAGACAAATCTGAGTTGCCTGAGATAACGTACGTGCAACTTGATTCAGATGATGACAGCGTATCGCTTATAATTCCTGTTGACGGTCTTCAGCATGTCAGAATTGATAATATAAGCAGCGCTGATACTTCTCTGAAATACTATGATGCAAATGGTCATGAAATCCCAGCTTATAGCCCTTTCTCAGAAATATACGAAATACTCTTTGATAATGTGCTGTGTAGTTATGCCTTAGCCTTCTCAGGCGATTATATGTACTTTAGGAATTATTATAACTGTACGGGAAAGGAGAGTCATTTTGTAGTAAGACTGGAATATGAATATGGTGACAAAGTGATAGACTTCTGTATGGCGGCCGGTAAAAAACTGGAAGTACTGATGGCTCAGTATGATTCGGATTTTGAAAGGACTTCATACGTGGAGGAAAAACATCAAACTTTTACTGTTGTTAACGACTCGCCGCTTGCTCAGCGTTGTGAATGTTATCCATATAAAGATGCCTATGCTACAGCATTAATAGAACCTAAGGAAGCGTGGGCTAAATATATTGAATTGGAAATGCCTCTTCCGATTCTTCTTGGAGACGAATGGTGGCTTCAGGATGGAGATTTTTATGTGACATGTAATGAACCGTTCAACTATCCTTGTGCTCAAAATGATAAATTAGTCATGATTGAGGTTCCGGCTCATTCAAAAGTAAAGATTACCTTGACAGTAACATACGGAAAAGTGTTTGCTACCGGAGTTATTGAATTTGTGAATCCTGTAGAAAATTACCTTCTTCCTACCGATTTTACATGTACAGCTATTTATCCGCTAAGCTATGATATACAAGTGGAAAATGAAGAATAGGTTATTTATAGTTTTAGCCAGTGTGTTGTCAAGCTGTATTACCGCTACTGCCGGCGACACCATACCGTCAGGTTTTTCTCTATCGCCAGAATGGAGAATAGGAGCCGGAGTAACACCTGGTTATGTGCTTGGTACGAATATCTTTCTTAAGGGAAATAATCCTGAAGATAAGACTATCAATGCTACTTTGGCTGGGACAGTAAATGCTGAATTCAGTTTTAATCCTGCCACACGTGAAGGCATATTGTACAGAGGTCTTTACCAAGGAATTGGATTAGGCGTAAATACATTCTTTACACCTTCTCTGCTGGGTACTCCTGTTTCGGCATACGTATATCAGGGTGCTCCTATTGTACATTTTAATGACAGATTGTGGTTAGGTTATGAATGGCAATTTGGAGCAGCTTTCGGTTGGAAACATTTTGATAAGAATACTGCTGATAATAATGCTGTTGTGAGTACTGCTGTGACAGCTTACATGGGCTTGGGAGTGAAATTAACCTATCGGCTTAACGAACGTTGGCAGATGAGTTTCGGACTTGGGGCCAAGCATTATTCTAACGGTAATACTTCATGGCCGAACGCAGGTGTCAATTCAATTGGGGCAACAATTGGGGTTGATTATATTCTTAATCCTCAGGAGACACCTACTGTTTCTTATAGTAGCATTGAAGCTGAAGCTGACCGTAGCCGTTGGGTTTATGACATAATGGCCTTCGGAGCATGGCGAAAACGTGTAGTGGTTGTGGGTACACCACCTGAGCCGAAACTGTGTCCCGGCAGATTCGGAATAGTCGGTCTTCAATTATCGCCTATGCGTAAGTTAAATCGTTGGGTCGCAGTCGGACCAGCTGTTGATATGCAGTGGGACGAAAGTGCGGGTCTATCTTCCTATTGGATTGAAGGTAGTTTCGGTAATGATATAAAGTTTGAGCGTCCGCCTTTCGGTAAACAGCTTAGTATCGGTCTGTCGGCACATGCCGAACTGACGATGCCTATATTCACTGTCAGTGCCGGAGTGGGATACGATTTCTTAAATCCTAAAGGTGACAGACGTTTTTATCAATCACTGACTCTGAAAACCTTTGTCACTGAACACGTATATCTTAATGTTGGGTACCGTCTTGGTGCGTTTAAAGACCCTCAGAATCTGATGCTTGGTGTGGGAGTACGACTTTTCTAAATTCAGACTGAGTTTATAGGACTGTGTAGCGTCCTCCTGAGTAACGTGTTATGACACCATCGAATTCAAGCTCGGTAAGTTGTGCCAGTAGTCGGGCAGCATTCAGGCCTGTGCGCATACACAGTTCATCTACAGTCAGTGCATCTGATTTTTGACGTAGGACATCATAGATGACCCGTGCGTCACCGTCGAGTTCTGGAAATAGATTACGCCGATTACAGTCAACTGCGACATTAAAAGGTGCCCAACCAGTATGCT
Organism: uncultured Sangeribacter sp.; assembly: GCA_964400325.1. GTDB lineage: Bacteria > Bacteroidota > Bacteroidia > Bacteroidales > Muribaculaceae > Lepagella. The sequence goes on along the minus strand of CAYNUE010000047.1, from coordinate 4,975 downwards.
CGATAAGGTCAGCTGCACAAGTGATTAGTTGTGCTTTACCTCGGCGTATGAGCAGATTGCAGCCAGCACTTGTCGAGTCGCCTACGCGTCCTGGCAACGCCATGACATCACGATGATAACTGTCAGCAGTGTAGGCTGTTGACATGGCACCACCACGTATGTCACTTTCGACTACGATAGTTACTGCCGAGAGGGCGGCAACAATGCGGTTTCGTTCCAGAAAGCGTCCGCGGTAGGGTGTGGTGCCTAAAGGATACTCTGAAATCAAGGCTCCGCCAGCATCAATTATCTGTTTTGCCAGCTGACGGTTTATTGCTGGGTAGACCATGTGTAGTCCATGTGCCATAACACCTATAGTTGTACGTTCGACCTTTAAAGCTGCTGTATGTGCTGCCGAGTCAATACCACTTGCTAAACCACTTACTACTAATAGGTCGGGAAAGTATCCTGCTAATTCTTCTACTATACGATGTGCGAAATTAAGACCGTAGGGTGTGGCTTTGCGTGTACCTACGACACTGACTGAATGTAATCGGTTGAGGTTACAGTTTCCAAGCACGTATATAACTACTGGTGCGTCTGGTACACTGCTGAGTGCTTCGGGATAGTCATCGTCCAGTAAGAAAATTGGCCGCATGAGACGGTAACGGTTTATCTGTTCAAGTTCACGGCGTGCTTTGAACACTGCTTCGTCACGAACGTGTTCGTTCCACACTTCATGACGTTTCATGCCGAGTGTGTCGGCGAGAGCATCATCTGACAGAGAAAAGAAATCTGATGGTGTCAGACCACATTCTTCAATATGGCGCACCACAGCGGCATTGACTCCGTGTACCATCGAAAGAGCCGTAGAGGCTAAGGTGCCATCGGCTTTTTGTGCCATTAAAGTGTATTTTTCAGCTTATGTACTTCTTGAAAATCGCTGCGAGTTCGTCACCTCGCGACAGGCGCCCATCTTTGAGGACAACTACGGTTATGACGCCTTGAGCTATTAAGTCACCACCTGGCCGCATAATATCTTGATGAAAGATAAATCGTGGGCCCTTGCGTTCGAGGCGCAGACAGCTTAGGAAACTTTCGTTGCCACGAAGTGAGGCTATATATTCTATTTCAACTTTGCGCACGACAGCGTCAATTCCTTGTTGGTGCATTTCGATAAAGGAGAGGCCTGCGTCGCTGCAGAATTTATGGCGCGTGTGCTCCATATAGTGGAGATAGTTGGCATTGTTGACTATTTGTTCGGCGTCGAGCTCGTAGTCACGCACTTCCATTTCCATGATGAAGCAGTAGCTTTTGTTGGTGTTTTTGAGTATTCGCATAGTTTAGGGGAGGAAAGAGGGAGGTGAAACTTACGGGGCAGAGCCCCTGGCGGAAACCAGCTTCGCGCG
>CAYNUE010000047.1:0-3487 GCA_964400325.1 uncultured Sangeribacter sp. | reverse complement strand
GGAGAGGGGGCTCTTTGCGCGGTCGTAACGCAGGCGTTAGGCTTGGGGTTTAGATTTAGCTTGACTGAGGGCCTGCATGAAGAGAGTGAGACCGTCGGTTGTGGAGAAGGCTGAAGCTGGGAGCCAGAGGAAACCTTTGCCAGTTATGGGTATTGTGACTGAATCGAGGCCTACATTGTAAGCCTGTAATGATTCGAGCGGAAAAATATGAGTAACCGCTGGCGGTATTGGCGAAGAGCTGTTATCCGCTGCTGCCTCAGCGCTGAGAGGCGACTCCAAATTATCCTGCTCATCAGATTTATCCGACTTATAAGACTTATAAGACTCATCAGATTTATCTGACTCATCCGATTTATCCGACTTATCTGACTTCGGTTCTTCGCTGGTTCGTGCCCATACACTGACGCGTAGAGCATTGGGCAGAAGCTCGACAGTGTGGGGTAGTACATTTGCTACACATGCCGGTCGTAAACCATAGTTGAGATAAAGTAACGCTAACATCAGAGGTGTAGCAATAAATAGAATCATCAGCCCCACTATTAGCCAGCGAAGATCAAAGAAAGCTGCTATTCCAGCTGCCACGATTAGAATGGCAGCTCCATATAGCCATGGTAATCCGTATAGGGCCATAAGACGGACAGCTATCAGACGGTGTGGCATTTCAAAGCGTAGGGTAGTTGAGACGGCGTCAGCAGTTTCAGGCGTGGAGTTCATTCTTCTTTCTTTACAACAGAGGTGCGTTGGTCGCGAAGTTCACGTACCCGACGGTATGTCTCCATATTCTGTGGTACAAGCACCTGAAGATAACCAGTACCTTCATCGTTAGTAAGTACAGTCATGTCGATGTAACGGTCACCATTACCTTTTGAGATGGGAAAGACTTCGGCACGACGTTTCTTGACACGGTCACCCATAGGTGAATGGCCGTTTGGACCGATACCGCGTAATTCGGAATCGACTCCGTCCGGTTGACACCACACAGGAATAATTTCTGCACAGGGAGGGTAACCCATACCCGTCCACATTATATATTCGTCAGCTAACTGACCGGGGGTGATAGAAGTGGCATCAGCTACAGGCACACAACCTTCAATAACGATAGTGGCAGTTGACTTGTAGCGCGGAATGAAGTCTTGGTCTATTACCCAACGTTCATCACCTTCAGCATAATCACGCTGTTTAAGGTCATGATAAAATGAGCGACTTGCCACTTCAGTGAGTAATTCAGGAGTGATATTACCAGCGGCAGCATACGGACGCAATATTTTTTCTGCATTGGCCTCACGTATGAAACCATATCCTTCATTCGGACGGCCTGAATGGCTATAATTGGTGCGTATGAGCAGATGGTCTGGAGCGTCGGCCAAATCATAGCGCACATAGGAATTATTGTTAGTTTCGAAATAAGCTCCATTACCTTCAGCATCGATAACACCAAAATTGGCTTCGACACCCATTGGACGTGGATATGAATCGAGTAGACGTGCGAAATCATCGACAGTGCGGCATGAGCGCAGGGCTGCTGTCATGAGTATTCCTTCACGGTCCATTTTTGAATTGGGTACCTTATCGTTTTTGATATTATATGAAGCAGTGTTCATGACCGCAAAGCCTACCTCATTCATACCTGTCCAGGCTTCTTTTAGATTACGGTCGGCAGCGTTGAACAATGCTACGTAGGCGTATGCACCGTTTTTTGCGGGTACGTATTCTACTTTATTATCTGTAGTATTGGTGTCGCGGTGTTTCCATAGCATAGGGCGTCCGTAAGGGCTGGCCTCAGCGCCGATTATAGCTGAGGTGCAAGCCCACGAGACGATAACACTCTGAAGGCAACAAAGCAGGCACAGAAGTTGTTTATACATAGTGAGTCGTATAGATTCATTATAAGCAATCAGAGTGGCCTCACCACTCTAATAATAAGCTTACAAAAATAGTGTAAATACTCCGCATCTGCAATAGGCGGAGTTAAACCAACTCAAAAGATAACATAAAACCAACTACTCGCCATGCACTTACCAGAAGATCCAAACATGCTTGTGAGTCTCGTCAATATGAAACTCCGCGATGAATTTCCGGACCTTGCCGACCTCTGTCTTTCACTTGGTGTCGATGAGGCTGATTTGAAACAGCGTCTTTCTGATGCCGGTTATCACTATGACCGTACTGCTAACCGCTTTGTGGCTGTTTGATAGTAGGTTAAATATAAAGTAAAGACATTTTAATCCAGTGTTCCGGAGCTGAAATGTTAACGACAGTTGAATTAGTTTAAACACTTATAACCCGATGAAATTATTCCACTGTTAAGATGTTGTAATTATACAGAAAGCAATATGGATAAGTATCCGACAGTTCGTGATGAATAGTCGTATATGAGATTAAGTTAGATATAGTTTATAGTGGAATCGTGAGAGAGGCGTAGTGGAAGCGCCTCTCTTTTTGTTGTGTGGCAGTGATACGTATTTTTGTTATAAGGTGGGCAAATGTAAACTCTTAGTAGACGAAAAGTGTTAAAATAACGTTAACGTTTAATACAGTCTATCATAGACTATTCTACTAAAACTAATAACATATCTCCATATTGTATGAGACTTGACGGAAGAAGACAGAGCAGTAATGTTCAGGACCGACGTGGTAGCGGCGGCTCAGGTAAACGTGTAGCCGGTATCGGTGGCATAGGCGCCATGATAATCGCGGCTATAGTGGTGTGGATCAGTGGGGGCAATCCACTTTCAGTAATTAACATGCAGAATATCACAGGTGGGGGTGACTCACAGGAGATACAAGGTACATACGAACCGACGGCACAAGAACAGGAATACGCTCAGTTCGCTTCGACTATACTTGCCGGTACGGAAGATGTATGGACTGAAGAATTTAAAAAGATGGGATTAACCTACACACCGCCTAAGATGGTATTGTATACTGGTTCTACCCAGTCTGCCTGCGGCCAGGGTCAGGCTTCGATGGGGCCATTTTATTGTTCAGGAGACCAGACAGTTTATATAGACTTGTCATTTTTCGATCAGCTTCAGAAACAAATGGGTGCCGAAGGCGATTTCGCCTGTGCATACGTGATTGCTCATGAAGTAGGCCATCATGTACAGAATCTTCTTGGCACACTCAATGACACACACCGTGAAATGTCGCGTGTTAGCACTACTGCCTCTAATCAACTTAGTGTGCGTCTTGAATTGCAAGCAGATTATTATGCCGGAGTCTGGGCGTATCATGATAATGAGATGTTTGGATCTCTTGAACCTGGCGATATAGAAGAAGGTTTACGTGCCGCATCTAAGATAGGCGATGATTATCTTCAGAAACAGGCCCAAGGTTATGCGGTGCCAGAGACTTTCAATCATGGACGCAGTGACCAGAGAGTCCGTTGGCTTGAACGTGGTGCCAAGACAGGTAGTGTCGCCGGTGGTGATACTTTCTCCCCGGCTTATAATAACCTTTAATAATATTTCCCCATAACAGAAGCGCA
>CAYNUE010000046.1:0-27160 GCA_964400325.1 uncultured Sangeribacter sp. | reverse complement strand
TTTCACACAGATGAATGATTCTGTCTGCGCGTTCTATAATCATGTCAATCTGAGCTCCGGGAGTATTTAGAAATAAAAATATGGTGTATTATTGTGTGTTTATTATTACAGTACTACTGGAGTTAGATTTAAGTTAGTTCTATTTTTCAGGAATTGGCTTCGCCTACACTTATTATATTCTTAGCCTAAGAATAGACTCATCAAGTGTGGAGAGAATCTTTTTCCAGCTACTTTGATAGCATTCAATCCTATTTTTTATTGTTTTTTACTTGTCGCAGGTAGTCTGATGGAGTCATGCCAGTGTGTTTCTTAAACATACGGCTAAGATGTTGAGGATATTCCAGTCCGATGTCGTATGCAACCTCTGCTATTGTCTTCCCAGCTGCCAGGCCGTTCTTAATCTGAATGATAAGGAAATTTTTGATATGTTTTCCAGCTGTTTCTCCCGTGGTGCGTTTGATTAAGTCGCCGAGGTAGTTTGGTGACATGCATAGTTTGTCAGCCATATACTGTATTGTAGGAATACCGTGTTTGAACTGAAGTCCATTTGCATAATAGTCTGTCAGGGTATTTTGGAAGCGGGCAAGTACATCTGTATTCTCATGTTTTCTTGTGATGAACTGGCGGTTATAAAATCTTTTGCAGTATTTCAACAATACGTTTATATAACCTATAATAATTTCATCTTGCTCACTATCAGGTTGTACCTCTATTTCCCGTTGAATGGCTTTGAATAAGGAAACTATTATATCATGTTCCTCCTTACTCATGTGGAGCCCTTCGTTAATGTGATATTCAAAGAAAGAGTACCCGTGAATAAGTTTCTCCAATCTGGTGCCATGCAAAAGATCAGGATGAAACAGAAGTGCCCACCCAGAAATAGAAATTGTTTCTCCGTTATCTTCTTTTCCGCCTATCTGTCCGGGAGAAACACATAACAGAGTAGATTCCTTGTAATCGTATTTGCCACAACCATACTGAAGATTCACTGAGGCATCATCACGCAGAAATATGGCATAGACACCGTAATTGTTCAGACTGGAGCGGATAGGGGAAATTGCATTGTAATCAATTACGCTTACCAATCTATGCCGAGCCTTTTGTCCGAGATAAGCACTGTAGTCGTTAGGAGAATTGACTTTGAGTATCTTGTTCATGCCACAAAGTTAACAATAATAATCTGATTTTGAAGTCTGAAAATTATGTGTTATCCTTTACGGAAGTTGACTTTTAAGTTCCTGTGTTGTTCTGTGTCCCGCTCATGCGACGTTCCAGCGAGCAAAGCGAGCCCAGTTCCGTGTCGTTCATTTATGGTCTGGATAGGGAAGATGAAAGGAAAGAAGTGTGTAAAGTTAGTATAAATAAAACTAAAAGAGTCAAGACCTTTGGGGACTTTCTTATTACTTTCTAAAAGTATCTGACCTTCATCGCCACATTGAGATTCAATCAACATAGTCACAACTAAGTTAACAGTTATTTTAGGATTGCAGAGGAGTGGGTAGCCTGCTCTTCGACTTCATTGTTGCGGCTTACTTTTTTGCCGTAGCCAAGGGTATAGGTGACAGAAAAATTAAGGTTGAAATGAGAGGTTGTGCTATAAGAAGTTATATACTCCCTGTATATAGGAGTTGCAAATTCTTTAGATGACGCTGCCCATGAGGTTCTGAATGGATTGGAGATTCCGATTCTAAAGTTTAAGTCCGATTTGCTCCAACCAGCACTGAATTGCAACTGGCTACGGTCTTTGTATATGGTGCCTGAATTACTCCAGAGGGTTCTATTTTTCATTTCATAAAATCCTGAGAAGTAGAAATTGTCAACATAGTAGATTGCTGAACAAGAGAAAGCAAACGGATTATAATCCATACTGTAATATCCAGTACTTTTGTAGAAAAATTGTGAGGGCATAAATTGTAATTGCAGATTGTCATTGAGAAGGTTGGCGGTAACGGCTATGCCTATCTGAGTCCTATAATGATTACCGTCGTTCTCATATTGGCGTAAGATGGCATTGCCATCTAAATATGGAGTATAAATTGGAACGAAGCGGTCAAAAATTCCAAAGAACTGTGAAAAAGGGGAGATTTGAAGCCAACTATTTGGTATCCAATTATACCCAACATTCACCATAATATTCGGAGAATATTTGAGATTGGGATTTCCGCAATAATACATCAACTCATTCTCCTGAAGAATATTTGGACTTTTAAGATTGGCGTTCATCGGTTCTTTGGAATATGACAATGCGAGATTCAGTGAGTGCTTCTGATTTGGAGCCCAACCCAAATTAGCATTTGCAAATGGATAAACTTCCGTTTCAGATTGCGCATTAGTGATATTACGCTGACCACGTATCCCTAAGAGTAAATCGGCAGATATGCTGTTAGTATAATACCCGTATTGAAAAGATGCGCCTCCATGCGACTCCTTTATTATATCGGACGAAATGGTTGTGCCGGTGTAAGCTACCTTATAGTGAGAATACCCTCCGAAACCTCTTAGAAACAAATAATGTACGTCGGCAATTATCTTACGTCCCAGCGCCATGACTGAGGCTGAGTAATTATCTTCAATTGCGATGTTAGTGATAGTGCTTTCAGCAGATGAGTAGTGATAATTCTGATTATTATGTCCATAAGTCGCCTTAGGAGTAAGTGTAAGATAATATTGATAAGGGAGATTGAAGTTAAAATTGCCGTTATATGACACTGTCCTTACTCTTGAGCTATTATCTGAAGAATAATTTTGAAGGGGAAAGATGGTTGGAGAAAAGCTTAATGTCCCGTCAGCCATGTTATGAGGCGTCTCTTGAAATGTAAATGTCACAGTGTGCTTCATCTGAAAACCTTTTTTTGAATAAGCGGCTCTGAAAGACACCGGCAAGATATTTTGTGTATATTGTGAATTCTCGGGCTTTTGTAAACGACTAATCCAAGAAAGCATGTCGTCATTAGGGAGCAAATATTGACTTTGTTTTTTGTTGGTGATATGGTGATTATTGAAATTTCGGCTACCGACGAAAAGATCGTATGTCATTTTCTTATAGGTAAATTTAGAGTATACAGATGTTGTACTGGATAGCCCGATAAAGAATTTTTCTCCAAGCGATAGTTTGGTATATCCACCGTAAACATACGGCTGAACTATAATATTGACCACATTTCGGTCACCCATAAATCTTTGGTCAGAAGGTGAATAAAAATACTCTACCTTTCGCACATCAGAGGTTTTGAGGCCTTCCAACTCTTCAGCGGAAGCTTTTGTATAATTGATATATACGGCAACTGCCTCTCCGGTATTGGTAGTTACATTATCGTTCGCAAGACTAACCTTAATTTGAGGTATAGCCATGCGACGCAATAAGTCAACGCCATTTTGAGCGGTGTTCTTCTGCTTTGTGGTAGGAATGAAGTAAACGCCACTTGCATCAGTATAGCTCAAATTAGCTTTAACAACAACTTCATCAAGCTGTTTTACAGAAATGGTATCGTTGTTTTGGGCATACGAAGCCCCAGTAGCTATCCAGATGAGGATAGCACTGACAAAATGAAATCTCATGTTGTTAAATTTTTAAGGGTTGCTTACTTGAATGCCTTTAATTCGGATTGCACAAAGAGATGGACATATCCCGAATCAGTCCACCACATTCCGACATTTATGATACAGCCATTATTGGGAATATTCAGAATGATATATTCTTGTCCATTTTTGTAACCTTCTGTAACATTTGAAGCTCTTGCTTTGTCTTTCTCAACAAGGTCTTTTATTTCAGCAAGTAAACGTGAATCATTAGTAGCAGTTACGCTTCTGAAATAATTGTCTTCGCTCTTATTACTAACCACCTTATGCCCTTCGGTGCGAATGTCATTGCGACTGAACACTGTTTCGCAAGCCAGACGCGGAGGTTTTGCATAGCACAGTGATACAACAAAACTTGTAAGAACTATACTTAATATTAATCTTTTCATGGTGATTATTTAATTATGGAGTTCATATATTGTTCACTGAGACGTTGCTCACATTCCGCATCTTCAATAATAGACCTAAACATATTCATGGTTTCCTCTTCAGTCTTATTAACGACGGCTTGGGCTGCATATCCGGTCAGTAGTTTACCGTCAACACAAGCATAAACATCGCGTGTCTCCTCAATGGGTTGTCGGACCCTAAAAAAATATCCGCTACAGAGTGCTATAATGGCAACACAGGCCGCAATGCTTGTATATTTAAAAAGTCGTAGCTTGGCCTTTTTAATATTGTTGTTTTTAAGCTGGGTTATAGGCATCAAGGTGGTGAGGCCCATTAAGGTGCGAACTTCAGTAATAATTGGAGATGTGAGTTCGGAACACAAGAGAACAAGTTCCAGCTCCTTTTCCTGTAGCCGGGAAAGGTGACAGTCTATGTATGCCTGGCATAACTGTTCAATTTCTTGAAGGGTCAGATGTTCTTTTATTGTTTCCACACTACATTTTTTTATAAAGTTCACGCATCTTTTTTCTTGCTCTGCTCATGTTCATCCTTACAGCATCCACACTCATATTAAGCCGCTCTGCAATAACATCGTATTCGAGGTCATCAAAAGTTGACATCTCAAAAATCATTTTTTGTAATGGTGGCAAAGAAGTCAGCATTATAGATTTGATTCTTTCACTTTCATCAAGGTCAAGACTGTCAGTTGCCCTATCACAATCTGAAAGTGTTAGGAAATTTCGTTTTCGTTTCAGCTTGTTGAGGCAAACATTTTTAAGAATGGTAAACAGGCGGAAGCGTGCCTCTTCTGAGGTGGCTGGGATTCTGTCACTCCATAAATTGCATATAGCATCTTGTACTGCATCTTCAGCATCCATTTCATCTTTAAGAAGACGATAGGCAGTTCGATGCAGTTTCTCTTGAAGAAGGCGATTTATGAAGTTTTCGGATTTCATATACTATGAATACAATCTTTGATTGCATTCATAACATGCTTACTTCGATTTATTGGTCATTAATGATGAATATAAGGAATTCCTTTCCATTCCAACCGATGAGGGAAGTATCGTCTAAGACAGCTATCCTATATAGCGGTTTGGGTATTGCGGTGTAATGAGCCAGGATCTTACCATTCCAATCCAATTTATAGATAGTAGGAGTGATGATAGATGCCTCTGAATATTTATACCCCCAGTGTAAGAGATAGATATAGTCCATTGTAGAAGTTACATCAACTGTGTGCAGAATATTTTGCTCATCAAAATCAGCCTCGTCAAGAGTTTTGGTATCGAAAGTATCATCACCAATTCGGACAGTATTGATTAGGTGGCCCTCTATATCGAATATTTCAACTATAGGGTGAAATTTATAGGCAAAAGCGAATCTATTATGTTTTCTTGTATACGTCATTTCACCGGTATTAGGCATCCATGTTTGCAATTCAGGAGTTACATTGATTTGTCGGATAGTATCAATTGTTGAAGATGTAAGGTCTGAGGTTATTGCAAATTGGCGTCCTCCGTTTGGTTCTCTACCAATAAACGTATATTTCTCAGGTGACATCATAAAAACATCTTGTACATATTGTGAAAGTGGAAATGGTAGGGTAAAGTGATGGTCCATTAGATACTGGGTTGTTTTAACAAAAGCAGTATCGTTCTTTATAGTATATATTTCACTATCTTCCTGATTGATTACCTGAATAGTACCAGTGGAAGAGATGAAAGGATATGGCATATAAGATATATAATAACCATCATCTCTTTTGCCTAAGTCTTGACTAACAGTGAGAGTGGTATCGATAGGGTTAACAATAGCACGTCGAAGACATCGCTGGCCGTACCCCTCTTCGTTTTCATAAACAAACAGCAGTGTGTCACCAGACATTTTCATATCAGTTATATGCTGTATAGAAGGTAACAGATTGCCAGTAATTTTAAGTACTGTAGAATTTATTGTTGGTTGTGCATTTGTACAGCCTGTCAGTAATAAAGTACAAACGATTATAAGTAAAGACTTCATTTTTAGTAGTTTTTGAAAAAACAATACGTATTTCTTAGGAATACTCTGACTATTGACTCATTAATTTTTAATATCTACTTAATTTCAAGGGGCTTATAAGGTATAGATACCGAGACAGCCTCGCTGTTATTCATTTGCTTTCCATCTTTCCCAATAATATAGACCTTGCTGCTATCACCACCCATTGAGGCAATTAAAAATCCAACCGGCGATTTGAAATATCTAATAAGTGTTTTTGCAGCTTCTGAGGCGGAGCACTTGTTATCGTTACCATCTTGATAAGTATATTCCATAATAGGAGCCTCTGTGCGTTCAAACCCGATTGCTTCCCAAACATACTGTTGTTCTGCATCTTCGATTTTGAGAATTAGACCTGGCAGCCCTCCAAACTTATAAGGTCCGAAGGGTAGAGGTATCTCTGTTGTAAACCATGCCGTATATGTTCGGCCGGCAAAATTGGTGGTTGCCTTATTGCACTCATATCCTAAAATGAATTCACTATTACCGTGGTTAAATGACCATTTCAGTTCAGGCACAGAGTCCAAATAGGTAAGGAAAGTAGAGATTGACAGACGATATTTCAAATTTGCTGTTGTGCTTCGAATAGGTCTGATAATTTCTAATGGCCATGGATTACCAGACACATTGGAATAGGAAGTAGCACCTCGGCGCACCTGTTCGGTGGCCAGCGAATCAAAGTGATTGATGATATCGCTGTAATCTTTGATGTTTCTTTTTCCAATCTGTACAATTCTGGTATCATCAAAATAATATTCTTGGTCTGGATGGAATTTGTATTTCAACGCATACGTTATCTTAAATTTAGCAGTATCGACAGGAATTGCCTTATCTATGATACGCGAGTTTGTCTCTTGTGCGGAAGCTATCAGCACCATTAATGAAAAGAGAAGGGATATAAACAGTCTCATAGGTATTTGGAATTTTAGAATATTCTTAATCTGATTTTAAGCAGTAGAGTTCGAGGACGAATACTATAGACAGAGTTGGATTCTGTCAGTGCGGAGTGACTTGAATATAAATACTTCCTTCTGTTCAGAAGATTATCGGCTGAGAGTGTGAATGTAAATCGTTTTATTGTGTATCGAGCTTCTGCATTGAACAGGAGAAATGATTTGTCACCGTTATTGAAATTATTATAGTAGTGATAGATAGATGTTTGCAATGTTACTCCTTTAGGTAATGTGAAGTTAAGTGTTGCACTGTTTGTAATTGTCCTTATCCAAGGAAAGCTATCGAATCCTTTCTGTTGACTGACTGACTGGGCATAGTTGCCTTGATACGAAATTCCTAAACATTTGAACGGAGTCAAGCTTATGTCTGTGTTGGCTATTATAGCTTTACCTGAATATCGTAGCACCTTATCTTGAATGAGGAAGGGATTATTATAGTGTGAATATTCGATTGAAGCTCCAATTTTGAGTCTGTGCCAGTCAAATCCTTGGATAGCATGGATTTTTGCTGATACTATATTCCCTTCTTCAGATGTTCGCTGACTGATAGTACGTTGTACAATGTTATCAAAATAGGAGCCATAGAGCACTTCGGGTGCCTGATGATTCCATGAAAGTTCAACACCAGCAAAACTCATTGAAAGAATGTTCTTAAAATCATAACCTAATGAATAAAACTGGCTCGTACCCTCATATAACCCGTTCACATCGTATACTGAAAGCTGTCGGTAGGAAGTCAAAATATAGCTTGAATAAAGAGTTTCAATAGAAGGTGTCATATAACCTATTGAGGCTTTGATGTTAAGGTTATGACTACTGTTAAATTTATACGTAAAATTAAAAGTAGGTTCGACACGGAAACAGTGTTTGTACTTAATATCATCATTAAGCCTATTTTTCAATCGAAATAGTTTATACTTCACAGGTAGAAATAGAGACACATAAAGTTTTCGCGTGTTGAGCATCATTTCAGTGCCTATTCCGGTATCAAGATAATCTAAAGTAAGGTTATTTTCTATACTTTCAAGTTGACTTTCAAGTGAATTACGATTATAGTTTACTATTGCTGAAGGATGAAAGGTAAGGTTTCCGAGTTTAAATACTGACAATAATCCTACAGTATTCTCAGTAGAAATATTCTTGAGGGTCACGTACTGACTCAGCATATCATCAAATACCACTTCCGGAAACAGGTTAGGAGAAACACAAAGACTATGTGGCCTTCTCTCCATATTTATAATCGAAGAGATTTCAAATCCTTGATCTTTTGAATTACGGTGCGTTATATGAAACTTGTTCAACATACGGTAAATATCCGTTTTTCCACTTTGACTTACTTTATCTCCTTCAGCAATTATATTACTATTAGTATTGTCTTTACTCCAATCAAATTTCAACTGTTCCTTAAGATAATTTTCATTTCCATTGTTCATATAGGTAATATCTCCGTATGCCTTCTGTGTACGAGCAGTTCCATCCATTGATTCTATGAGAATATTCTGGATATTATCGGGTAGGAAATTTATGGTCGTTGAACGGCTTTGACGAGTATCTCTGTCATTAAAATAAGCTGCGTTTATACCGAATTCTCCCGATTTGCCGATACGATAGACATTATTGAATGTTGAGCTATGCGAACGATTAAAGTAATAGAACTGCTTGGAAATGCCTGGAACAGAAGGCATGGTTATTGACGAAATATTATTTGTGCGTGTATAATCGTTATCAAAGGCATATAATTCATTTGATAAGTCATAGCCAGTATTATTTCCTTTATATGTAGTAAGGAATTGACTGTTGCGACGGAAATATGTTGCCATAGCCGAAGTCGTCCATAGAGGCTCATTGCTATGGCCTCCTCCCAAAGTAACTATAAGATTAAACACACCTTTGACTCCCTCTTTCAGACGGATATTGATTGACGCCCGTTCTTCTGGTCGCAATCCTTTGAGGGCCTTTATGTCCTGATGGTGTTCTAATACCTGCACTGTGGCAATGTTGTTAGGATCTAAGTTATTGGTTGCAATACCATAATGACCTTTCATCAAGTCCAATCCTTCGATATAGAAATTTTTAATCGGTTTTCCTTGATAAGCCACCTGTCCTGATTCTGCTACCGTTATACCCGGCATCTTTTTCAACACATCTGCAAGAGCCTGATCGTTCTTTGAAAGGAATGAGGCGACATTATAATTGATTGTATCACCTTGTGAGTAAATCTTCTTTGATTTCACTACGACTTCTTTTAATTCTATGGTTTGTTCTTCCACAATTATATCGTAGTTGCCAGATTGATTGGGTATTTTAATAATTGCTGTTGCCATCTCAAGGCTTGACGCTTTCAGTAGCAAGCTATCGCAATTACTTTTAACCGTCATATTAAACCGTCCATTTTCATCAGTTAAAGCTGACGAAAGTATGGTTTTAGGTGAATCAATAGGATATACCACTATATTGGCTAAATCCACAACTCTTCCTTGCGAGGTTTTGACAACACCACAGATACTAATTTGAGCAATAGATTGAAATACAATCAAAAGCATAAAGATGACAGCAATAAGGTATTTGGTGTTTAGGGTTCGCATAGGTATGAAAATAGCCTGTCACTACTGATGTAGCAACTCAATTGGTTCTTATAAATTATTGATTTATTATATCTTAGGAATTAAAGAGGACATAAAACAAGTTCTATGTAACAGTAGGTAAAGTATTCCTAAAAAATATGTATCGTTTTAATTTTCAAGAGTTAAGATTTCTTTTCTTATGGGTAAAACAAACCGTGTCTCCACTTTTTTATCCCCATTTTTAACGATTTCGAAACACACTTGATTTGTAACCCTGTCAATGGCAGTTTTTACTTCTGGATTATCATCATAATTAGATTTGGCACTGACAATATTGCCTTCTTCGTCAACATTTATTGTTACCATAAGCTTATCAGGAAGTAAATCTTTATCTGCTAAGTCGAATGATAACTCAAATTGATTCAATAAGGGTTGTGGATCAGTCAAAGGAGATGGAAGTCGCATGAGAATCAAGGTTGCTGGATACTCTTTTAAGAAAGGTTCTTCAACTAAAGAGTTTGTTGTATTTTCGGTGGGAGGTATTTGTACTATGAATTGATAGTTTGAGATAGTATCATGAAGTTTCTTTGGCCAAGGAGCTGCATCTGCGTATGCTGCCAATGCAATGCCTGGGAGTAGAGCGACTGAAAGCCATTTAATTCCTTTTGATGATTGTGACTGATTCATTTTCAGGACACGTCTGCGGAAATTCTTTTTACTTATGGCAAAGTTATTGGCAATATGTAATGTACGATTGCCTATGGCCTTTAGAATTAGCAATTTTTGATAGATTAATATGTCAATATGGGTATTAATTACTTCAGCGTCGGCTTCATATTCATGATTGAGTTTTATAAGATTCTTTAGTTTCCAGCCAAATGGATTGTACCATAAAAAGATACAGAAAAAATCAGCAATAACGATGTCAATCCAGTGTTTCTTAACGGTATGTGCCTTCTCGTGAAGAAGAATAGCTGGCTCGTTTTCATTACTTGGTAGAACAATAAAATTTCCCCAGCTGAATGGAGCGATGTTGTTCTTGTCATGTCTACATACTACACAGTCTTCTATCTGTTGCTTTTCAGCTTTGAAAATGATACGCCACAAGTATAAATAAGAGATAATTTGTCGAACTATAAGCACAACAATACCTATCCAATATAGACCCAGTATCAAGGGCAATATTTCAAAGTGAGATATAGTCAAAGATGGTTGAGTCATCTCAGAGACATTGAGTTCAGGCGTTTGAATAGGATAGGTCTGTATGTCGGTATTGGAGAGAATATCATTAGGAAATGGCTTATATGTCAAAGCTATAGGGATTAAGCCTACAATAACAAGCCCAGCCAACATTAGTAAACGGTTGAACCTGTATGAGCGACACCGATTTACCAAGATATGGAAAATCGGGTATACTATCATTACCAATAGAGAGGCTGTAAGAGAATAGGAGAAAAGGCTGTTCATGACTACTTTGTCTTGTTGGATTGTTCTACTTCATCAAGTAGCTTCCGTAAATCTTCAATAGGCAGATTGCCATCTTCCACGAAAGAAGACACAACACGTAAGTAAGAATTTTTGAAATATCTGCTTACAAGACTTCCAATGGATTTCTTACCCATTTCCTGCTCGGCAATTAAAGCATGATAAAGATAAGTTTTACCCTGCTGGGTATGGCCAACATAGCCCTTGTCTTCTAATGTACGCACAATAGTTGAGATAGTGTTGAAATGTGGCTTAGGCTCTTCGTACAAGTCAACAATATCCTTAACGTGCATTGCTCCGTGCTTCCAAAAGAAAGCGAGTACTTCTTCCTCTTTTGCAGTTAGTTTCTCCATAACAATAAATTTAATGATGCAAATTTAAACTATAAATTATAGTTTCAACTATAATTTATAGTTAATAATTGTTAATCGTCTATTTTACTTTTGCTTATTATAGGGACTATGTCTTAAAGGTCTTTGGAGGTACCAGGTGGTCAGTTGTTTAATTATTGCGAGGTTGGGGGTAGATTAAGGCGTTGTGCAACTAACCAATGTATTAATATGTTATTGTACTAAACAGCTCTTGTAGAGTAATTAAGTAAGTAGCTAATTATAATTATTAAATTTTACGACAATGAATTTCATAACAGAAACTGATAGGATTTATGCAACTGACTCTGCAGGTAAAGTAATAGCAGAGGTAACATTTCCGACAAAAGATGGCATCGCGACAATTGACCACACTTTTGTGGATAATTCCTTAAGAGGACAGGGTATAGCTGGAAAGTTGGTAAAACTCGCAGCTGATAAAATTTTAGCTGAGGGCAACAAAATAGCTGCGACATGTTCATATGCTGTTGCTTGGTTTCAGCGACATCCTGAATATCCAGTAGTGTGCGGCCCAACCGCTTGTCGAATTGATAAACGAAGATAAATCCTTGGTATTAATATAATTTTTCAAAGTAAATATGAAATTTTTGGGCTTAGGAGATTAGTCTATTACTGACACTGCGTATCACTATCGGAATAAAGTGTAGCAAATGCTTTATCAAGTCGAGGAAGTGAATCAGAATAATGATTCCCAGGTACACTCTGAAAATCTGTATCAATTCCAGCTTTCTGAAGCAAAGATAGAATGGTTTGAGTGTTAGCACCGACAGAAGCAAATGCTTTAACTTTAGATTTTGCCTCCTGACTACCAAGAAGGAAGAATGCTTTGCCGTTTTTAGCAGGTATCTGTAGGTGTTGCATCCAGTCAATAAATCCTTCATACCAGAAAGAACCAGATAAGGAGGCGATATTATAGAATGTATCGCAGACCATCCACTGCCACAGGGCAAACAGGCCAGACATAGATACTCCTACCAGACTACGTTCTGCTTCAGAACTTATGTTTAAGGCTCTCTCAATTTGTGGGAGCACTTTTTGTTGAAGCAGTTTTAAGAACTTTGATGATTCTCCTTTGAATTCTGGTGTGCCTTTCGGTACTCCCGGAGCTGGCCAAGGACTGAATACGTTTTGCCAATCCATACCTGTTATCACCACGATGTTGGTGTCGTATTTTTCTGATGCGGTTGCAATCCACTCAGAAAGTGTATCTACAGGATATAGGATATAAGCTATCTTCTTCTTCTTTTCAGTTGTGCTGCATAAACATTGTAGGCCGTTTATTTCAAAGTTGTACATTGGCAAATATCGATTTAAGTTAAGGAGACCGTGTCATTTTTGATACGGTCTCCTATTATAAATTATGTATACTTTCAAGCTAAGTGTTCTGTATACCGATATGACAACGGTATGCAGAGGAAAGACTTAAATATATCAACGTTTCATCAGTTCATGCAGACGTTCGTAGAAGGCTGGGTCTTCGCCTGTTGTGATATTGACTATTTTTCCTTCAGGATTTATAATTACTTTGGTAGGAAAACCCTGTACCGAATATTGTTCGGTAAGCTGGTCTGCTTCGGGTTTGTAGACATTTACCCAAGGTAACTCAAAACGTTCTACAGCAGCTTTCCATACATCTTCAGTGTCACCGCAGTCAATACCTATCACTTCAAGTTCGGGTTTTAACTGTTCGTATGTTTCTTTAAGATGCGGGAACCCTCGTACACACCATACGCACCACGAACCCCAGAAATCAAGTATTACCCATTTGCCACGGAAGTCGGCTAGAGATACTTTTTTCCCTTTGGTATCAAGTAGTGTGAAGGGTGGGGCGTCAACTGTACCTGAAGCTAACGCGTCTTGTCTACGTTGTTTTTCTACGGCTTGACGTACTGCGTTAAGTTGGGCTGAGGCTATTGGGTAGAGAATTGAAGCACGTGCATTAGGACCAAGCATGGCATCGGCATCAAGCATGTCTTCTCCGCTAAGATTCAACATTGCGAAGACGGCTGCCGGTGAGTCAGTATTGGCTTTTACAAAATCCAGCATTATGTTGTTGTACTGTTGTTGAAGTTCATTTAGTCGCTGCATGTCAGGCTGTTCACTACGCATTATCTGTGAAGCTTCCTGTTCGATGGGCCCTGCCTGAGTGTCAAGTAATGTCATACCCTCCATGAGCGGTGTACCGCTGACAGTATAGGTCAAGGGTTGTAGTGAGGTAATATCGACAATAAGATCTTCGCCAGGAGCTGCATAAAGGTCAGCTGATACGCCTTCTGCTATATCTATACTGTAACGTCCTGGACCTGCTGGGTCAATTGTAATTACAGCCGTTCCGTTGTTTACAGGCACAGTAGCCGACTGTACATTAAGTTCAGCTTCGCTACGTGCATTTATCATTCGCTCTATAAGTGCATGTGATACGTTAAGGTCTGCTGGTGCTCCGGTAGGTAGCTTAACAGTAATATCAGCCGATGCTATTGTCGGTGCCATGGCCAGTAAGGCCGATATGGCGAGTGAGGCTTTCATCATATTTGAAAATAGTTGTAAAAGTTAATATGTCTTTAATGTAGATGGGGATATAGAAACTGTTTCTAACAGCTTGTGCAACCGTTGGGTGAATTGATAGTTTTTTATACCCCAGTGCGGAGAAATCACTTTTTCGGGCGGTGCTTGTGCTACAAAGCGTTCTATGGCAATTTCGCGTGGTACTCTGCTAACCGCCTGCACACATAAATCAAGATATTCTTCAAGAGTGTAGGGATGTACCTCTACTTCATTATCAAGCCATTGTTTATGCAACGGAGTGTTTTTGATAATCTGCAGCTGATGTAGTTTCAGGCTTTCAATAGGTAATGTACACACATCGGTAATACTTTGTAGTGAGCGTTCCGGCGACTCACTCGGCAGCCCCATGATAAGATGTACCCCTACATGTAAACCTGCCTTATTGGCACATTTCACAGCTGAACAGGTATCTGCCCATGTATGACCACGATTCACAAGCTGTAGAGTGGTATCGCATGAAGTCTCTACACCTATTTCAACAAATACTGGTCGTTGGCGGTTTATATCAGCTAACAGCTCCACTACTTGTTGTGACAGTGTGTCAGGCCGCGTACCTATCACTAAGCCAA
The DNA here is from genome assembly GCA_964400325.1 of uncultured Sangeribacter sp. Taxonomy (GTDB): domain Bacteria; phylum Bacteroidota; class Bacteroidia; order Bacteroidales; family Muribaculaceae; genus Lepagella. The sequence goes on along the minus strand of CAYNUE010000046.1, from coordinate 12,626 downwards.
CAACATCTTGTACCCCTAAAGCTTCTTCATAGAGGGTTCGAAGAGTAGATATACCTCTACCGTAGGTATTAGTGTAGGATTGGAAATAAGCCAGATAACGCATTGTTGGATATTTCCGTCCGAAAAATACCTTACCTGCTTCAAGCTGTTTACTTACACTCTGCTGTACCGAACAATATCCTGGTGTAAAAGTCGAATTGTCGCAATAACTGCATCCTCCACGCCCTATACTGCCATCGCGGTTAGGACAGCTGAAGCCAGCGTTGACCGATAATTTCTGTACCTTACACGTACCGAAATAACGTCTGAGGTATTCTGCTGAATCTGTATAGTAAGGATTCATAGTCTTTCAGTTATATTTGCAGTCTTCTCTAATTAAGAGTTTATCTTTTTTCAGAGGTAAAAATATAGCTATACGCAAAGGTAGGAAAAATCTGAGATTTGTTGATTATAACGGTAAAAGAAAACACTCTTGTTAAGAATCAAATATCAGTTAATAAAATCTCAAAAAAATAACTAAATTTGCATTTAGAATTACGCTTAGGCTAAATAATATATTGATTTATATGTCCGACCGTTTTAACGAATTTATGCAACCCTTGAAGGCAACCCATTTTTCATTGTGTGATTATGTGGATTTTCCGAAAGTTGAAGCTAACGTAGATGCTATATCTATAAAACTTAATCAGCTTAATTATTTGATTGGCCAGCAGGATATGGCGTTAGCTGTTAAACGTCTATGGGACGAAAATCCGAAAGTCTTCTCAGTGTTAGACATACTGATTGCTGTTAGGACTAAAGATAAGAAGAAGGTTATTGATGCTTATGGAAACGTCAGATTACTTAGTGACTATTTTACTTCCCCGGAACAGGTAACAATTTTTCTTAATGAAACAGGCCTCACAGAGGTTTTCAAAACTAAACAGATTAAAAATCTTGTTGATTATGCATTTGGTGTAGAGGTAGGTCTAAATTCCATTGCCCGTAAAAAATCATAATAGTAGAAGTGACAGTTTAGCGACTTTCGTTAACTTAACTTTATAGAAATTCGCTCTGAGATTTTTCTATTTATTTTAATCATCAATATCAGTTTCACTACTAATGATAGAATCTTATTATAAATCAGCTGCTCGGGATTTCACCATTATTAATGGAGACTGTTTTGATGTGCTTCCTCAGTTTGATTTTAAATTTGACATGATTTTTGCCGATCCTTTGTATTTAATATAAGTAAGATTAGTTTCATAAATCTGTACAACATTATATTTTTATAGACATGGAACTAAAAATACTCTAATATTGGTAAGACAGTAATAGTCTATCTTATATATAGTGAGGCTTAGTGAACTCAATTATCTTCAGAGAAAATCTTTTTTATTGAAAAACTTTTAGTGTGAAAGCATAAATTTCGGTTTGGTAGCATATTTATGAAAATAATCAACTAAATTTGCAAGCTCATCAGTTGCGGGAGTTGTATAAAAAATACTTATGGTAATTGGTGAGAGAACGACAAGTTTTTGACTAACAAAGTAATGTGTAAAATATGACTAATCTAAATCTGAAGTCCTTATTTTCTGTGGCGCTACTGGCTCTGATGTGCTGGAGTTGCGAAGGAGATGACAAGAAAGATGATTCTATCAATCAAAATGATAGACCTCTTTCACAGTTTAATACTCCGGTGAAGAATCCTTGGTTAGCGAGTGATGTGTACAGCATAACACATTTTAATTCAGCACAAACAGATGCTTTTCCCTATGCGGTCAAAGATGTGTTTTGTGATGTCAATCCTGATGATTGTCAAGCATCATGGAGTGGACCTGTCAATCTTATGACAATAGCTTCTACTTCTTCGGATTATATGTGGGGAATAGGTAGTGATAGAGTATCCTATATCAGAATTGCTGGAGAAGAGTTTCACAAGGTGGCCGAAGCGGCTTTACCAGGAGTAACTATGCGTACAAAAGAAGAACTTGAAATTCTGGCAGCCAATTACTCTTCTATAGGTGATCTTACAAAAGCTGTTGAGAAGGTACTTGGCCCGTATCCTCAGGTAGCGATAGCTAATGGTAATTATGTATTGTGTGATCGGGATAATAACATCTATGTCAATGCTGGTACGGTACTTGCAAGTTTCCGATTGGCAGATGCCAGTGATCCGGAGAAAGGAATAGTGCTTAACGGTACGTTAGATATGAAACCTTATATCTGGGGTTCTTTCACATTGGTAGGAGTTTCGATGAGCTATGACGGTTATCTAATAGTAGCTTCGCAAAAAGGTATTCTGTCAGTTGACCGAGGTCTTAACGGAGTGGTGGATTCGTATTCGCTTCCTGATAATCAGGTGCTGACCAACTCTATTTCTAATGATGAAAACGGTGGTGTTTATATTGCCAGCAATAGTACCGAGGCTAACGGAAAGGGTCTGATGCAAAAGGTCATCTGTAAAGCTGGTCGGTTCTCTTCATTAGAAACTGATGGTGCATGGCAGGCTACCTACGACGGAGGTCCAGAAGCTCCGGCAATCAAACATGGTTATGGTACGGGTTCTACTCCTACTCTGATGGGCTTCGGAGATATGGAAGATAAACTTGTTGTAATCACTGATGGCGCTAAGAGAATGAAACTTGTAGCCTTTTGGCGTGATGCAATTCCTGCTGATGCCAAACCTGTGGATTCTTCAAATCCTCGTATTGCTGATGCTTTTGAGGTTTCATGCGGCTTCTCAAAAGATACGGAATGGATACAGTCAGAACAGTCAGTAGTAGCCGGTGGATATGATGCTTTTGTTGTCAATAATATAGACGCAGCAACAGAATATATCTCTGATAAGGTAATCGGTGTGCTTGCCATAGGACCTCTTACTCCTGGACCTAAGGGCGCCGAATGTGTAAGATGGAATACCGAATTGAACAAATGGGAAAGCAAATGGACCCGAACAGATGTAAGTTCAATTAGTATGATTCCTTCGGTAAGCATTCCTTCTGAAATAGTGTTTGTAAACGGCTATGAAAGTGAAGGCTGGGTGGTTACCGGTATGGATTGGAGAACGGGTGCTACACGTCACAGAGTAGTATTCGGACATAATAATCGCGGTAACGGTGCTTATGCTGTGATACAATATCTGTCTGATGGCGATCTTCTGTTTAATTCCGTTACTGGACCTTTACGAGTAAACCTTAAATAGACTTTCGCCTTAGTTACCTTAGGTTTTATAGTCAAATAAAGGAGGCGCATCAAATTGAAAAATTTGATGCGCCTCCTTTATTTGACTATAAATATAGATAGAATGGAAATTTAGTGAGTAGGATGGTAAGATAAAAGTGCGTCTGCTACAGTAAGAACAGCCATGGCCTCGACCACTGGAACAGCCCTTAGAGCTACGCAGGGATCATGACGTCCAGAAGCGGGTAAGGTGACGGCGTGATGGTCGCGAGTGAGGGTAGGGAGGGGTTTCATTACTGTAGGAGTCGGTTTGAAAGCTACACGGAAATATATCGGCATGCCGTTAGATATTCCACCTTGTATACCACCAGAGTAATTTGTACGAGTCACTATATTATCCTCAGTATCGGTAGTGAAGAGGTCAGCAGTAGCTATGCCGGAGGCAGTAGCGGCTGCCATACCTAAACCATATTCAAAACCTTTGGCAGCGTTGATACTCATTATGGCTTCGGCCAGACAGGCATGAAGTTTGGCATAGACCGGTGAACCTATACCTGCAGGTAAACCGGTGATAAGAGCTGCTACAGAACCGCCGATACTGTCGCCTGAGGCTTTTGCTTTGGCTATAGCTGCATGCATAGCCTCAGTTTGTGAAGCGGTGATATCGAGTCGAGGAGGTAATTCGGGATGATACATAAGAGTATCAAACACTTTAGTTACAGTTACTTCTCCAGCTCCGCACAGGGCAGCTTCGATATTCACTCCATGGGCACTGAGCCATTGGCGCACTATAGCAGCTGCTACAACACGTGCGAATGTTTCGCGGGCACTGGCTCGTCCACCTCCACGGTGATCGCGTATGCCATAGTGTGCTTCGTATGTGAAATCAGCATGATTAGGCCTCCACATATCAGCCCAAACATCGTAGTCTTTACTTCGTTGGTCGCGGTTACGAGTCATGAATGCTATAGGCGTACCTAATGTGATGCCCTCTGGACTTATGCCTGAAAGCCATTCAGGTGTGTCAGTTTCTGTTCGTGCTGTAGTTAGAGCTGACTGTCCTGGGCGACGTCGTGCCACCTGTTGTGCTACCTCGTCGAAGTCTATATGTAGACCAGCTGGAAGTCCATCGAGTACGCCTCCTATGGCTGGACCATGACTTTCGCCAAATGTAGTGAGACGTAGATTACGCCCGAAGGTGTTCATACTGAAATATCGGCCGCCTCCGCTTCGGCTGCGTGTAGGAGGTCAGCTGGAGACAGTTTTAGCTGTAACCCTCGACGTCCGGCACTGACATAGATGAAGTCAAACGCAAGTGCTTCCTCACTTATAAAAGTAGGGAACTTTTTCTTCATGCCTAATGCGGTACAACCACCGCGTATATAACCAGTAAGTGGTTGTAGTTCTTTCAACGGTAACATCTCTACCTTTTTGTTACCTGAGACTTTAGCAGCTTTTTTGAGGTCTACTTCACGGTTCCCAGCCACTACACACACTATTGGGCCTGTTTTATCTCCGCGTAATACGAGTGTTTTGTATACACGTTCAATGGGTTCTCCCAATTCTTCAGCTACATGTGATGCTTCGAGGTGCTGTTCGTCAACTTCGTATGGTACAAGTTCGTAAGCTATGCCGGCACGGTCAAGCAATCGGGCTGCGTTGGTCTTCTGTTCGCTCTTAGACATGATAGATGATTGATTATTTGTCCATAGTGACAAGTAACTCCTCGTTGGTACGAGTCATTTCCATACGTTTCTTTATAAACTCCATCGCCTCAACCGAAGTCATATCCGACAGATAATTACGTAGAATCCACATACGGTTAAGTGTTTCATCGCTAAGCAGCAGATCATCGCGGCGTGTTGACGAAGCTGTGATGTCTACAGCTGGGAATACGCGCTTGTTAGAGAGCTTACGGTCAAGCTGTAGCTCCATATTACCTGTACCCTTGAACTCCTCAAAGATAACTTCATCCATTTTAGATGAAGTCTCAGTCAGAGCTGTAGCTATGATAGTAAGCGAACCACCGTTTTCTATGTTGCGAGCTGCACCGAAGAAACGTTTAGGTCTTTGCAAAGCGTTAGCATCCACACCACCGGAGAGGATCTTGCCTGAAGCTGGTGACACGGTGTTGTATGCTCGTGCCAGACGAGTTATAGAATCAAGCATTATGACCACATCGTGACCGCACTCAACAAGACGTTTAGCCTTCTCGAGTACCATACCGGCTATTTTGACATGACGTTCAGCTGGTTCATCAAATGTCGAGGCTATAACTTCGGCATTGACGCTGCGGGCCATATCGGTAACCTCTTCAGGACGCTCGTCGATGAGCAACATAATGATGTAAGTCTCAGGGTGATTATCGGCTATAGCATTGGCTATATCTTTGAGTAGAATTGTTTTACCAGTCTTAGGGGGTGCGACTATAAGGGCACGTTGGCCTTTGCCGATAGGAGCAAACATGTCGACTACACGTGTCGATATATTAGCATGATTACCCTTGGTTATAATAAATTTTTCGTCAGGGAAAAGAGGTATGAGGTGTTCGAAAGGTTCACGGTCGCGTGCTACTGCTGGATCAAGGCCGTTAACTGACAGCACGTCGACCATAGGAAAATATTTTTCTCCCTCTTTAGGTGGTACAATTGAGGCTTCGACGACATCACCTGTTTTAAGTGCGTACTGCTTAATTTGTTGTTGTGATACATAAATGTCGTCTGGGCTGGTAAGATAGTTATAATCTGAGGAGCGCAGAAATCCGAATCCTTCAGGCATGATTTCAAGTACTCCGTAAGCGTTTAGGATACCTGTAAAGTCGAACACAGGCTGTTGTACCTGTTGGCGTTGTTGCTGACGTTGCAGTTTTTTTTGCTGTTGTTGTTCAAGACGCTGTTGTGCACGCAGCTGTTTCTTACTCAACACTCGTTGTTGAGGCATCTGAGGTTGTGGTTGTGGACGCTGCGGAATGATTGGGGATGCTGGTATTGTAGGCTCTACCGTAGGTTCGTGTAATTCTATAGGAGCTTGTGCGGCAGCTATAGCAGCTTCTTCTATTTCTCTTTGTGAGCGTGGTGTGAAAGTCTTTCCCTTAGCTTTTGAGAAAAAGGAGTCAAGCGAGGGTTTAGAACTTTTTACAGGTACCTTCTGTACAGGACGTTGTTGAATCTCTGGTTTCGGTGTATTGTCAACTGTTGTCTGTACCTCAGCAGTAGCTACAGTAGCTTGTGGCTGCTCTTCCTCTTCTTTCTCCAAACGTGTGTCATCCACAATGGTTATAGGTAGAAAGGGCGGAAGTGGTATGTCGGTATCTGAAGGCCCAATTATCACATCATCAGCCAAGCCTTCTGTTTTAAGTTCGGTCTCTATTGATTCCGTTTGTTCCGTTTGTGGCGCTTTGTCTGACTTATCGTTATTTTGAGTGTGTGGAGCAGCATTTTCAACTACAACAGGATTTTCGGCAGTAGGTTCCTGTGTGTCGGTACGTTTTACTTTGGTTTTGCGCGTGCGTTTCTTAGGTTGTGCCTCAGCACCCTCAGCAGTCACATCAGGTGTTTCTGCCTCGGTTTTCTGCTGCTCGGCTACGCTTTCGGCAGCGTTGTCAGCGGCTTTTTTAGTAGTCTTTTTAGCGCGTGGTTTTTTCTCTTTTGCAGCCTTTTTAGCTGGCTGCTTGCTTACTTCCTCCTTGGCAAGGTCTATGGCCTGATTGTCGAGAATGTATTCTGTGAGCTCGGCAGCCGAGGCAGAAGTTGATTTTTTCATTCCCATAGAGTCGGCGAGTTGCCTGAGGGCACCCTCGTCCATGGCTTCTAAATCATCAATGTGAAACATATTCGGTGATTGTGTGGGTTTTTTGATCCTGACTTACACCAGCCGTTGTTATATACGACATGGTTATGGGTCGGTTTTTTGTGAGAGGAATGTACGCTTATATGGGTGTCACCAACCATAATAAAAGCGAAATGTGGAAAAAGTATGGTATGTTTTATTTGTCAGGGCTATAGGCGAGACGAGCTGAACTGCCCGAAGAATATCTCGATATGTCAACCGGTGTAGGGCAATAGCCCTGACCTCAGCAATCATAACACCGGGCTTACACTGCGGGTTTGGTTTTTCCAACGCATTTGTGGTGCGAAGTTAAGCATACTTTCCCAATTATGCAAATTTTTTGTTTTTCACACTTCAGAGTATTCATGCCTGTTTTAGTAGTAAGAATGTATTCCTTTCTAACTGTAGTAAGAATGATTTAAGAACTATTTATCTTAAAGTTTAATTCCAGTAATCTAAAAGATTATTAATAGCACGGGTAAATAGTTTAGGAGCACGTATACCGAGTATCATTTTACCTTTTTCATTAAGTAGAAATCCTATCTCTATTTCTGTAATACGGTCTTGTTTACTACCGTAAAGAACTACAGTACGTATTATGCTATAAGCTGGATAGTACTGTTCGAGATATAGCTTATCGAAAGCATCATATCCTGCAAGTTCCTTGATACCAGCATTACGATTTTTATATTTTTTTCCTTCGATAGTGATGACTTCCGTATCTTTGATATCAAGAAGGACAAGATCTGGAATGGCTACTATCTTAGTTTTATCTCCAGCTTTATACGCATCACGGTCGCTATATTTTGCTAATGGAATATGTTCACCACTTGAAGTCGTAAAATAACTCTTTTCACAACCTGCGTGATTCTCAAAGATAGCATAGCTGTCCGTAAAACTTTCCACGGCTATGTGCATAAATATAGTACCTAATTTCTCTCCGTCACGGTCGTAATGCCAGTAAAGTGGTGGTAGGGTAGCCTTGGGTAAAATTAAATCTTGTAAATCAATATCTAACTTATTTGCGATTTGAACGAATTTGTTATTATGTCCTACGTGACTCTGTAATAGTCCATGCCGTGTGATAACGATTTTGCCTTTCCAATTTAGTTTTCTGAGACAAGCTGCTATTATGCTTAAAGCACCGATATTAGGGTCATGCGATAGGCTATTGTTTTTAACGAGTCTTCCCGATATTTCTATAGTATTGTTTTCCTTATTGAGGGTTATTACAATAGGTACATTGGACTCAGCAGGAGGACGAGGCATTGAATTTTTGGCTGTAATGATTTCATCGATATCTTTAAAAGGGACGAATACATTATGATCAAGACGTTTGCCTAATATAGTCACGCCTAAAGTCATTAAAAGCCTTGTGCCAAAAATGTATGTTTTAGTTGGTATAGTCTTCTGTTCTACTTGGAGAGCATAAAGCATTACCATTTTTGTATGTGGATAAAAATAGCGTAGAAATACAAATTTGGAACATCTTTGGTACACTCCGGTATTTCGACTTTCTTTATCGTCAGTTTTTGTCTCTTCAATAGCATAGAGGGGTTCACTGCCTTCTTTGGGCATTTCATCTTGATAAAATATAAGAAAGTCAGTGAAGCTTGAGCTGCCTGAGACTGTTTTTATGAAAACCTTATTAATCTTAGAACAAGTAAATCCTATAACTTCATAAGTAAACTCAAAGCTTTTATCTTTATTCAGTATGGGTATTATATGAAGCTCTTGTCCTATGAAACCACAGTTATGATCTTTAGCAAAATACTCAAAAATCATCTGAAGTACAGTCTTTTTAGGACGTTCTTCAGTAAGAATCCAAAGATTTTTAGTTTCTAAATTCATTTACTTAATATAAAAAGTTGTTCTTGTACGTGTCTTTTAGTATTTGACAGACCGTTATTATTGCTTTTGAATCTTAAATATTCAATTTCTTCTAATGTTACGGTGCCGTATCTGGATAAAGTAGATAGTATTAGTTGTGTTGGCATAATACCCTCAGAATTATAGCTAAGGATAAGATATTTATAATTAGCATTAGCAACAATATACTCTAAATCGCGGATAGCAGTTGTAGCATTACAGAAGGTTGATTTTTCTTTCTGATATGAACGCATACCGCTTATTCCTTTGATAGTAGGATTATCATAACGAGCTATCGTTTCTATCAAATGGTAATTAGGAAGGTATTGTCGCGCATTATAAGGAGGGTCAAGATATAATATATCGGTGTGAAGTGTCTCCACAAGTTCAAGACTATTGGCGTGGAATACCTTATTAGCCTGTCTATTATTATAAATTTTAATTGGGCGTAGTGTAAAACGTTTTACAGCTCGAGGATCCCATTTTTTATAAAATGCTCCATAAACGCCTGCTACATTTGCATAGAACGAAACAGATTCGATTAAACAAGCTAATAGAATATAATATTCTGCCTCATTAATTAACTGTTGTTCTTTCCATTCTTCAATTCTTTGTCTGATAGCATCAATTCTAAGACCATTCTCTTCACTGAAGTACATTCTTGGTTGTGGTAGATTTTTAGTGCCTAAAGGCGTATAGTTCATTGAGATAAAACCAAAAACATCTTCAATGCTGTTTAGATAAGTCACTACTTGCTCTAAGGGAGAAGTACACAAATTAGAATCTTTTAGGCTGATATGATTCAGAAGCGTTTTGAACTGTGGCTCATCATTATTCTCAATATAAGCTTTTTGAAGGCAATAAGAGAAATAGAGCAAATCACATGAGAAAACAGTATATCCTCTTTCTTTGAAGAAACATCCAACGTTAGCAGTGCCAGCAAAGAAATCAAAAAAATAGTTTCCTTGAATACCTAATTTATCAAGCTTGGAGGCTATTCTTTCGATTAGGTTTTTTTTATTGCCTATATATCGCATTAGGAAGCATAATTAATAATTAGTACTTCATCTGAACCATTAATGTCACGGTTGGCAGTATGATAGTTGGAATTTGCATAATTCATCGTAAGGTGTCTAACCCTGTAACCTTTGGAGTCAATCCAGTTTTGAAGAATGGTGTTTTGTCTACCTTTATGAGTAAGTACATTAGATAAGGCAAATCTTACTCCGTTTGCGTCAAGAGAATCTAACAAAGATAACAAACGATATTCTTCACTCTCATTCCAACCGGTAAATCCTCGCTTGCCATCATTGTAGGTACCAGTAGTAATAAGATAGGGTGGGTCACAATATACAAAGTCACCTTTATTTAATATACCTATATCAAATTCGTCAAATTTTTTTGAGGTGAATTCGCATGAAATAGAGTGAAGGCGTTTAAGAAACAACTCCAAATTTCTACGCATTGTAGGATTGAATGAACTACGCTCTTTTCCAAAAGGATTATTAAATTCGTGGGAGCTGTTAAAGCGTATCTGATGATTAAATGAGTATGCTACTAATACAAATAAATCTAAAGCTGTCCGATCTGTATTGTATAACTTACGCAGATGATTATAACCTTCTGCGTTAGTTTGCGAGAGATTAAATTCCTCAATTCTTTTTTCTATATGCTTTATAATTTCTGTGGTGGTGTATTGTTGCATAGCACTGTACAAGTCTATAAGATAGACAAGATTATCATTAAATACAACATGCTGAGCAGTGACATTGATGCCAACATTACAGCCTCCGCAGAATAAATCGACGAAAGTATTTATCTTTTTTGGAAAGAGTGTGAGTAATTGGGGTAAGAGTTTGAACTTTCCTCCTATATAGTTGAGTGGTGAGCGAACAGGCTCAACGGTTGCAATACTTTCACAATCTTCAAATAATGAAGGAAGTTCGAATGATGGCATAATGGTTATCGATAGTGTAATGAATTTTCGTGGCTATCACTCCGAGTGCAAAGTTACAAAAAATCCATTGTCTACCGAAAGATTGGTAGACAATTGAATACGTGATTCAAATTAATAGCTGTATATTAAGGATATAATATTATTAGTTTGAAGTCACACGATAGGCTACCCTTCCTGTCACTAATTGATGACGTGAGCGTTTCAAACCTTCGAGCCATATTATCTCACCATTTTCAGGGTCGACTATGACACGTAATTGTTGGCGTTTGCTTGCTGGCACACGAGCGTCTTTCATTATATCACTTAATAACTGGGTACCTTTCATACCGAGAGGTGCAATGCGGTCACCAGGCTGTGGATAACGTACTGTGTAGTTATCGAGAGGACGGGGCAACCATACCTCTACTGGTAGGCCGGGACGTCGCATTATTCGTCGTGTTTCATCGTTCATTTCTACGCAGGTGCAGGTTAAAGGAGGAAGTGGGATTTCAGTACGGTCGATATGTAAGCCATCATTAAGCATAATCGCTGTAATACCATCAGCTAACTGCCATCGTTGACCATTTGGTGCGGTAGCAGCCTTAGCCATTGACTGAGCCAGTTCAGGAGTACCTTGCAACGGAGCTATGTAGCTTAAGAGAAGCGTAGTTGGGTCGGCAAAATTGTTTATGGTTTTTAATGGCAATTTATTTTCTCTTGAGGTAGATAGTGCCTGCTGTATAGCCGCCTCCACTATAAGTTCCTGACCGCGTAGGGCAAGTAGCGTACGTTGTAAGGCAGAACGTGTGCCGGGCCAGCGGCTTTCAAGCAAGGGTAATACTTCATGACGTATGAAATTGCGTCTATAGTCGGTAGTAAGATTTGTAGAGTCGGTCACATAATCTTGTTTAAGCGTTTTGAGATAGGCGATAATATCCGCACGGCTACATGTCAGTAGAGGTCGGAGTATACGACCTGTGTCGGGAAGCATACCACGTAGACCGCGTAGGCCACTTCCGCGCAATAGGTTAAGGAGTAAGGTTTCAGCATTATCATCAGCATTATGTCCTGTGACTATGCGTGCACATTCGTAGCGTTTTACTAAAATATCAAACCACTCGTAGCGGAGACGGCGACAAGTCATTTCGTCCGATTCTCCCTCAAGTCGGGCTGCTTCTACGTCGAAATGAGTTACTTCCAGGGGTATGTTTAATGTTTCACACAGGTTGCGTGTGAAAGCTTCATCTCGATTGCTTTCGTCACCACGTAGATGAAAGTTGCAATGTGCTGCCACTATATCGACTCCTATGGCTTGTAGTGACCGAAGTAATGCTACACTGTCTGCTCCTCCGCTTATAGTGACGAGCAGGCGCGACTGTGCCGGCAGTAAATCAACACATCGCCTTACTGCGGTCAGTAGACGTCGTGCTGCTGAAGTGAGGTTATGTTTAGATTCAGACATTTTTACTTTTTAAGTATAGATACAAATATAATCGTTATTATTGAATTAATCCTCACCAGGAACTGAAATTTATCTAACTTTATACTATTAGTGCATGACTACCTAAAAATCCGTTTAGTATTTGAGAAATTGGAAAAGAAGAATTTGACGACAAGGAAAAAGTGCATGAGGGACAAAGATAGTAGTAATTGTAATATAGAGCTTGAAGATTTCAGAAATTTACCGTTTAGAATGCAGGATTTGAGTTCTGTATTTCCTGATTGTGTAAATTTAGCAATGAAGGCTAAGCGTATGGAGCGTAAAGGGGACATTATACGTCTAAAAAAAGGTCTCGTAAGGATATGATTTACTCTTTTAAACGTGACGTTC
>CAYNUE010000045.1:16465-28535 GCA_964400325.1 uncultured Sangeribacter sp. | reverse complement strand
TCAACGAGGTGCAGGACGTTTACCGTATGCAGGGCGTGAAGATCAACGACAAGCATTTTGAGGTTATCGTTCGCCAGATGATGCGTAAGGTCAATATTCTTGATCCGGGCGATACTCGCTTCTTGGAGCAGCAGGTTGTTGACAAGCGTGAGTTCATGGAAGAGAACGACCGTATCTGGGATAAGAAGGTCATCACTGATGCCGGTGACAGCCAGACTTATCTGGCCGGTCAGATTATCACAGTGCGCAAGCTCCGTGATGAGAACTCGGCCCTCAAGCGTAAGGACCTGCGTCCGATGTTGGTACGCGACGCTATGCCAGCTACTTCGGAGCAGATACTTCAGGGTATCACACGTGCAGCTCTTCAGACTTCGAGCTTTATGTCGGCCGCTTCGTTCCAGGAGACCACTAAGGTACTTAACGAGGCTGCAATCAACGGTAAGACCGACTACCTCGAAGGTATGAAAGAGAACGTAATCTGTGGTCACCTCATTCCGGCCGGTACCGGTCTGCGTGAATACAGCAAACTCATAGTTGCCAACAAAGATGAACTTGCTGCCCTCCAGATTACCGACGACCCCTCACGCATTGTTGATGTCGAAGCCGAAGACCTCACACCAGTGAAGTAATCACCGGAGCCCTAATAACCACCGGAGTTGTCAGAATTATCGGAGCTATTGGTATTATTCCATACCTCTGATGAGTCTGACAGCTCCGGTGGTTATTAGGGCTTCAAACAAATAATAAGATATAATCGTTAATGAGAAAAGGCTTTTTCTAAATTAATCTGAAAAGTCAGATGGCATACCACAAGGAAATATTACGGCAATTATCTCTGTTGGCACATACAATGTTTGCTGACGGTAGGGGTGAGGTGTTCCTTTATGGCTCACATGCTACAGACACGGCACATTCCGGTTCTGATTGGGATATACTTATACTCACAGATGATGCGCTTGCCACATCTGATGATTATGCTTCGTTTGCTTTTCCTTATGCTGAATTAGGGTGGCGTTACGGTGAGCAGATTACTCCTCTGCATTATACACGTAGTCAATGGCTGAAAGAAAGCAACACAGCTTTTTACCATAATGTAATTTCCACATATATCCGTTTATGAGTCTATCAGAAGAACAGAAACAAATTGCGATAAGGTTGCTTATAGAAAAGTCTGACCGTAATCTTCAGCAGGCTAAAGCCAATGCTGACCTTGATTATTGGGACTTAGTGGCTAATAGACTATACCATATTCCATGCGGTCACTGCATTAATGCTTAATGACGGTATAAAGGCTCAAACTCATAAAGGCACTTCATCACAATTCGGACAGCATTATGTTTTAACAGGTAAGTTTGATAGAGTCGATGGCATTTTGTACAGTAGATTGCAGACAATGCGGGAGAAAGCAGATTACCAAAATGTATTTTATCTTGAAGCAGAGGAGGGAAAACACTTAATCACCCAAGTTACGCAACTTCAGGAAAATATAAAACAGTATATATTTTTCTCAGACCCTGCCTGTAAAACCTCTTTTAGTTCAGATAGGTCAAATAATAAAACTAAAAGTTAAAAAAGTGGTAATATTTGGATTTTGGCGGCAGGTGTTGTAACTTTGCAGCCAATAACGTACAAAAGGGAGTCATTAGTGCTTAGGTGCTGTGACCGCCGGCTGAATTTGGGTGGCAGCTGCATACTATAGGGGTATAGAGCTGAAAGTGGAAAGGGTTAAATTTTGTGTCTTAACAATATTTAACATTTTGCTTATTTATAACTTATCAAACTTTAGCTACTTTTGTGCAACTTTACAGATACTTCTGGCAAGGGTGTCTTGTATGGTGTCGTGTACACCGGTGAAGTAATTGTCACTATCTTCAACTATCCTCATGGTAGCCTACATCTATCCTCATGATAGTCCGAAATATAGCGTAAAAGAAAAAACAACATAATACTAACAGCCAATCTAAAAATTTTACACATGCAAAAGAAGATATTCGCTTCGTTGCTTCTTACCGGTTCCATGGCTACTCCGGCCTTGGCAGCATATCCTCCTGTGGAGAACGGTACTCCTGAGGCTTCGGATTGGGATTTCCCGAGTGTCTTTGGAGACCCTGCAAACTTGATTCAGGATAACACAATAAGTATTCCTGCTGGTTTAGGTAGTGAGAATGCAGCCTTGACTTATAAACTGTCACTCCCTGCCGGTAAATATTTGGTAGAGTTTGAAGAAGCTACCAATGTTCAGGTTGGAATTAAGTTGCCCGGCGCTTCTGAGCCTACTGCTCTTTCTGAAGAAGATGGTAAATTCAGTTTTGAAGTTACTGGTTCTTCGAAGGTTGAGGTAACTATTTGTATCTGGGCTCAAGATGATAAGGATGGTGGTGCTTACTCATTCACAAGCGCTAAGATTGTCCTTGATTTTGATAAGGATGCAGCTGTTGCTGAACTGCAAACTGCACTTGATAATTTAGAAGCACTTCAGACTGTCGATACTGACCGTGAGGAAATCAAGGACGAACTTGATGCTAAGAAAACTGAGCTGGAAGGTCAGATAGCTGATGTGAAAGATCAGATTGCTGCTCTTGATGCTGCTACTGAGAACTTCGCAACTTATGAGAAGTATGGCTTCAATAAGCCTACTAATGATATTCAAGCCGCTATTGATGAGCTTACTACAGAAGTAGAAGACTACAATGCTGCTGTTGAGGCTGAGAATGAAGCTTATCAGAATAAACTCGTCAATGAGCCGAAATATGAGGCTCTCATTGCAGAGGCTGACAAGCTGGTTGAGGATATCGCTACTCTGCTTGGCGAAATCGAAGATAATACTGAATATGTTCAGAATGAGTGCTTAGCCGATGCTAAGGCACTTTCTGAGGAAATCAATGCCTATAAGAGTCTTATTGAGACTACTTATGCTGACCTTTATGAGAAGATTGAGTTTGAAAGCCAGGCTCCTCTTCTCCAAGGTAAACTTGATGCTCTTCAGCAAACCTATGATGAGGTAAATACTGACAGTCAGGCTTACGAGCAGTTTATGGCTGACTACAGTAAGTTGACTGAGTACAAAGATAAATGTCTTGCTGATATAGCTGACTTTGAAGGTATAACTCCTTACGAGACTGTCTACGATGAACTTGCTGCTACTTATGAGGAGCAGATTAATAAGGCCTACAATGATGGTATTAAGACCCTTACCATAAAAGTTGGTGAGGAAGAAGGTGCTGCTGCTAAACTTGAAGCTAACCAGACTATCATCGCTTCAATCAAAGCACAGATAGAAGCTTCCTTTAACGAAATTGATGGTATTGTCACTGACCAAAATGATAAATATAAGGCTGACCGTGATAACTATCGTGCTCTCCAAGGTAAGCTGACAGAGGAAGTAACAAATCCTGCTGATCCTGCTATCCAGGCTTTACCGGAGTCTTTACGTTATGCTTATACCGATGTATACGGTAAGGCTCAGACTGCTCTTGAGGAACTCCGTAACCAATTGATAGCTGACTATAAGGCTCATACCCTTAACAGTGATGAGTATAATGCAGCTGTCGCTAACGCTGAACAGGCTATTGAGACTGCTAAGGATTGGAAGGATGCACGTCTTAATCCTATTCTTAATGTTCAGAATGCTCTTGATGACTTCAAGAAACATATTGCAGACTATTCTGAGGAGAAGGACTTGCCCGCACAATATGATGTCTACACTAAGTTTGAGGAGTCTGTAGAGAGCATACAGAATACTATCGACAATATGATTGCCGGTGCCTCACTTCCTGAGGATGATGAGAACTATCTGAGCGACGAGCAGCTTAAGACTTCAAGCGATGGTTTGTTGAATACTATCAATGAGATTTTGACGCCTGCAGCTGATGATATGATTGATGCTTTGGCGACAGCTTATAATAGTATACAGGATATTAGCGAGGCTATAGCAACTCTCGAAGCTCAGGTTGCTGCTAAGCAGTCTGTAGCCGGTGCTGACCTTAACAAAACCACCTATACTACTAATACAGTAGAGCCATTTAAGGAACAACTGGTTGCTTTAAATACTGCTTTTGAAGATGCATGGGAACTTCCCGGCCAGCAATGTTATGAGGCAGCTGTTGCTCTTGGAAAGAGCATTGAAGAGGATAACCTGTTGCAGCAGGTAGAAGATGCTCAGCTTGACTTTGCCAAGACACGTACTCAGTCTAATCAGACAGCTGTCAACAAACGCTTCACAGATGCTCAAGCTGCTGCTGCTAAACTTGCAACTGAGGCTGGCTATTCTACCATCAACTTCACTAAAGCTAATGAGGCTAAGACAGAGGCTGATGACGCTGTGACTGCCGCTACTGATGTAGCTGATTACACAGAAGCTGATACTTTACTGCAGGATGCTATCGATGCTCTTGTACCGGTAGAGACCCAGATTAAGCTGGTAAGTGATAATGCTAAGGCTTATCATGAAGTTCTTGAACCTCTTGAGACTAAGGTGCAAGGAGTACTTGATGACCTTGATGCCTATTTCTTCGGTAAAGCTACTGAGCAAGCAGCTTACGATTACTATAGTCAGGAAGAGTTAGGTGCCCTTATCAAGCGTCTTGAAGAGGCTAAGGCTCAAGACAAGAAGGAATACAATGCTCTTACTGCAGCTAAAAATCAGGCTACTCTTGAGACTGTACTCAATACTATTATTACTGATGCTAACAATCTGAAAGAGGCATTTGATGCTAACGAGGCTGCTCACAACAATCAGAATAATGTGCTGCAGGGCGTAGCTGACCTCATCAATCAGGCAATCGAGAATGTAGACAACAATAATGTTGACTTCATCTCTGATGATGAATTAGCTCAGGAATATAAAGATAAAGCACACGATCTGCTTGAACAACTCATGGGTGTTGACCAGCAGATCAGCGATGCTTACCGTAACGGTGAATCATTTGAGAAAAATCAGGAACTCCTTGATGCTATTGACGCCATTAAGACTAGCTTTAACGAGCTGATGGAGGAATATGGTGATGAATACCATAAAGCTGTTGTTGAGGAGAATAATAAGACTGTTACTGACTCCGATTGGGATGAGTCTATAGCTGATGCTAAGGATGCTTATCTGCAGGGTGTACAGGCTTACAATGTTTACCGTTTCAATATCACTAACGAAACATACCTTAACTTCCCGCAGGTAGCTACAACTCTTGATAAGTACGCTACCCTGTTCCAGAATACTACAGAGCTTAACAAGCTTATCTCTGAGATGCAGCTTGATCTGTTGGATAAGAACAGCCAGAATGTCCTCATGACTGCTGAGGAGATGGACGCATGGGTTAAAAAGGTCAATGATTTGGCTGAGAGCATTAATGACGCTATCTCTCAGATGAATCTTGATATGGTACAGGCTGCTGATGCATTCTATGCTGAGCGTGAGGCTGAGGTAAAAGCAAATCTTGACCAGGCTGAGCGTGAGCTTGTAGCTGCCGGTATCACTGATCCTGAACTTCTCTTGGCTATTCATAAGAAGGCACAGGATGATTATACAGATGCTGTGTTACGTTATCAGCCTTATGGTAACAATGTTCAGGTTAAGGGTCCCGAATTTGCCGGTACTGTTATGAACGGTATTGCCGATCTGTTTGACGCCTCACTTGCGGCTCTTACACCTGAGGATCTTCAGAAAGCCGGTGAAGCATACTGGGCTGATGAGTATGCTAAGGTTGTAGAAGCTCTCGATAAGCTTGATAAGACTATCACCGATAGCACTGCTGCTGATTTGAGTGTACGTCAGAATGCTGCTAATGTTCTTACACAAGAGGGTCAGAAGCTTGACAATCTTAACAACACAGCTACTGCTGATGAGTCTATATTGTCACATCTTCAGGGCTATACAGATCAGCTTAAGGATATTCTTAAGAATGTTAACGATGCAACTGCTGCTGTTGAGGCAAGTCAAAGTGCTAATACTAACCTTGCTGCCCTCAAGGATAAGTATAACAATGTTGAGATACCTCTCTTCAACAGCCGTCTTAAGGATCTGAAGGCTTATGTCGCTACTCTTGGTGGTGGTCAGGAACCGACTGCTCAGCAGGGTATCGAGTCTGTGGTTACTGCAATTAAGAACTTGCAGAATGCAGTTGATGTAGCTAATGTCTCAACTGGTGAGACCAATGTTGCTTCGGCTGATAAGGCTGTTCGTGACGCATTCATCAGTGCTTACAAAGCTGCTAAGCAAGCCGAGAAGAATTATCTCAACCAGCTTTGCGATGATCTGGTGGTATACTTCCAGAACGCTGTCGATTATGCTGATGGTGAAATCGATATCACTGCTAAGGATGCCTTCAACAAACAGATTGTTGAGCTGCGCATAAGGATACTCGGTCTCTTGGTTGACACTGATAATACAACCTTTGCTAATAGTGCCCTTACTCTTGAGCAGGATATATGCGATCTCATTGTTGAGGTTGAGAAGTGGTATCCCGAAGATGTACCGACTACTCTTGATACTGTCAATGCTGAGCTTCAGGAAGCTTATGATGCTGCTGAAAAGGCTCTCAATGAGGAGAAAGAGAAATTCGACGCTTACGAGGATGTTGTTAAAGAGAAATACGGTGAACAGCTTGAGGCTATCGAAACCGCTCTTAACAATGCCAAGGAAAGCTGGGATAACATGGGCAACCTTGCTATCGCTCAGGCTCCAAATCTTGAGGCTACATTTGCTGAGGTTGAGAAGAACATTGAGACCCTGTCACCAGAGGCAGAGGCCTTCAATAATAAAGTGGTTCTCAACAATCAGGTTTATGCAACTCTCAACAGCGGCATAGAGAACCTTGAAGAGAAGATTGCTGATCAGCTTGCTGTAGCAGAGAAGTACAATACTGGTGATACTGATTACATTAACAACAGTTTTACTGTTCCTGTAGGTAATCTGAAGGATGCTATTGAAGCTGAAAATGAAGCTTATGCTCTCGATAGTACAAATGAGGCCAATTACCAAGCTACTATTGATCAGTATAAGGCCAACATAAATAGCAATATGGCCTGGAATCTTAACAAGGCTTATAACACTGTTGAGAAACCTGCTTTGGAAACAGCTGTAGCTGACTTGGCTAATGTCCTTTTCACTAACTTTAAGAACCAGGGTATTGTACCGGAGGTTTATGATGAGTTAGTACAGAAGTATAATGATGCTTGGAGAGCTCTAAATATTGATATTCCTAACCAACAGAGCAAACTTGCAGAGTTCTTTAGTAATGGTGCCTATACAGCTGCTACTGACTCTTATGCTCTTCCTGAGGAAGTTAATGGTGCTCGTACTACTGTATGGGTATCTAAGACCTACACTCAGTTGGTTGAAGAATACAAGGCTATGCTTGACAGTATGGCTGCTCTGGTTGAGGATCTTAAGACTGATATTGAGACTGCTAAGGAGAATACATATCTGCTCGGTGATGTTGTTAACCCGCTGGAGAAGGTGGTTAACGTTGCCGACGTACAGCAACTTATTGATTGGGTAGGTTACGGTGTGACTCTTCAAGATATTGCAGACGATGCAAGTCTGGGCGGTATGTTAGTAGCTTGTGCAGCTAATATTGCAGGTACTAATCCTGGTACTATAAATGGTCAG
The DNA here is from genome assembly GCA_964400325.1 of uncultured Sangeribacter sp. GTDB lineage: Bacteria > Bacteroidota > Bacteroidia > Bacteroidales > Muribaculaceae > Lepagella. Next base: position 20,932 of record CAYNUE010000045.1, on the reverse strand, counting down.
CATCTCAATATTGCTGATGTCACTGCAACAGTAAATGCTGCTCTTACTGAGAACTGGTCTACTGCGCAGCGTATGGCTATGCGTATGGCTAAGCTGAATGGTGGCAACAGCTCTATCGAACTTAAGTATATGGGCGAGAGCAATGGTGTACGTAGCTACGCAGTAGTTCTTACTAACGCAATTGCCTTTGCCGGTGGTCAGTTTGACCTGAACCTGTCTGAGGGTCTTGAGCTTGTAGAGACCTCTACAGCTATGGCTACAGAGAATCACAACCTCTTCGCTTATGACAACGCTCAGGGCGCACGTCTGATTATTGCTTCGTTCGAGAACGATGAAATCAGCGTCAATGCCGGTACAATTGCTGTAATCGAAGTTAAGGGCAATGGTAAGATAGGCCTTGAAAACGCTATCTTCGCCGATGCTATCGGTCAGGAATACGAGTTGCAGTCAGGCAATGCTACAATGATTGACCAGATCATTGATGGTGCTAACACTGTGAAGGAGGCTGTATATGATGCTGCCGGTCGTGTACTCAACAAGGTACAGCGCGGTATCAACATTATCCGCAACTCGGATGGTACAGTAACCAAAGAGATGCGCCGCAAGTAAGCCATTGGGCTGCTTGAAGCACACTCGTTGACTAAGGACACAATCGGGAGGCGCCGCGTAGGCCGACGGCCCCGCGGCTCCTCCCGATTTGATTCTTAACTACTGTTATTAATGCTTTTAATAGAATCCTACACATGAATATCATCTACAAAGCCATAGCAGGTAACGCCCTTACAGCATTTATATGCATGGTGGCTGCTAATCCGGCATTGGCTGAGAACAAGCTTTACATACCTGCCTTCACTGTTAACGCTTCGGGTGGTGAGGCACAGGTAGTACTGGAGAATGATCCGGAAATCGGTGCCCTCCAGTTCTCACTGCAACTACCTGCCGGTATGCAGTTGGAATCGTTCACTCGTAATGACGACCGTCTCACCAATGGCCAGACTATTCACTGGAATAAGAACAAGACCAATCCTACTTTAATGGTAGTGTCGCTCGACAAGTCAAACTTCAAGGGCGAGAGCGGTACGATATTTACACTTAATTTCAGTTATAACCGTACTATTTCTACTGTTATACCGGATGCGAAGCTGAAAATCTACGACATCACTCTGAACAATCCTAATAATCCCTCTGAAGAGATTAAACTGGATGATCAGTACACCAATGTGATGATTGGCGATGCTTCGATTGCTCTTGCTGCTGCTCAGCCTGAGATGGTTGTTAATCCTGACGGTAGTGTCTATGTTAATGTAAACATGGAGAACACTCCTAATAAGTTAGGTGGTCTGCAGTTTGATGTGGCTGTACCCGCAGGTTTCGAGCTTAACTACGATGCTCTGTACCACTCTCCACGTTGGAGTAACGGTGCATTCCTTCAGGTTTTCGACAACACTTCGAAGAACGGTACATGGCGTTTTATCATAGCTGACTACGACAGTCCTGACGAGGCTATTACCGGTACTTCTGGTGAGGTAGCTGCCTTCACTCTGACAGCCCCTGGCGATTTTACCGCTGACTATGCTACTCTGTCAATTACCAATGTAATCGGTTCAGTATACAATCAGCTGGAATGGGAAGGTGAAGGTTCAGACCTGAAACTTATCAATGGTAAGGTTATACTTGATGAGGTAACTACCAATATTGATGACGTACAGGCTGCTCTTGACGCTGCTATAGCTCTCATTACTTCTCAGTGTCCTGATGTTAAGGACGCCTTCCTTGGTGGTGTGGCTCAGACAAGACTTAACGCTCCGGCTGCTGAGGCTAATCTGACCGCTGCTGAACTGCAGCAGAAGATTAATGAGCTGCTTCAAAAGGTACAAGAGTATTACGAAAATCTCACTCTCTTAGAAAATAAAGAGGAGGTAGATACTGATATTGCAGATCTCTTGGCTCAGATAGACGAACTCGTTGCTGCTGCCCAGGCTGCTCAGAAAGCATACGAGGCTAATGCAGAGGCTTACACCACTCTTAGCGCTCAGGTAGCTGCTGCTCAGTCTGCTCTTGATGCCGCTAAGGCTGAAATAGCCGAGCAATGTCCTGATGTAGCTGCCAATTACGACGCTACCGCTGCTGAACTTCAGCAGAAGATTGACGCTCTGACCGCAGCTGTTGATGAGGCTTACAACAATATGACTCTCGTGGCTGACCAGGAGGAGATAATGGCTCCGCTGCCCGCTATCGAGACTGCTATCGCCGACATGTTAGCTGCTGCTAAGGACGCTCAGGCACAGTATGCTCAGCTTCAGGCTCTCTACGCACAGGCACAGGAACAGGTAGCTGACCTCAATCAGTCACTTGAAGATGCTCTTGCTGTGATAGCTGAAACTTGTCCTGATGTTAAGGATAACTTCAAGGGTACTGAGATAGCTCAGCGTATTGAGACTCTCGGTAAGGCTGTTGAGGCTGCTTACGCTGATGGTTCACTGGTGACTGGTTATGATAACCTCATGGCTCCTGTGGCTTCCATACAGAAGGAAATCGAGGACCTTGTTGCCGCTGCTCAGTCTGCCCAGAAGGGTTATGATGATGACCAGCAGGCCGAGGCTGACCGTCAGGCTGCTTATAACGCTGCCACTGCCCAGATAGCTGCTCTGCGTACTTCACTGGCTGAGACTCTTGACGAAATAGCCCGCACTTGTCCTGATGTTAAGGATAAATATACCGGCAACGCTATTGAGGCTCGTATCGAGAACCTTCGTGATGCCGTTTACAAGGCTTACACCGATAAGACTCTCGTAGCTGAGTATGACCAGATAATGTCTGTTGTGCCCGGTATAGAAGAGGATATCGCTACTCTGCTTACTAACGCTCAGGAAGCTCAGAAAGCAGTTGACGCCGATAAGGATGCCGAGCAGGCTCGTCAGGACGCTTACGCACAGTGCAACGCTGAGGTTCAGACCCTGCGTGCCGCTCTTGCTAACGCTCTGGCTACAATCGCTGAGCAGGCTCCTGATGTTAAGGATAACTTCAAGGGTGAGTCTATCAGCGCTCGTATCGATGCTTTGAAGGCTACTATCGATGCTGCTTACGCTGACAAGTCAATAGTTGCAAATCTTGATGAAATTCTTGCTCCAGTACCTGCTATCGAAGGTTCAATCGAGAAACTCGTTGAGGACGCTCTCGCCGCTCAGAAGGCTTACAATGACGATAAGGATGCCGAGCAGGCTCGTCAGGACGCTTATGCACAGGGCAACTCTGAGGTTAAGACCCTGCGCGATGCTCTTGCTGCCGCTCTGAACACAATCGCTGAACAGGCTCCTGATGTTAAGGATAACTTCAAGGGTGACGCTATCAACTCTGACATTAATGCTCTGCAGGCTGCTCTTGATGCCGCTTACGAGGATAAGACCATTGCTGATAAGCTGGCTGACCTTCTCGCTCCAGTACCTGCTATCGAAGGTTCTATCGAGAAACTCGTTGAGGACGCTCTCGCCGCTCAGAAGGCTTACGAAGATGACCAGGCTGCCGAAGAGGCTCGTCAGGACGCTTACAAACAGGGCAACGCTGAGGTTAAGACCCTGCGCGACGCTCTTGCTGCCGCTCTGAACACAATCGCTGAGCAGGCTCCTGATGTTAAGGATAGCTTCAAGGGTGACGCTATCAACGCTTCTATCAACGACCTTCAGGATGCTCTCGATGCCGCTTACGAGGATAAGACTATCGCTGATAAGCTGGCTGACCTTCTTGCTCCAGTACCTGCTATTGAGGGTGCAATCGAGAAACTCGTTGAGGACGCTCTCGCTTCACAGAAGGCTTACGAAGAGGATCAGGCTGCTGAAGAGGCTCGTCTGGCCGCTTATAACCAGGGCAACGCTGAGGTTCAGACCCTGCGTGACGCTCTTGCCAATGCTCTGCAGACTATAGCTGAGAACTGTGATGAGAATGTACAGGCTCAGTACACTGGTGCTTCTATCAAGACTGCTATCAACGACCTTCAGGCTGCTATTGATGCCGCTTACGAGGATAAGACTATCGCTGATACTATCGATGATATTCTTGCTCCTGTAGCCGGTATACAGGCTGACATTGAGCAACTCGTTGAGGATGCTCTCGCTGCTCAGAAGGGTATTGATGATGATCAGGCTGCTGAGATTGCACGTCAGGAAGCTTACACTAACCTCAACGCTCAGGTACAGCAGTTGCGTGATGCTCTTGATAACGCATTGAAGACTATCGCTGAAGAAGCTGCCGATGTGAAGGATGACTTCACCGGTGAGGCTATCAATGACGCTATCGACGCTATGCAGGCTGCTATCGATGAGGCTTACAACGATAAGACTATTGCTGATAAGGTTGGCGAACTTAGCGCTCCTGTAGCCGATATCGAAGGTGAAATCTCGAAACTTGTTGAGGACGCTCTTGCTGCTCAGGCTGCTGTTGATGCTGAGAAGGCTGACCAGGCTGCCCGCG
>CAYNUE010000045.1:15441-16365 GCA_964400325.1 uncultured Sangeribacter sp. | reverse complement strand
AAGACTATCGTTGACGACCTTGAGACTCTGCTTGGCGTAGTTCCAGGTATCGAGGGTGAAATATCTAAACTTGTTGAGGATGCTCTTGCTGCTCAGGCTGCTGTTGATGCTGAGAAGGCTGACCAGGCTGCCCGCGACAATGCTCTTGCCGACGGTAACGCTCAGGTAGAACAGCTGCGTAACGCTCTTGCCAACGCTCTTGCTACTATCGCTGAAGACGCTGCCGACGTGAAGGACGACTTCACCGGTGAGGCTATCAGCGAGGCTATCGATAACCTGCAGAACGCTCTTAACGAGGCTTACGATAACAAGACTATCGTTGACGACCTTGAGACTCTGCTTGGCGTAGTTCCAGGTATCGAGGCTGACATCACGAAGCTCGTTGACGAAGCTCTCGATGCTCAGAAGGCATACGAAGAGGCTCAGGCTGCTGAACAGGCACGTCAGGAAGCTAACCTTGCAGCTTACAACGCCGCTATGGCTGACGTTGATGCTCTGCAGCAGAAGCTTGACGATACTGTAGCTGAACTCCGCGAGAAGTATCCTGACTTCGACGTAGACGCTGCTGCTGCAACAATCCAGGATATGATCGATGCTCTGCGTGAGGCTGTCGAAGATGCTTACGAGGCTGTTGCTAACGAGGGTACATTCGACTATACTGTGGATGGCAGCGAGGTAGAAAACGCTATCGACCAGATGATGGAGGCCGCTGGTGTCAACATCGTTATGGGTGAGATACTTGATTCTAACGTACGTATCTACACTCTGGATGGTATGCAAGTTGACCACCTTGTACAGGGTCAGGTTAACCTTATGGTATATCCTGACGGACGTCGCGTGAAGGTTTACGTTAAAGTAAAATAACGATACACCCCAATAAACTAATAGAGGCACCCCACTTCGGGGTGCCTCTATTAGTTTATT
>CAYNUE010000045.1:0-15341 GCA_964400325.1 uncultured Sangeribacter sp. | reverse complement strand
TTATTAAAAAAGACACTCCAGAAATGGAGTGTCCTTTTTAGGATTTTTAGTATTGTGCTATTGGTTGTTTATCGGTTGTTGTAGGCTTCGAGGGCAGCGCGGAGACATTCGAGGGCGCCAGCCAGTTCCTCGATGCGGTGTACGTAGGCTATGCGTACTTCATCGCGGCCAAGACCTGGAGTGGTATAGAAACCTTCGCCAGGGGCCATGAAGACAGTGGTACCATTGTAAGAGAAGTCAGTGAGGCACCAGCGGCAGAAGTCTTCAGCACTCTCTACCGGCAGACGAGCCATGGTGTAAAACGCACCTTCGGGAAGCGGTGAAAACACACCGGGTATTTCGTTAAGACCTTTTACGAGGAAGTCACGACGGCGACGGTATTCGTCTATGGCGTTGTCGATATAAGTCTGCGGTACGTCAACAGAGGCGAGAGCCACAAGCTGACCAATAAGCGGTGGTGACAGACGCGCCTGTGCGAACTTCATGACGTTGGCGTAAAGCTCACGGTTACGAGTCACTAAAGTACCGATACGTATGCCACATTCGTTATAGCGCTTCGAAACCGAGTCGATAACGATAACATTCTCTTCCAGTCCTTCAAGTGAGAGAGCTGATACCGGACGACGGTCAGAATAGCAGAATTCACGGTACACTTCATCGCTGTAGAGGAAAAGGTTATGGCGCTTCACGAGGTCGCGCAGCTTCAGCATTTCCTCAGCTGTATAAATATAACCGGTAGGATTGTTAGGGCTACAAATACAGATGCCTTTGGTGCGTGGAGTGATGAGACGTTCGAAATCCTCAACATGAGGCAGACGGAAGCCGTTGTCGATGTTTGACGGTACGCTGACAATAGTAGCGCCTCCTTGAAGTGCAAAAGCCTTGTAATTGGCATAGGCTGGCTCAGGAATAATGACTTCATCACCTGGGTCAAGAGTAGCCATGAATGCAAACATTACAGCTTCCGAACCTCCGGTAGTAATGATTATGTCCTCTGGAGTAACATTGATATCATGACGATGATAGTACTCGGCCATTTTCGTACGCAATTGGGGTATACCCTCAGAAGCGCTGTATTCGAGTACTTTCATATCTATAGAATGTAGAGCTTCCAGTGCCTGCGGTGGGGTAGGCAGGTCCGGCTGACCAATATTAAGGCGATATACATGCAGACCGCGCTCTACGGCCTTAGCAGCCAATGGAGCCAGTTTGCGGATAGGTGACGCCGGCATGGCGGTGCCACGGTGTGACAGTTCGGGCATAGTTTTAAGGTATTATAGGGTTTCGGCACCACGGGCGCAGGCCACATTCGTCGCAGTGAGGACGACGGGCCGTGCACACGTAGCGGCCGTGCAGTATCAGCCAGTGATGAGCTGTAGCGAGGAGATGAGGGGGAATGTAGCGTGTCAGAGTCTTTTCAGTACTAAGTGGGGTACGTGAGTTATTTGTAAGTCCCAAGCGATTGCTGACACGAAACACATGTGTATCGACAGCCATAGCTGCCTTGTTCCATACTACCGACAACATGACGTTGGCTGTTTTACGGCCGACGCCTGGCAGTTTCATAAGGTTGTCGATGTCTGAAGGTACTTCACCGCCAAAGTCGCTTACAAGCATACGAGCAGCCTGAAGCAAATGGCGTGTCTTATTATTGGGATATGAGATGCTTTTTATCAGTGAATAGACTTCCTCTTCTGTAGCAGCCGCAAGAGCGTATGCGTCAGGAAAGGCCTCGAACAGTGGCGGTGTCACTATGTTTACCCTCTTATCGGTGCATTGTGCCGATAGAATAACGGCTAACAACAGATGGAATGGGGTATCATATTGTAGTTCGGTGCGTGGTTCAGGCATATTGGTCTGAAACCACTCTATGACACCTGCGTAACGTTCTTTGATAGTCATGGGTTGGTCTGATGAAAAACTATTCTATCAATGGGCAGCGTCAAATTCGTGCAGGAAACGGATGTCGTTCTCTGAGAACAGGCGTAGGTCACGCACACGGTATTTGAGGTTGGCTATACGTTCGATACCCATACCGAAAGCATAACCGCTGTATATTTCCGGGTCGATGCCGCAGGCACGGAGTACGTTGGGGTCTACCATACCGCAACCAAGAATCTCAACCCAACCTGTACCCTTGCAGAGTGTGCAGCCTTTACCGCCACATATCATACAGCTTATATCCATTTCAGCCGAAGGTTCGGTAAAGGGGAAATAGCTTGGACGCAGACGTATGCGTGTCTCGGGACCGAACATCTCTCTGGCAAAGTAAAGGAGCACCTGTTTTAGATCAGCAAATGATACATTGCGGTCAATATAAAGACCCTCTACCTGATGGAAGAAGCAATGTGCGCGTGCTGAGATGGCTTCGTTGCGGTACACACGACCGGGACATACTATACGTATGGGAGGCTGTTGACTTTCCATGACACGAGTCTGTACCGATGATGTATGGGTACGCAAAAGCACATCGTCCTGGCCGCGACGGATAAAGAAGGTATCCTGCATATCGCGGGCCGGATGATCAGGTGCGAAGTTGAGTGACGAGAATACGTGCCAGTCGTCTTCGATTTCTGGCCCTTCGGCTATGGTGAAACCCATCGAACCGAAAATGCGCAGTATCTCCGAGCGCACCAGCGAAAGCGGATGACGTGTGCCAAGGGGCAGAGGGGTAGCTGTACGTGTTAAGTCGATACCGAGCAGAGATGTGTCGGGACCGGAAGCAATATTGTCACGCAGTTGGTTGATAGTGTCAGTAGCTAAAGTTTTAAGCTCATTGATGAGCTGTCCGATTTCGCGTTTGCGGTCAGCTGGGACATTGCGGAAGTCGGCCATAAGCGCAGGGATAGCGCCTTTTTTGCTTAAATATTTGATGCGGAGCTGTTCTACCTCTTCGGGTGTTGAAGCCGAAGCCTGTAGTAGTTCTATCTGAAGTGCCTTAATTTTATCTATCATCGTGGTGTATGATTATTAATGTGCGAAGTTACTAAATTTTTTCCAATAGTCATACCACAATGACTGTCTGAGCGCTACTTAGTGTATAAGAAGCGCTTTATGCTCTGCTTGGGAGTCTTCTCGAATGGCTCCTGACGTAATCTGAATGACGATACTCGGCTATAAGCAGGCATGTCACGATTAAGTGTCTTAAGATTCTCATTCATCTGCTGTTCGAGGCCTTCAGCACCAAGACCTGCGCGGTCTGCAGCGTCGTGATCGGGTACGATAAGAGCTACCAGTTTGCCACCGTCGTCGATTACTAAAGATTCAGTGACGTAGGGTAGGGCATTAAGACGTACCTCGATTTCTTCGGGATATATATTTTGACCTGATGGGCCAAGTATCATAGCTTTCGAGCGTCCACAGATAGTGACGAAGCCGTCGGCATCGAGCAGACACATGTCTCCGGTGTTCATCCAGCCGTCTTCTGGATCAGGCATGACTTCGGCAGTAGCTTCGGGATTCTTGTAGTAACCTTTCATGACGTTGGCACCACGTACCCATAGATTGCCGGGTTTATTTTCCGGATCGGGTGAGTCGATACGAATTTGCATACGGTCAACTACTTTACCGACCGAATGGAATTTGACTGTCTTAGGCGGTTCGTAGGTGATAAGTGGCCCACATTCAGTCATACCGTAACCTATGGTGAATGGGAAGTCTATACGCTTCAGGAACTGTTCTACGTCAGCACCCATGGCTGCCCCACCGATAATGACCTCCTGCAACTGACCGCCGAAGATGTCAATGAGTTTGTCGTGAATCTTACGCAGCACACGGTCACGTACCAGGGGAAGAGCAAGCAGAAACTTCATCAGGGGTTTCTCAAGTTGCGGGAATACTTGTGTACGTACTATCTTTTCAAGTACCAAGGGTACGGTTATGACTAACTTCGGACGTACCTGTGCGAAGGCACTCAGCAACACTCTTGGTGATGGAGCTTTGCCGATAAAGTAGCAGTGACAACCCTTGACGAAGGGATGCAGCATCTCGATAATCATGCCATAGAGGTGAGCGAGCGGTAGCATGTTGACCACACCATCACCTGGTTTTAGAAAGGTAAGGTCATCTATGCAGAAACGTATATTGCTCCATATAGAACGATAAGGCAGCATGACACCCTTGGACATACCGGTTGAACCCGAAGTATAGCTTATAAGTGCTGTCTGTTCCGGGTCAGTGTCGGCATACCATGTGAAGGAGTCGGGCTTGAAATCGGCAGGGTATTCCTCGCCGAAACGTTCGTTGATATGTTCGCGTGTCTGACGTAGTGAGTTGTTGCGACAGAAAGGCATACCATATTCAGCTATATACAGAACAGCCTGTAAACTCGGCATCTGTTCTGCATCAAGACGTTTCCATATAGCTTCGTCTACGAACAGTAGGGCTGAGTCGCTGTGGTTGATTATATTCGTCAGCGTTTCGGGAGTAAATTCGTGCAGAATGGGCACAGCTACCACACCGTATGTGAGGCAGGCTATGAAAGTAACAGCCCAGTTGGAGGTGTTACGTCCGACAAGAGCTACCTTGTCTGAGCCGTCATGACGAAGACCAGCAGCCTTGAAGAGTATATGTAGTTTAGCGATGTTTTCTGCCACTTCTTTGTACTGAAGCGTTGCGCCACCCATATCGGTGAGGGCGTCGAGGTTCCAGTTACTGCGTATGGCGTTACCTATTATATCATTTAGTGAGCCGTATGACTGCTTGATTATCGGTGCGGATGTGTTCATAGTGGAAAAGGTTTTTATTTTCTAACACTTTTCCGCTTATTATAGTTTTATTCTTTCTGTTCAAGAGCTTTGAGACGGGTTTCAATTTGGGCAACTGATTCATCGCGTGACACGATAGTGCCGTCTGGACCGATGAGAATGTGATGAGGTATGCCTGAGAACCCATAGATGTCGTAGGGACGGCGCTCTGTGTCATAAAGTACAGCCCATGGCACTTCGAAGCGCTGAACGGCGTTATAGGTGTCTTCGTGGCGATCGCGTACGGCTACGCCTACAATGTCAAGACCTTTGTCATGCCAGTCGGTATATAACTGACGTAACGCTGGCATTTCCTTGATGCAATAGGGACACCAGCTTGCCCAGAAGTCTACGAGAGTGTAACGGCCTGGTTTGACAAGTGAACTGAATGACTGTTTGCCGCCTTTGACATCGGTGCCTTCAAAGTCTATGTAGGGCTGTCCTGGTGCTGTCTTGGCACGTAGATTGGCAAAGTTATGGTAATAACGAGCGCGATGTGAGTTAGTAAAAGAAGTTGGAGCCAAAGCCATCACACTATCTATAGCTGCCAGCTGAGCGTATTTCATCCATTCTATACCGAACCATTGACCAATCTGGCTTTTGGGCTCCTCACGGTAACGGTCGAGGGCATAGCTGGTGTAGGCGTCCATATCATCAAGATTCTCAACTGAGTCAAGTGCAACCATCATCGAGCTGAAACGGTCGTTTAGAGGTGTGCCTGTAGCTACACTCATCGAATCTGTCAGTTGTGCTATACCCGGTTCTATAACGTAGTAGGCGCGGACACGTCCGTCAATAACCACTTGGGTCAATAAGGGTTCGTCTGTAGGCACAGTAATTGAGTCACCATCGAAAGTGGCGCAACCGTCTGTGACAGTAGTTGTCACAAGAGGTATAGAATCAAGGAAACTTATAAGTTCTACGGTTTTGCCTTCAAACTTGTCAGAAAGAGATATATCGAGACGTGCCTGCTGACGGTGACAGGCTGCGCCGATAAGCAAGAGTAAGCTTGCAGCGGCGGTAGTCAGTAAAGTTTTCATAAGGGGTGAGGTTGTGTTTTAGGTGGTATACGGTGTTTAGACCGATATTTTCGCGAAGTTAATAAAAAAGACGCGGCCATGAAATAGCCGCGTCTTTTTTCCAGTAACAATTTTTATAGCAATAATCTCATTGCTTGTACATAAATTTGTCAGATGGTACGCTCTACGTCCCAAACGAAGGCACGAAGACCAAGACGAGGCTTAGCTTCGTCAAGCGACTTGATGCGTGTTAGCAGCGAGTCTACTGCTGAATCGGCAACGAAGGTAACCAGTGCCGAGGCCAGCGAAGGCCAAGCGTGAGTGCCGTAATGTGGTTCTCCTTTTACTGACCCACGGCCCTGTACATTGCCGAAGGCTGTGAAGCCACGACAGTTTGATTTGTCGAGTGCTTCTATTATGGCCTCGTGGTGGGCCTGGTCGTATGCTATGAATACAGCTTTCATGATTGTTTTGCTTTACGTAGTTTGCGACGTACACGACGTACACCGTTGCCTGCAAAGACACAGTAAAGTACTGGTACGAACAGAAGTGTCAGAATTGTGGAGAAGGTAAGACCGCCAATAACCGCTGTACCCATGGGACGCCACATCTCAGCTCCCTGTCCTGTACCTACAGCCATAGGCACCATGCCGAGGATAGTGGTGAGAGTGGTCATGACTACAGGACGCAGACGCGAACGACCACCATCGATAACAGCTGTGCGGATACCCATGCCACGCTCGCGGTTAAGGGTGATGTAGTCGATAAGCACGATACCGTTCTTGACCACGATACCGATAAGCATGATGGCGCCGATCATTGACATGACGTTGAGAGTATGACCTGTGAGCCAGAGTATGATGAACACACCTGAGAATGCGAACAGCAGTGAGGTCATGATGATACCCGGATAGGTGAGTGATTCAAACTGGGCTGCCATCACAACGTATACCAATATGACGATAAGTATACCGAGGAGCATAAGGTCGCTGAACGAATCCTGTTGGTCTTCGTAACTTCCCGACAGGCCTATGATAATACCTGGTGGCAGGTGCATATTGTCGATTTCAGCCTGTGCATTGGCTACTACCTGACTCAGAGGTACACCGTCAACTACAGCTGAGACTGTGATAAGACGTTCACGGTCCTTACGTTCGATGGTAGGTGGTGTGAATCGTTGTACTACCTTGCCGAGTTCTTTGAGTTTGACACCCTTGCCTGCCGGTGTATAGATTACGATGTTCTCAAGGTCTTCGATACTGGTACGTGCATCAGGGTCATACATAACTTTGATGTCATATTCCTCGCCGTCCTCACGGAACTGTGAAGCTGTCGAACCGTTGATACGGTTACGCAGGTAGTAAGCGGCTGTCTGAAGGTTGAGACCATAGAGCGCCAGCTTCTCACGGTCGAAGTCTACCTGATATTCCGGCTGATAGTCGGAGCGTGATATAGTGATGTCGGCTGTACCTTCTATACCGGCGAGAATCTGTTTGAGGTCACGGGCCACAGAGTCGGTAGCACTGAAATCATAACCGTAGATTTCGAAGTCAACGGTGCTCTGACCGCCCATGCCCTGATTACGTCCACCACCTACATTGACCTGTGCTTTGCGGAATTCCGGATATCCACGCTCTATATCCTTACGCATCTGTGCAGCTATCTCCTTGATGCCGCGTACACGCTTGTCTGGGTCAGAAAGACGGATATTCATGGATATGATATGTGAACCGCTTTCGGATAGTGACGCAAAAGTATTGTCGGAGCTTGCTGGACCTACAGTATAGCTGATGGCTTCGATTTCGGGATATTCCTCACGCCACTGTGCGTCGAGGCGTGCCATTGACTCTTTGGCGATTTCGACACGTGTGCCTATAGGTAGCTCTATGTTGACACCGAGTCGGCCGTTATCAGCTGTCGGGAAGAACTCCGTACCTACGAATTTCATCAGGAATATTGACCCTACGAATGTGCCGAGACAGATGATGATAGTAACTGTCTTATGACTCACCACAAGACGCAGCAACGATGCATAGGCATTGTCAAAACGGTCAAGAGCTCTTTCTATCGGCAGATAAAGCTTGTCGTAAAGACGTGAATGATGAGTATTGAGACGGAGCCACTGGCTACAGAGCATAGGTGTGAGAGACAGGGCACAAGTGGTTGATATAATCATCATGATTGTAACCATCCAGCCTAACTGACGGAATAGCACACCTGTCATACCTGTGACAAGGGTGAGAGGGAAGAATACCGCTATAAGAGTCAGTGTCGATGCTATTACGGATATGGCCACCTCGTTAGTACCGTGTACAGCTGCCTGACGTGGGTCAGCTCCGCGTTCTATGTGGGTGGTTACGTTTTCAAGCACCACAATGGCGTCATCGACCACCATACCGATAGATATTGACAAGGCCGAGAGAGAAACGATATTGAGTGAATTGCCTGTAGCGAAAAGGTAGATGAACGAGGCAATAAGCGATACCGGTATTGTAATGATAATGATAAGTGTAGCACGCCAGCGGCCAAGGAATATGAATACCACTATCATTACGAACAACAGTGCGTAGAGCACAGTCTCTTCAAGTGAGGCGATGGTGTTGCGGATATTGTCGGAGGTATCGACGATGACACCTATCTTGACGTCTGACGGCAGGTTGCGCTGCAGACGTGGCAGCATCTTCATTACCTTTTCGGAGATGGCTACTGAGTTGGCGCCACTCTGCTTTTGGATAATAATCATAGCACCGGCCTCACCCCCAATGTATGTTTCTTGTGTGCGCTCTTCGAGTGAGTCGTCGACACGTGCCACATCATGCAGGTATATTATACGACCGTTGTATGAACCTACTGGAAGGTTTTCGAGTTGTGACGAGTCGTCAAACTCACCCTGCACTCTGAGGGCGTAAGTGTTTGAACCGACGTCGAATGAACCGCCCGGTACGTTGCGGTTTTCACTTTGTATGATAGCCGAAATAGTTTCGACTGAGAGATTGTAAGCCTCCAGACGTGCCGGGTCAACGTAGACGTGTATCTCGCGCTTTGGGGCACCTGAAATTGATACCGAGCCGACACCGTCCACACGTGCCAGAGGGTTGGCTACGTTGTCATCAAGTATCTTGTATAGGCCTGCCATACTCTCCTTAGCTGATACTGAAAGCAGACAGATAGGTATCATGTCGGTCGAGAACTTGAAAATGATAGGATTTTCGCAGTCATCGGGCAGACTCGATTCCACCATATCAAGTTTGTCTCGCACATCGTTTGTAAGCACATCAATATCGTAACCGTATTCGAATTCAAGGGTAATGACCGATGTGTTTTCGCGGCTCTGTGAGGTTATGTGCTTGAGATGTTCGACTGAGTTCAGAGTGTTCTCAAGAGGTTTTGTTACGTTCTGCTCTATATCTGATGCCGACGCGCCAGGGTATATGGTTATGACCATGATAGTGTTGGTGTCGATGTCAGGATAGAGGTCAATTGGAAGTTTGGCCAGTGAGAAGAGTCCGAGTATGATGACTGTGATGAAACACAGTGTGGTCATAATGGGACGCTTGACGGCCGCGCCGTATAGACTCATGATTGTGTGAAGTGTGTGTTACGTGACAAAGGAAGTTAGGTTATAGAATTGTCTGTGTTGATCAGCCATCATTTATCGAGAATCTCCACCTCGATGCCGTCTGCCAGACGTGATTGGTCTGTGATGACAGCAAGATCACCGTCGTTGAGACCGTCAAGTATCTCGTATGAGTCGTTGAGACGTTGACCCAATTCGACGAGGCGATAGCTGACTTTTCCGTCTTTGTAGACATAGACGTAATGGTTGCCGGAACCGGGTTGCTTGATAACGGCGCGGTCGGGTACCACCACGTGTTCTGCGCTGCCAAGACTAAGATGCACACGGCCGAACATACCAGGGAGTATACGGCTGTCAGAGTTGGGCAGTGTCACTTCAACACCAAAGGTGCGTGAGGCTGGGTCGACAGTAGGAGAAACCAGACTTACACGTCCGTCAAATGATTCGTTGCCGTAGGTGTCGAAGGTCACTGTAGCAGGCATTCCGACGTGTATTTTTGAATAATCTGATTCAGTAACATTGATTACAATCTTGACTGGTTGTACACGGGCCACTGTCAGCACAGGTAGAGCGCCTGTCATATCACCCGGATCGTAATTGCGAGCTGTTACTATACCGTTGATGGGCGAGGTAAGCACGGTATTCTCAGTGACATTACGCAGAGCGCGTTCAGCATTGGCAAGTGTATTACGTGCATTGGTGAGCTGAAGTTCCATCTGGTCAAGGGCTTGGCGTGTGCCACCACCGATGTTGAATAGCTCAAGGGCTCGGTCATAGTCGCGCTGTACGTTGGCCAGGGCTGCGCGTGCATTGTCAACCTGTAATTGGTAAGAAGTGATGTTTACATCATCGAGCACTACAAGTCGTTGACCTTTTGAGACGCGCATGCCTTCGTCGACAAGAATCTCCTTTATGCGGTTCGACATATTGGCTGAGATATTGTTGATGATTTCCGGCTCGACTGTGGCTGTGTAGACTCCGTTCTGGTCTACCTGACGCGAGTGTACGGCTTCGACTCTTACCAGAGGACGCTGATCAGCAGCTTCCTCCTGCTCTTTGTCAGATTTGCCCCCTGAACAGGCCGTAAGCATTGCCAACATCGAGGCTGCCAGGGCGGTATATACGAAACTTTTCATAATCGTTGATATGAGGAATTTAATGTGTGGAATTACTGAGTTATAGGTGGGTAGGCCTTTATTCTTTGCCGAGCAACAGGTCGAGTTCGGCAGTAGATACCAAGTATGTATGGATAGCCTGATAATACATTAACTGGGCTGTAGTATTTGCGAGTTCGCTGTCGCGCAGGTCAAGATAAGTAGCGGCGCCTATCTCAAAGCTTTTTTGCATTATATCGTATGCTTTGGCTGCCTGACGTACACCTTCGGCTGAGGTGTCTATCTGACGTGCTTGACGGTCAATGTTGTCAAGTGCCAGCTCAACCTGCATGTCGAGTGTGTTGACAAGGTTTTCGCGCTGCAGAGCGAGCTGTTTAGTCTGTACCTGTGCCTGGCGCAGAGCATAGTAACGTGAACCGCCGGCGAAAATCGGTATCTGAAGTGCAAGGCCGACGTTACTATAGGGATTGAACTGGAGATTGCGAAGTGCATTACCGTTGCTGAGTGACATCCAGTTGAGGTTATAGGTAGCGGCCAATGTAGGTACCCATGCCAGTTTGCGTAAAGCAACTGTCTGTGCAGCCATACGGGCCTGCAGGTCGAGTGAACGCAGAGATGAGTTGTCAGCCAGTGAGCGGTCTACGGCTGAGGTTTTAACCATCATGTCGGCGCGCATATCTTCGAGCGTTGTGGTAGGTTCGATGTCTACTTTATTGTCGATACCCATCAGCACAAGAAGTTGTAATTTGCACTGTCGTACGGCTATGTCGGCCTGTAGGAGTTCGGGTTCTACGTTCTTGACCTGTACTGAAGACCTAAGTACATCATATTCAGAGGCTGTACCAGCTTTAAACTTTTTCTCGAACAGTTCGGCGTTAAAGAGTGCCACGTCGTAATTCTGCTTGATTACCTGACGTGAGGTAAGGGCTAACATTAGTCCATAGTAAGCCTGACGTACTTGATTGACCAGATTGAGGCGTGAGGTACGGGCGGCTTCAAGACTGGCCAGAATCTGGGTGTCGGATATTTTTATTGACTTCCATAACTGAGCTGATACAAGTGGCATTGAGGCCGAGAAGCCGAAATTCCATGAGTTGTCCGAGCCCATCTTGATTGACTGGCTTTGACCACCCATATTCATTCGGATAGTCTGCAATTCGATAGAACGCTGGTAAGCGCCTGTGAAGTCAATCGAGGGGAAAAGAGCTGCAAGGGTCTCACGCTTGGAGTAATCGGTGCGTGTGACTTCCATGTCGGCAATACGCACCGTGGGATTGTCCTGCAGAGCGATGTCAAGACAGTCGCTTAGCGACAGACGCAGTGTGCGCCCTTCGGTAGTTGCTGAGTCATCGGCAGCCCTCATTGGAACGCAGAGGCCTGTGAACATAATCACGACCGCCAGTAAGTGCTTTAGTGACATTGTAGTTTGGATGAAGATAAATGGTTCTGATAAATTGGTTGATGTTATTTCGTTTTATTAAGATGTTTTTTCTGCTGATACTCAGTAGAAAAATACTTTAAAGATCAGGCATTAGGTTATCGAGTTTAGCCATACCTTCGGGAGTGGCTATGCTGCGTAGCAGACTGATTGCTATGGTGTCATAAGCCTCAAGCAGAGTTATATCGGGTGGAAATACCTCTTCCATACGTTTGAGACTTTCCATCTGTACCTTCATCAGACGACTTAGTACACGATAGTTGACTCCGGGACGGAACATACCCTGTTCTACACCTTTGTTAAATACTTCCAGCATATCCTCTTCATGCTCTTTATGAAGATGGTCGTATGTAGCACGTACTTTATGGTAGATAGTATCCATATCACGAAAAAACTGTGGACTCGTACGGGCCATAAAATCACGCTGCTTACGGAAAATTCTTGTCAGTGCTACCAATACGTCTGGAGAACTGGCAAAAATATTACGATATAAATCATGAGTCTTACGCATATTGTAAGCAACGACATCGCTTATCATGCCTTCCTTACTGCCGAAGATTTCATACAGAGTGCGTTTGCTCATCTGTAATTTGGCCGCTACATAGTCCATGGTAGCGGCTTTCGGACCCTGGGTACATATTATGTCTATTATGGCTTCTGTCAGGGTAGCGTATGTCTCGGGTGCGAGTGTGTCTTTTTGCATTGGTGAATGGATAAGTTTGCGGCGGCAAAATTATACAAAAAACCGAAAACTAAAAAATAGTTTTCGGTTTTTTGTATTCTATTGATAAGTTAAGAGCTTCTTATTAGTAATATGGTGCTATATTAAGCCATTGCAGGTTCGGCGATGCCGAATTTCTTACGCAGATTGACCAGCATATCGCGTGTCATAGCGTCCAAATCATACTCAGGCTTCCAGTCCCACTCGGCACGTGCGCACGAATCATCGAGACTGTCGGGCCATGAATCAGCTATAGATTGACGAAGCGGGTCAAGTTTGTAGGTCATCTTGAAGTTGGGCACATATTCCTTTATCTTGTTGTAGATAATCTCTGGGTCAAAGCTCATTGAAGCTATGTTGAACGAGTTGCGGTGTACAAGACGTGAGGGGTCGGCTTCCATTATCTCGATAGCCGCACGCAGAGCATCGGGCATATACATCATGTCCATGAAGGTGCCGGGTTTCAGTGGGCATTTGAAGTCCTCACCCTTGACAGCTGAGTAATAGATGTCGACGGCGTAGTCAGTAGTGCCACCTCCCGGAGGTGCTACGTAGGATATAAGACCTGGGAAACGTACCGAACGGGTATCAACACCGAAGCGACGTGCATAGTAGTCACTAAGCATCTCGCCTGTCACCTTAGTTACACCATATATGGTGTCGGGACGCTGTATGGTATCCTGTGGAGTCTTTACGTGAGGGGTCGATTTGCCGAATGAGCCGATAGAGCTCGGTGTGAAAACGGCACAGCCTTTTTCGCGGGCTACTTCGAGAGTGTTGTACAGACCTTCTACACCTATCTTCCATGCCAACTGAGGACGTGCTTCAGCCACGGCGCTCAGGAGTGCGGCGAGATTGTAAATAGTGTCTACATCATACTTTGCTACAGCGTCTGCTATCTGCTGGGGATTGGTAATATCTACGAGTGCAGATGGGCCGCTTTCAAGCAGTTCGCCTTTGGGCTCAGCTCCGGGTATATAACCAGCTACTACATTGCCACCGGGATACTCACGACGTAAACGCATGGTAAGTTCAGAGCCAATCTGTCCGGTAGCGCCTATAATTAGAATATTTTTCATGATAGAGTCAGGTTTTGACTATGGGTATACGTATTTTTTTGCAAATTTAATGCTTCACTCTGAAATACCATACATAGTTAGTATTTTTTTGTAGCAATTTTTTTTCGTCCCCCTTTATTGAGGTATGGTAGAAAAACATTAACTTTGGGCAATAAAACATCTGACGGCCGTAAGCGGTGCCCTTAGTGCCGTGCGGTTCGCCTATAAATCTAATATTATGTATACGAAATTCAAAGAACATCTCACTAAAGAGCTTCAGGACATCAAAGATGCCGGTTTGTATAAGAACGAGCGCGTTATAACTACTCCCCAGAAAGCTGACATCAACGTTGAGAATACCGAGGGCGAAGTTCTCAATTTCTGCGCCAATAACTATCTTGGTCTCGCCGATAACAAGCGTCTCATCGAGGCTGCTAAAAAAGCTATGGACGAGCGCGGCTACGGTATGTCATCTGTACGCTTCATCTGCGGTACACAGGATATGCACAAAGAGCTTGAGAAAGCTATCAGCGACTACTTCAAGACTGAGGATACTATACTCTATGCTGCCTGCTTCGATGCTAATGGTGGTCTCTTTGAGCCTCTGTTCACTGAACAGGATGCTATCATCTCTGACTCACTCAACCATGCTTCCATTATCGATGGTGTGCGTCTCTGCAAGGCTAAACGCTATCGCTATGCCAATGCCGATATGGCTGATCTGGAGCGTTGTCTCAAAGAGGCTGATGAGGCTGGCTGTCGCCATAAGATTATAGCTACTGATGGCGTGTTCTCTATGGACGGTAATGTAGCTCCTATGGATAAGATATGCGAGCTGGCTGACAAGTATGGTGCCCTTGTTATGGTTGATGAGAGCCATTCTGCAGGTGTTGTGGGTCCGACGGGTCACGGTGTGGCTGAGCAGTTTGATTGCTACGGTAAGATTGATATCTTTACCGGTACTCTTGGTAAGGCTTTCGGTGGTGCTATGGGTGGCTTTACAACCGGTCCGAAAGAAGTAATTGATATGCTTCGTCAGCGTTCGCGTCCTTATCTGTTCTCTAACTCGGTTGCTCCTTCGATAGTAGGTGCTTCAATTGAGATGTTCAAGATGCTTGGCGAAAGCAACGAACTGCATGATAAACTTATGGAGAATGTCAACTACTTCCGCGACAAAATGATTGAAGCTGGTTTTGACATCAAGCCTACACAGAGTGCTATCTGCGCCGTGATGCTTTACGATGCTAAGCTGTCACAGGAGTTTGCTGCTGAGATGCAGAAAGAGGGTATCTACGTTACAGGTTTCTACTACCCGGTAGTACCGAAAGGACAGGCTCGTATCCGTGTACAGCTGTCAGCCGGTCACAACCGCGAACAACTTGACCGTGCTATAGCTGCCTTCATTAAGGTTGGCAAGAAGCTCGGTGTGCTCAAAGCCTAAGCATAAACTACTCTTAGCAGGCTAACATAAGTCTTATAAATCGTATAGGACATATAAATCTTATAAGTTTTATAAGTCTTATAAATCTTATAGGAGATATAAGTCTTATAAATCGTATAAATCTTATAAGTCTTATAAAATTTATAAGATTTATAAGACTTATGTTAGCCTGTTGCTATACAATTTACTAAAGTAAGTGAAATTAATACTACAGATAACCATAATAT
>CAYNUE010000044.1:0-29053 GCA_964400325.1 uncultured Sangeribacter sp. | reverse complement strand
AAACCCAGACGGTGGTTAAGCAGTACATGTACTGCTTAACCACCGTCTGGGTTTTACGTATGAATCAGTTGCGGTGGCCGAGGGTGCGACGTAGGTCATCGGGGGAGAGGTGGCGCTGGGCGGCGTAGTGGGCGAGTTGGGTGTCGTCGAGGCGGCCGACGCTGAAGTAGCGGGAGTCGGGGTGCCAGAGGTAGAGGCCGCAGACGGTTGAGGAGGGGGTCAGGGCGCCGTTGGAGGTAACTTCTACGCCGAGGGTTTGGAGGGGGAGGAGGGAAGCGACTTCGTGCATGAGGCTTTGGTCGGGGAGGGAGTCGTAGCCGATAGCCGGGCGAATGCCGGGATAGCGGCCAGCGAGTGTGTCTTGTACGCTGAGGTGTTCAGTGGGAGCGTAGGCCCAGAGCTTACGGCGTACGAGGGTATGGAGCCATTCAGAAGCGGCTTCGGTGAGTCGGTCGCAGAGACTCTGTAGGAGCAGGGCATTGTAGTCGTCACCAGTAACACGAAAGGTAGCAAGACGGTCAGCTTCACCGTGTCCGGCTGTTACCATGAAAACACCAACATAATCAGTGTTTCCATTGGTAATATCGCTATCAGTGTAGTCAGCAATTCCTTGTGTACTGTCAAAGTTTTCTGCAGTGTGCTTGGTTTTCTCGTTGGCTGGGCGCACCATGTCGGCGAGTGACCATGTGCGGCTGCCGTCGTCGGTCTGGCGACGCAGCATGGGTAGAATCACGTCACCGTCGGGAGTGTGGAGGGTGATAGAATCGGAGTCAGCCGAGGCTTCGGTAAGGCGTACCGCACCGCGTATGAGGTCGGCGTCTTCGTCGATGAGGTGTTGGAGCATGGCACGTGCATCGGTGTAGAGATGCAGTGCCTCCATTGCCTTGGCATTATTGCCATATTTGGCCGTCCATGCAGCAGTACAGCCAGCGCAACCGTCCCAGGGGAAGTCTTCAAGCCACGGACCTGTAAGACGCCACGCATGTAACAGCATCTTGTAATTGATGAAAGGAGCTACTTCGGCGATAGGTATATGAGCATTGAAATACTCGCGTTCTACGGGTACTGGTGACGGCTGAGTCCAGTCGAGTTTAGGTGCACGAGCGACAACTTCGTCAAGGGACAACAGACGTGTTTCCTGCGCCTCATAACGCTGTCTGAGTTCTTCGTATTCGCGTTGCAAAGCTTCTATGTAGTCTTTGGCCTCGTCACCCATAAGACGTGCAGCTATCACTGGATTACGTGCAGCATCGGAAGCGTGCACCACAGGCCCACTGTAGACAGGCGCTATTTTCAGCGCAGTATGCAGACGTGAAGTAGTGGCACCACCAACAACCAACGGTATACGCAGACCGGCAGCCTCCATAGCCTCAGCAATCTTTACCATCTCGGTCAGAGAAGGGGTGATAAGACCCGATACGCATACCATATCAGCCTTTTCAGCTATGGCAGTGGCTACGATCTGTTCGGCCGGTACCATAACGCCGAGGTCTACTATCCGATAGTTATTACAAGCCATCACTATGGCCACAATATTCTTGCCTATGTCATGTACATCACCCTTGACGGTAGCAAACACCACTGTACCAGCTGTTCCGGTTGTGGTTACGGCACTTTGGTCATGGATATAAGGTTCGAGTATATCCACAGCTCGCTTCATTGTACGCGCAGTCTTGACCACCTGCGGCAGAAACATCTTGCCTTCTCCGAAGAGGGTACCGACACGGTCTATACCCTCCATCAGAGGGCCTTCGATTATGCTGACAGCTGTTTGACCTGCTTCCAGAGCTTCGGTAAGGTCAACAGTAATATTGGTACTGTCGCCGCTTATTACGGCATCGCGCAAACGTTCATTTACGCTACGGTTATCGTTTTCGTTGTCATTAGATGAAGTTACCGGAGCACCACCTTTCTCAGCAGCATGAGCGGCAGCGTAGGCAGCAAGTTCTTCGGCGGCACCTGGACGCCTTGCAAGCACTACATCTTCTATGAGTGTACGTAAAGTTAGTTCGATGTTCTCGTAGGTTACGGAAGTAGCCGGATTAAGTATGGCCATGTCAAGACCAGCAGCTATGGCATGATAAAGAAAGACCGCGTGCATAGCCTCGCGCAAAGTGTTGTGGCCACGGAAGGCAAAGGAAAGATTGCTGACACCCCCACTTGTGAGCGCGCCCGGAAGATTATCCTTTATCCACTTGACAGCTTTTATATAGTCTATACCATAACGGTCATGGGCTTCGATACCAGTGGCTACGGCCATTATATTGGGGTCGAATATGATGTCGTGTGGTTCAAATCCAGCTTTTTGTGTAAGCAGATTATAGGCACGTTGGCAGACGGCTATTTTACGTTCGTAAGTGTCGGCCTGACCCTCTTCATCAAAGGCCATTACAACTACAGCAGCTCCTAAAGCACGAGCACGGCGAGCATGATGCAGAAACGCTTCTTCACCCTCTTTGAGCGATATGGAATTGATTATACCCTTACCTTGCAGACATTTCAGACCGGCTTCAGCTACTTTCCAATCAGAAGCGTCAACCATCACCGGCACACGGGCTGTGTCAGGGTCGGAAGCAAGATAGTTGAGAAAGGTAGTCATTTCCTTTGCAGCGTCAAGCATAGCATCGTCCATGTTGACATCAAGAATCATGGCACCGTCGAGCACCTGACGTCGAGCTACCTCAAGAGCCTCGTCATATTTTTTCTCTTTGATGAGGCGCAGGAATTTACGCGAACCAGCCACATTGCACCGTTCGCCTATGTTGACGAAGTTATTGGCACGGCACACTTCAAGCGGTTCAAGTCCTGCAAGACGAAGATTAGACGGTTTGCTGTTTTTCTTATGGGGTACAGTATGGTCTGCTACGTCGCGTAGAGCAGCTATATGGGCAGGTGTGGTACCGCAGCACCCACCTGCTATATTTACCAATCCCTCGGTAAGCATCGGGGCTATATGAACAGCGAAAGTTTCGGGTGTTTCGGCATAATTACCAAGACGATCAGGCAAGCCGGCATTAGGGTGACAGCTGATATACCCTGGTGCAACTTCAGCAAGAACACGTAGATGAGGTAACATATCGACAGCACCGAACGAGCAATTCAATCCCAAACTTACTACAGCGTCACAGTGAGCTACTGAGGCTACAAAAGCTTCGAGAGTCTGACCAGTCAGTAATCGACCGCTACGGTCAGAGATAGTAGCCGATACCATTATACCAGCTTCCACACCGAGCTTTTGCATGGCTTTAACAGCACCGTCAAGACCGGCTTTAAGATTGAGAGGGTCAAAAACAGTCTCAAACAGAAGCAAGTCTGCTCCACCTTCGAGTAGAGCTGTAGCTTGTTTGAAGTAAGCGTCACACAGTTGGTCGTAGGTGATGTTACGAAGCCCGGGGTCTGCTACGTCCGGACTCATCGAAGCAGCACGATTAGTCGGCCCCATCGAACCAGCCACACGTATGATGCGACCAGGATTACGTTGCATGTATTCATCGGCCACACTGCGTGCCAACCGAGCACCAGCACGGTTTATATCGCCAACAAGATGTGT
The DNA here is from genome assembly GCA_964400325.1 of uncultured Sangeribacter sp. GTDB lineage: Bacteria > Bacteroidota > Bacteroidia > Bacteroidales > Muribaculaceae > Lepagella. The sequence goes on along the minus strand of CAYNUE010000044.1, from coordinate 25,503 downwards.
CGTGCCATAATCGGCCTGTGAGACAGCATTTGCGTTGAAAGTATTTGTGCTGATTATGTCGGCACCGGCCTCAACGTATGCACGGTGTATATCGGTCACTACATCAGGACGTGTCAGACAGAGAATATCGTTATTACCTGTTTGGGCAGGCATAGAAGGGTCGCAGACGTCTCCTCTGAAATCCGCTTCCGTCAGAGCACGAGCCTGCACCATAGTGCCCATGGCTCCATCGAGTATAAGAACGCGCTCTGAAGGCTCGCTACCGAGATGCCTGGGTGTGTGTATATGCATAAAAGTAATGATATTATATGATTTATAAGCCTTATAAAACCCTATAAGATTTATAAAACTTATAAGATTTATAAGACTTATAACACGTATAAAAAATCAGAATATATCACGAGCTACGCGAGCCACACTCTCAGCTACCGACATGGTATAGAAGTGTATTCCGGGCGCACCGCCTTCAATCAGTTCGCGGCATTGCTGACGGCACCATTCCACACCTATCTCTTTGACCTCACGGTCATCGGCAGCCTGTCGTACTTGTGCAGCAAGCGGTTCAGGTATATCAATACGGAATGTACGTGGCAGGCCAGAGAGATGCGCCTTTCTCGAAATCGGCTTGATACCCGGCAATATCGGTACAGTAATGCCTTCAGCGCGGCAACGTTCCACGAAACTAAAGTAACGTGAATTGTCAAAGAACATTTGCGTGATGAGATAGTCGGCACCATTTTTGATTTTCTGCTTCAGATAGTATATGTCTGAGTCCATGTTAGGTGCTTCCTCATGCTTCTCAGGATAACAGGCCATACCGTAGGAGAACGGTGTATCGATACCGTCTATTTTTGTATCGTCAAGACCTATACCCTGATTGAACAGATTTATTTGTTCCTGTAGGTCTAAGGCATGTTCGTGATAGAGATGAGCAGATTCGGCAAGACTACCTGGTGATTTATCATCGCCTCTGAGCACCAAGAGATTATTGATACCGAGGAAATTGAGGTCGAGTAGTGCATATTCTGTCTCCTCCTTCGAGAAGCCACGACATATAATGTGAGGTACAGGAATAAGGCCGTATTTATTCTGTACAGCTGCAGCAATGGCTACTGTGCCAGGACGTTTCACCACACTCACACGACGGTGTGTGCCGTCGGGAAGCGGTTTATAGATATATTCGCTATGGTGCGAGGTGATGTTGACAAATTGAGGCTCGAACTCACGCAGACGCTCAATGATGTCATATACCTTATAGATGCTGTTACCTTTAAGGGGAGGCAGTATCTCAAACGAGAAAACCGGCTGCTGGCTCTCGTTGATAATGTCTATGATTCTTTTCACTGTAGTTACTTATTACTGGCTGACTGTTGGCCATTCACTGCATCACGCAGACGGTCAAGAGCTCTGGTAAGAGTCGAGCGCGGACATCCCACATTAAGACGCATGTGTCCCTCTCCACCATGACCAAACATCTCGCCATCGTTAAGGGCAAGACCGGCTTTATCCACAAACAGTGCGTTGAGGCTGTCATGGTCAAGACCTAATTCTCTGCAATCAAGCCAGACAAGGAATGATGCCTGCGGACGCAGGGGCTTTATTTGGGGTAAGTACTTAGCGCAATAATCCTCAACATAACGCACATTATCCTCGATGTACGCAAGCATCTGCGATAACCATTCCTCGCCTTTGCGGTAGGCTGCGATAGTGGCTATAGGAGCGAAAATAGTAGGGTCAGCGAGTTCGTTAGCTTCAAGCCATCCGTAAAAACGACGGCGTAGTTCCGGGTCACTTACCACAGCGTATGAACTAACTACTCCAGCTATATTGAATGTCTTTGACGGTGCCCCAAAGGTTATACTGATTGAAGCTGCCTCAGGACTTACAGTGGCAAACGGCACGTGTTTGTGACCGAACAGAGCCATATCACTGTGTATTTCATCACTAATTACTACTATACCATTACGTTTGCAGATTTCGGCTACACGACGCAGTGTTTCAGCATCCCATACTATTCCAGCAGGATTGTGAGGATTCGACAGTATAAGTAGTTTGCAACCAGGAGCAATTTTCTCCAGATGCTCAAGGTCCATAGCATAGCTACCGTCAGGAAGTTCTATAAGTGGATTTTCGACTACCTGCCGACCGTTCAGACGTGTTACTATCGAGAAGGGATGATAGACTGGCGTCTGTACTATCACTTTGTCGCCAGGTTGGGTAAAGGCGTTCATCACCATACCTATACCTTTGACTATGCCGGGTATGTAGGCCAACCATTCGGGTTGCAGTTCCCAACTATGGCGACGACGTACCCAGTCAATGATGGCCGGCCGATAATCAGCTGGTTCGACGGTATAGCCAAGTATTGGGTGTTCAAGACGTTGCCGTAGAGCATCAATTATAAAATCGGGAGTAGCGAAATCCATATCAGCTACCCACAGAGGAATAAGGTCAGGACGTCCGTAGCGCTCACCAAGAGCGTCAGTCTTCAGTGCGCCGGTGCCACGGCGTTCTATCTCGGTATCGAAGTCGTATTTCTTACTCATGATTTTGTGGCATCGAGTGCCTGTGTGAGGTCATTGATAATATCTTCGGGGTCTTCGAGGCCCATTGATAGGCGTATGGTAGTATCGAGTACGTCCATTTCGGCACGTTGTTCAGCAGTGAAAGGACCGAAAATCGTACTTGCCGGATGTATGGCAAGCGTACGGTTATCGAAGAGGTTAGTAGCGCGTTTTACCAGTTTGAGTGCGTTGATAAATCGTCGGCAAGCTTCACCGTCGTTAAGGTCTATGGTAAGCATTGCACCGTAGGTGTCGCCGTAAAGTTCGCTGGTGAGTTTGTGTGCCGGGTTGTCGGGTAAACCAAGATAATTGACTTTACGGACTGCTGGATGTTGCTGTAAAGCCTTTGCCACTTTAAGAGCTGTAGCGGCTTGTCGACGATAGCGTACACCGAGAGTTTCCAACCCTACTGTCTGCATATAGGCAGCATGAGGAGTCATATAAGCTCCAAAATTGAAGAGCATCTCTTTCTTGATACGTACAGTGATTTCGGGCCAGTGGCCATAGTCTATTATAACACCACCGAGACTGGTTGCACCACCTGACAGGTATTTAGTACTTGATACTATCTCGAAGTCTATACCGAGTGCTGAAGCATCAAATTCCGTAAAAGGTATCATTGTGGTGTCAGCCACAAGTGGACAACCGGCTTTTTTTGCTATCTCGCTAAGACGTCTCACATCTGCCACTTCCATCTGAGGGTTTGTGACAATCTCAAGGAATATACAGCATGTCTGTGCGTCCGTGGCAGCTTCTATAGCGGCTGGGTCAGTTAGGTCAACCAAACGTGCTTCTACCCCCAAGCGTCCTAGTGTTGAGGTAAGCAGCGAGTATGTGTTACCAAACAGATGACGAGAGCTGACTATATTGCCTCCTGCACGTGCTACTGCAAAAAGCATGGCGCTTATAGCTGCCATTCCGGAATTAAAGGCTGTTACGGCAGATGCACCTGTAAGAGCCTGTATTTTTTGTTCAAGATGTGTTACTGTAGGATTGCCGACACGCGAATAATCTGGCATATCAGTACGTCCACAGAAGGCATCTGCCATACTGTCGGCATCGTCAAACTCGAAAGCTACCGAATGATAGACAGGCATTGATAGTGCGTTATAGGTGTCCTGCCGTGGATAAGCTGTGTGAATTGCGGTTGTATCTTTCTTCATTATTTCTACGGAACTTGATTTTGACTGCAAATTTAGCAATTTTTTCCCGTACCCTTCTCCTTTTACTTTTATCCGTAAGATGTAAATGATTATCTATAGAGGTACTATTTATTCCAAAGAGCATTTAAAATATTATTAATGGTGAAAAGTATGAATTTAAATGTTTATTTTTGCGCCATGAAGCTTCTGAAATTAATGGTCGCTGCTTTAGTGATTATGTGCGCGGCCTGTACACGCAATGAGTTCAATATAAATCTTGACCTTTCGGGAGTCGGTACGGCTGATTTCCAGGTGGTATACTATGCCTCCGATTCACGTCAAGGTTTCTATGTAGAGACCAACATGGTGGCTCGTGAAGGTAAGGGTACGCTGCGTGGTGTTACTCGTTACCCAACGTTGGTCTATATAACTTCACGTCATATTCATGACCCTCTTGTGGTGTACGCCGAGCGTGGCAATAAGATAGAGCTTAAAGGAGATTCACCTGACCAGTTAGCTTGGACTGTATCAGGTAACAAAATCAATGACGAGTGGAGTGCGTGGCGTATGTCTAACGCCGAAGCTTTGCGTTCGGGTCGGCCGGATAGCATTAATGCAGCTGTAGCTCGGTTTGTGCGTGAGCAGCCTGAGTCTAAGGTGTCGTTATTGCTGATGTTGACTACTTTTGTTCGGCGTGCCGATCCACAACTTTATCGTGAACTGTGGAAAGGTCTTGACAATAAATTGCGTCATTCGGAACTTGTGCAGTTGGCTGGTCGACCTGACCAACCCGGTCCGAATCTGTCACAGCTGTCACGTATAGAGTCTATGGTGCTGCGAGGACGCGGCCATCTTGATACGGTGATAACTTCGCGAGTACCGGCAACGATACTATACTTCTGGCTTAATGACTATTCGAAGCAACGCCAGGAATTTATAGATTCTTTAAAGGTTTTAGCTACTGAATTTCCAGATTCCACTTCGCGTTCTATCGTTGATATATGTATGAACGCAGATTCTACTTCATGGATACAACCCCTGCGTAACGATTCGCTGAAAGGCGTCACTCGCACTTGGATGCCTCTTGGCACAGCTGATCCTGCTGCGTTAACCATAGGCGTAGGACACATACCTTACCTTGTAGTAGTTGATCGAAGTGGAGATATTATTTATCAGGGCGATTCGTTGTCATTAGCTTTGGGAGCTTTCAGACATCTTATGAATTAGCTTTCTGCCTCATTCCCTAATTATGCTTACTAAAGTATTTACCGCTTCCATACACGGCATTGAAGCTATGCCCGTGACCATAGAGACAGAATCCGGCAAAGGTTCGATGTTTACCATTGTCGGTATGGCTGACACAGCTGTTAAGGAAAGTCAGATGCGTATGGTATCGGCTGTCAATAACAGCGGAGTCAGTTTTCCACATCGGCGTATACTCATCAATCTCGCTCCGGCTGATGTCAAGAAAGAAGGAGCCTGTTTTGACCTGCCTATGGCAGTTGGGGTACTGACTTCTAACAAAGTTATCGAAGTGCAGGGACTCAATGAATATATGATTGCCGGCGAATTGTCGCTTGATGGTTCAGTACTGCCTATACGTGGTGCCCTTCCTATGGCAGTGAAGGCACGCGAAATGGGTTTTAAGCGACTGATTGTGCCATACGAGAATGTGACCGAAGCTGCAGTAGTTAATCGCTTGGAAGTATTTGGTGTGAGAACTCTTACTGAAGCCTTAGGGGTGCTTACTGGTATTTCAGACTTACAGCCTACTGTCATTGACACACGCAGCATGTTTGCCACACAGGCCAGTATTTTCGATAACGATTTCTCCGAAGTACGCGGTCAAGAGACTGTCAAGAGAGCTTTTGAAGTGGCTTGTGCAGGCGGACATAACATATTGCTTATAGGTCCTCCCGGTGCAGGTAAATCAATGATGGCTAAACGTCTGCCTACCATTCTGCCGCCATTAACCCTAAGTGAGGCATTAGAGACAACCAAAATACACTCTGTAGCGGGCAAACTACCCAAAGGCTCGATGCTAATGACACGGCGTCCTTTCCGCACGCCACATCATACAGTATCGCCTGTAGCCCTTGTCGGTGGTGGTGCCAATCCTATGCCTGGTGAGATTTCTTTAGCTCATAACGGGATTCTTTTTTTAGATGAACTACCAGAATTTCAAAAACAAGTATTGGAAGTTTTGAGGCAGCCTATTGAGGATAGGGTCATAACAGTGTCACGTGCTAAGTACACAGTCGATTATCCTGCTTCTTTCATGCTTGTGGCAAGTATGAATCCTTGTCCGTGTGGTTATTATGGACACCCTACACGCCCATGCAGCTGTCAGGCCAGCCAAGTGAGCCGCTATATGGGACGCATATCGGGCCCTCTTCTTGACCGTATAGACATTCAGGTAGACATACAGCCTGTCAGTTTCGATGATATGGCAGCTACCATACCGGGTGAGACGAGTGCCGATATTCGTAAACGAGTACTGGCAGCACGCGCTATACAACAGCAACGCTTCAGCAACGAATCGGGTGTGCACTGCAATGCTCAGATGGGACCGCGTCTGTTGCGGCGTTATGCTTGGCCTGAGCAAGCCGGCCTCGACAAACTGAAAGAGCGAATGACACGCCTCAACATGAGCGCCCGCGCCTTTGACCGTATTCTCCGGGTAGCCCGCACCATCGCCGACCTCGACGGCTCCGAGCAGGTTCGCAGCCTCCACATAGCCGAAGCCATCGGCTATCGCTCCCTCGACCGCAGCAACCATACCCAATCCTTCTGACTTCACCCGGACTTCGCTCAAAGACAGACTCTTCCCTTAGTCCCGATGCCTTTCCACCCAAAGACAGACTTAGATACAGATTTAGACTCAGAGACAGAAAAATTGAAAGAGTAGGTTTTGGTTCTGAGGCAGTAGGTGGCTGATTTAAGAGGACTGGGTTTGGTTAAGAGATGTCTGTCTTCGGGTCGCGGTGTTTGTCTTCGGGTCGCGGCGTTTGTCTTCGGCTCGCAGTGTCTGTCTTCGGCTCGCAGCTTGCGGTGTCTGTCTTCGGGTTGCGGTGTCTGTCTTTGGGTTAAGAGTATATAATCATAATAATTTCATTAAGAATGACTGAGCTTCCAAAATATCATAAGCGAGCTTTTGCGCATAATTATCGCGCACCTTTCATTTATCATATAATTTTAAAGAAGAAAGAGGGTATGGTAAGGTTTGGTAGTGTGAATGGTGACGCAAGAATCGCTCCAGGGCAGCCAGGATGCGCGTATATTAAAGAATCGGAACTAGGCAGTATAATTGCTAAGTCGATTATCGGTTTACCGTCTGTTTTTCCTATTTTACAGGTTTATCAGTTTATGGTGATGCCTGACCATGTTCATATCCTACTTCGTGTAAAAGAATGGTCAGAAAAACATCTTGATTACTATATTGAAAGTCTTGTTTCGAATATAGGCATTTCATATTCCAGATTTATAGGTAGAGAGACTTCCGGTGAAAACATATTTCAAGCTGGATATTGTGATAAGCCATTGCTGTTGAAGAGGAGTCTTGATGGTCTTTTCAGATATATTAGGGAAAATCCGCATAGACTGGCTATTAGGCTGCAGTTTCCACAATTTTTTAGGACAGTCAGAAATCTGAAAATTGGTAATAACGAATACCAAGCTTATGGTAATCTTTTTCTTTTGCGCAATCCAGATAAGGAAGCCGTTAGAATCAGCCGAAAATTCACTCCAGAAGAGAAAATGGAAAAACGCACCAAATGGCTTTCTGATGTTTCTAAAGGTACAGTTTTGGTGTCTCCTTTTATTTCACGAGAAGAAAAAGAAATACGGACTGAAGCCGAATCGCTCGGTAGCAGGATAATTTTGATTATCCACGAAGCTTTCGGCGAACGCTATAAGCCTGCTAAACACGACTTCGACCTATGCAGTGAGGGCAGAATACTACTTATCTCATTAGGACTACCGACAAAAACACCATTGACACGTGAAGTTTGCTTAAGAATGAACGAACTGGCATATTTAATCTCCACACTCTAATCCTCTAAAAATGTAACAGGGTGTCACTAAATAGTGACACCCTGTTAGCGGTTATTCTTCTAAGGTGAAGGGTAGTGTGGCTACCGATTAACCTTTGTATTTCTTGAAGATAATCGAAGCATTGTGGCCTCCGAAGCCGAAGGTATTGCTGAGAACGGCATTGATGTCTCGCTTCTGAGCCTTATTGAAGGTGAAGTTCAGATTGTAGTCTACGTCGGGATCATTGTCTCCTTCTTCGTGGTTGATTGTAGGAGGTACGATACCATCATTGATGGCTTTGATACAGAACAAAGCCTCAATAGCACCAGCGGCACCTAAGAGGTGGCCGGTCATAGACTTGGTAGAGCTCAGATTCATCTTGTAGGCGTGGTCACCGAATACCTGCTTGATTGCGGCTGCCTCACTGCGGTCGCCCACAGGGGTAGAAGTACCATGCAGATTGATATAGTCTATATCTTCGGGTTTCATGCCAGCGTCCTTAAGGGCGTTTTCCATTACAAGACGTGCACCCAATCCTTCCGGATGGGTAGCGGTAATATGATAGGCATCAGCACTCATACCGCCACCTGCAACTTCAGCATAGATATGTGCGCCACGTGCAAGAGCGTGTTCGAGTTCTTCGAGTACCAACGCTCCAGCACCCTCGCCGATGACAAAACCGTCGCGGCTACCGCTGAAAGGACGCGAAGCGCCTTGCGGATCATCGTTACGAGTAGACAGTGCTTTCATTGAATTGAAACCACCTACACCGGCTGGGAAAATAGCTGCTTCAGCACCACCGGCAACTATAGCGTCGGCCATGCCGAGACGGATATAGTTGAACGCATCTATAAGAGCATTATTTGATGAAGCACATGCTGAAACAGTGGCAAAGTTTGGACCACGGAATCCGTGGTCAATCGAAATGTGACCGGCGGCGATGTCCGCAATCATCTTAGGAATGAAGAAAGGGTTGTACTTAGGGCCCTGCTCCGCTCCATTTACGGCAAAATAGCCGGCTTCCTCCTCGAAGGTGTGGAGACCGCCGATACCTGCGGCGAAGATAACGCCGACACGGTCTTTGTTGACGTTCTCGTTCTCCAAGCCTGCATCCTCGATAGCCTGATTAGCGGCTACGAGAGCATACATAGCATAGAGATCGAGGGTTCTTGCTTTTTTTCTGTCGAAATGCTTCGAGGGGTCGAAATCCTTCAGCTCGCAAGCGAACTGAGTCTTGAACTTCGACGAGTCGAAATGAGTGATCGGACCCGCACCGCTCACGCCGTTGACAGCGTTCTCCCAGGCAGTGTCAACGTCATTGCCTATGGGAGTGAGCGCACCGAGGCCGGTGACTACAACTCTTTTTAATTCCATATTCTCGGTTGGGGGTTGATTGCTTCGGTTGTGATTTTTACTTGCTGTGTTCCTCGATATAGGCGATAGCGTCACCTACAGATACGATCTTCTCAGCGTCCTCGTCAGGTATGGTGATACCGAACTCTTTCTCGAACCCCATGATCAGTTCTACAGTGTCGAGTGAGTCAGCGCCGAGGTCCTTGCTGAACTCTGCGGTAGGAGTAACTTCGTTCTCGTCTACAGTCAGCTTATCAACGATGATAGCTTTTACTCTCGAATCAATGTCAGACATATTTTAGTCGATTTAAATTATTATATATTGTTTTCGCTAAATTTCAGGCTGCAAAGTAAGTCAAAAATTTTCTATTATCGAAATTTTTACAGCTATATTGCACACTTTTTTTAATCTTGTGCATAAAAAAGGCCTCTTTCTACCCCCTAAAGGAGTTTGAAAGAGACCTTTTTTATACTTTAATACCTTGTAGGTATATCTCGAACTGATATTATTTTACTTCCCAGCTTTCACTGGTACGAAGTATCATATCGCGCAGATTAGCGTAATTCTTACGATGTTTAACTTCATCAACCTGACGTGCTACAGCCTGGTCATAGGTCTCTGTGTTCACATCGCGTATAACACCAATAGCCATAGGCAGACGATGACCGTCCATCATAGCCAACTGCATCTGTAGGTAATAGTCCTCGGCGTGAGCATCGTGTACGAGAACATCGTCCAGTGTATAACCGTCTTCACCTATTACTACTGCCTTCAGACCAAAGCCGTCCTGTACGATACCTTTTTCGTTATCTTTACCGAAGAGCATCTTTTCACCGTGACGTAGATGTATGGTGTGGTCTGCACGCTGTTCCTTGTCACTCATGAAAGAGTGGATACCGTTATTGAAGATAACGCAGTTTTGCAGTACTTCAACTACTGATGCCCCCTTATGACGTGCGGCAGCTATCATAACTTCCTGTGTGGTGTCGAGAGCAATGTCAAAGCTACGAGCAAAGAAGTTACCGCGTGCACCGAAGCATAACTCTGCAGGTACAAATGGGTCCTCGGTAGTACCATAAGGACTCGACTTAGATACTGTACCGCGCTCTGAAGTAGGAGAATACTGGCCTTTGGTCAGACCGTATATCTTATTGTTGAAGAGCAATATGTTGATGTCTATGTTGCGGCGCAGAGCATGTATGAAGTGATTACCGCCTATCGCAAGACCATCACCGTCGCCTGAAATCTGCCATACTGTCAGGTCAGGACGTGCCGTCTTTACACCTGTTGCTATAGCGGCAGCACGACCGTGAATGGTGTGCATACCGTAGGTGTTCATATAATAAGGTAGACGTGAGCTGCATCCAATACCGCTGACTACTACGGTATCTTTAGGTGCTACACCCAGACGGGCCATAGCCTTATGCAGTACATTCAGGATAGCATGATCACCGCAGCCGGGACACCAGCGTGCTGTCTGGCTGTTCTTATAGTCGGCCGCTGTATACTGTGGGGTATTTGTCTGTTCGGTTGCCATTGTCTTATGCCTTGAGATGATTCTTGACTCCTTCCACTATCTCACTTACCATGAAGGGCTGACCCTCCACTTTATTTATGCGCAGTATTTCTTTACCAGGCAGATGCATCTGCAGGTAGTCTGCAAACATACCGGTGTTAAGCTCAGCCACGATGATGTTCTTGTAACCGCGCAGCATCTCCAGTGCGTTCTTAGGCAGAGGATTGATATAGCGGAACTGTGCGAAAGCTACAGGTGTACCATTGGCATTGAGCTCTTCGGCTGCAGTGAAGAGGTGACCGTATGTACCGCCCCAACCTACAAGGATAGTATCAGCTGAAGTATCACCAGCCACCTTGATTTCAGGTATGCTATCGGCTATACGGGCTATTTTCTCACGACGAGTCTTGACCATAAGTTCATGGTTGGCACCGTCAGTCGAAATTACCGAAGTTTTGTAGTCTTTTTCCAGACCACCCACACGGTGCATAGCCTTGTCAAGACCAGGTACAGCCCAGTAGCGTACCAGAGTTTCCTCGTCACGATCGAAAGGACGCCAGCCCTGCTCCAACATTTCAGGAGTTACATAGTTAGGACGTATCTCAGGATAATCGCTCTCCTCAGGTACACGCCATGCTGACGAACCATTAGCTATAAAGGCATCGGTAAGCAGAATAACCGGTGTCATGTGTTCGATTGCTATACGAGCTGCTTCAAAAGCCATTGTGAAGCAGTCTGTCGGGCTTGCGGCAGCTACTACACACAGAGGTGACTCACCGTTGCGGCCATATAAAGCCTGCATGAGGTCAGTCTGTTCGGTTTTGGTAGGCAGACCGGTTGACGGGCCACCACGTTGTACGTCAACAAGCACGAGCGGAAGTTCAGCCATAACAGCCAGACCAAGAGCTTCACCTTTAAGGGCAAGACCTGGGCCGGAAGTAGAAGTCACAGCCAAATGACCGGCGTAACTTGCGCCTATCGCTGAACAGATACCAGCTATCTCGTCTTCCATCTGACAAGCCTTTACGCCAAGGTCTTTACGTTTGGCCAGTTCGTGCAGTATGTCAGTAGCCGGAGTGATAGGATAAGAGCCTAAGAACAGAGGTCTACCGCTCTTCTCTGAAGCCATTATAAGACCCCATGCGGTAGCTGTGTTACCATTGACATCAACGTATGTACCGGGTTCGGCCTGAGCAGTCTCTATGCGATAAGTAGGCATAGAACTGTGAGTGTTGTGACCGTAGTCCCAACCGGCTTGTACTACCTTGGCATTGGCTTCGTAGATAGCAGGTTTCTTAGCGAACTTAGCCTGAAGCTTATGCAGAACACTCTCTACCGGACGGTCGAAGAGCCAGCATACTATACCGAGTGCCAACATGTTCTTGCACTTGGCGATAGCCTTTGCATCCATACCGCTGTCAGCCAAAGTGCTCTTGAGCAGAGTGCTCATCGGCACGAGCATGACACGTTTTGGATCTATACCGAGTTCTGCTATAGGGTCATCCGTCTTATATTCGGCCTTCTTGAGGTCAGCCGGACGGAACGAATCAGAATCACAGATAATAATACCTGTAGGCTTAAGATACTTCAGATTCGTTTTGAGTGCAGCAGGATTCATGGCTATAAGTACGTCTGCGGCATCGCCTGGAGTATGAACTCCTTTACCTATACTTACCTGAAAACCTGATACACCGCTCAGCGAGCCCTGTGGGGCGCGTATCTCAGCCGGATAATCGGGGAAAGTGGAGATCTCGTTACCTTCACCGGCTGATACGTTCGAGAAGATATTGCCTGCAAGCTGCATGCCATCTCCCGAGTCACCCGAGAATCTTACCACTACCTTGTCGAGTGTTTTGATGTTGGTTGTCTGTAGCATTGATTTAAGGATATGAGTGTTTCGGTAATTTCTCTGCAGTTGTACTCTACAAGCTACTTGTCAAGGCTACGTGGCCCGTAGAGTACGTGTTGTGGCTGCAAAGTTAACAATTTATTCTTACAGTGTATTTCATATAGTATATTTAGTGCTGATTATATTTCATTTTATCAGCGCACAATTACTTTGGCATGGTGTTGAGCCGGTGTTACTACTACATATACACCTGGATTTAGACCTGTTGTACCTACACTGCGTCCGTTGAGATCAAAAACAATGCTACCGACTGGTGCGGTTATATTACGTCCAGTAACAAATATTTCCGGAGTTAGCTCCATACCTTTTACGCTGCCTGTTGCGTCAGTGAGGCGATAAAGGCTGACACCCTCCTGATTACTTGTATAGTTGACGAAGCGTGGCGAGCTTTGGTTGTATTGCAGACGCCCGAAAGTGTCACCATAGTTTATGACAGCTACTCCATCTTCATTTATATTGATGTCAGCTCCAAGTCCATCAGCCGAAAGGCGTAGAGCTTTAGCAGCCGTAGGTTCTATACAGCCTTGAAGTTCGCCATATATGTCACTTATCTGAAGTATATAACCGTTGCTATCATCAAGCAGACGAACAACACCTGTACCTTCAGGTAGCGAATAAATACGTCCTTCGCTATCTGGAGTGACATTTCCTGCTACCGGCATTACTTTACCGCCATTAGTATTATCTCCCATTACAGCAAGAGAGGTCGAGGCCACTATTATATATGTGTCTTCTGTTGTCAGTTCTGTGTTGGAAGTGGCAAGAGTCCATTCAGCTTTAGTGAGGTCAGTCAGCTGTGGGTCTTTAGCTGTGAGGGTAAGGGTCGACAATCCACTGTAGTAATCGCGTCCGTCTGTTTCAGCTACGGCGTATGCCGATACAAGGAGCTGTTCGCCGTTAGACACAGCGGCGGGTATGTCTATAATACCACCCTGACAAAGAGTGTAGTCATTGCCGTCAACTGAGACATATATATCGCCTGAAGTTCCGCCTATGTGTATAGATGTGGCATTCCACCAACGGGTAGTGTAAGTATTTACGGCTACCAGTTCGCAGTCTTCGAATACTGGTGCGGCAGGACGGTCAACGATTGTCGGATTTTGTACATCGTAATAATTGAAAGGCACTTCACTACGACTACCCCAGATATAATCGGCCAGATCAGGTATATCAATAAAGGGATTTCGATTACCCTGAATGGCATATACCGCTTCGTTACGTGCTTGTTCACGTGAGTCTACCGGGTCAGCCTCAGCCCATTGCAGCAGTAAGTCGTAAGCCCATGGACGCAATGTCGGATAATCTGTTCCGTCATACATATAATTTTTATCGGTTTCCTCCAGCCAAGGTATATCATCGTATATAGTGAATACATAGAAGTATGCACGGGCAAAGTCGCCTTTATATTCGTCAGCAGGTTCGAATACTATATCCGAGCCTCCCCCTTGACCGATTACTGGAGTACCTATACTGGTAATGCCGTTGGTCCATGTGGGTTTACCCTCAATCTGTCCTAACGGATGATTGCTTTTGCGGTTGTTGGCATCGGCATTTGAGGGATTAAGATGATAAAGGTCTTTATAAGCATCATTTTTTATTCCTCCCCACCATGAGTTTGGCACACTGTGTTCTATATTCATACCGGCATGACCTGAAGCTACCCATACTATGACGTTACTGTACATGTCGAACCATGCTTCACGGCCATCGACTATACGTATGTCTGTAGTCTTGAAAGCCTCCCATGTAGCATCACCGTATGCTACGACTTCATGTGTATAAGCTACCTTTTTGGCTGCCTCTTTTAGGTCTGCACCTGAGGTACCATTAAGTGAGTCATAATATCCTTCCGGAATAGCGGCGATAGCTCCAAATGTGGTTAAAGCAGCCGCTAAGGTCACAAATGATTTCATGATTAGCGAAAGTATTGTATTGAAATTTATTATTTTATATCTTATATTTATAGGCTTGTAATTAATGTCTTATGATGATTTTTACTGGTCTGGTTGCTTGGTCGCAGCAGACAATATATATGCCATCGGGTAAAGTGAACGTTTCTCCGCTGCTGACACGTTCGCGGCTGAGCATCAGTCGTCCGGTAAGGTCATACACATAAAGTCCCGTATTGTCACCTTCGCTCATTATTACAAATCCCCCGGGCTGTACGCCTATAGCAAAAGGCACTGTATCATCTGAGAATCTGATACCAGAATCAGCAGCCACGGTTATGGTATTTGACGGTTCTGAAAGACAACCTAAACGAGAAGCAGATACTGTATAAGTTTCTGTCACTTCCGGGTCACGGTCATCTATCTCGAGCGAACAGCCAGCAGCCGTCAGTTGCGTGCCTTCTGTGCCTTCCTGCGTGTATCGTACACGATTGATTACATAATAATCTACAACTTCAGCTATCGAAGTCCAGTTAGCTGTATAGCTTGTTTCAGTTATATTTGTGGCAGGCAATGCTTCCGGTACTGACAGCTCTGGTACTGGAAAAGCTTGTCCGGTAAGCGTAACGGCTATGCTTTCACCATCGGGCAGTCCGCCATCATACAAGAGCAGACGCGCAGTATGATTTCCTGTTTCAGTAGGTGAATAACTTACATAGAGCAGGTAGTCACCTTTATTCAGCTGAGAAGCAGGTATTGAAGTGAGATAAGTGGAAAACATTGTTCTATCAGTACCTGAGATACGTACTGACAACGAACTTGTAAGATTGGCGGCTTCTATACGTAGGGCAGCAGAAACAGTCTTACCTACAGCTGCCTGACCTATATCAAGAGCTTCACCGTTAATTGGTGCGGTTATGACTGGGTCACCGGTTATAGGAGGTGTTACATTTCCACCCTGTTCAGAAAGCAGGAAAACTTCTTCTGTACGGGTGCCCCATATATATTCAGCCAGTTCCGGAAAATCAATAAAAGGATTACGATTACCCTGTGACTGCTCGACAGCGTCATTTCTGTCTATTTCTTTCTGGCTTACCGGGTCCATGCGTGCCCATTGTAGCAACATCTGAAAAGCCCATGGCTGTAGAGTAGGGTAGGTGTTTTGGGCGTACATATAGTTTATGACCCACGGCAGGTCATCATAAACTGTCGCCATATAGAAAAAGCTACGGGCAAAATCACCTTTATATTCATCAGCTGGCTCAAATACGTTGGCTGAGCCTCCTCCATAACCTGTCATGGCTGGTCCAACCTTCGTACATCCGTTATCATAAGTAGCAGCACGTGTAGGACCGAGTGGATAATTAAGTTTTGCTTGGTTAGCGGGGCCATCAGAGGGGTAGAGGTTCCACATATCGCTGTAAGCAGCTGTGTATTCTACATCACCATTATATTTCCACCATGACTTGGGGACGGAATGTTCCCGTTGCATTTTATTAGCTGAGAAACTTGCTTTTGCTGTCTGTCCGTTCTGTATGAGATAGATGTTGTTGCTATACATTTCCCACCAGCGTGTTTGTCCGTTATATAGCTCTGGATAGACATCGGAATATTGCCAATAAGTGGGCAAATCGTAATATTCGAGTACTGTATGTTGCTCGACACACTGCTTGGCTGCGGCTTTTAGGGCGGCTTTACTTTTGCCGTCCATATTGTTATAGTAGCCTGGCTTATATTCGGCATTCATGCCAGATGCTATGCCAAGAGCCATGATAATAAGTAGAGATTTTTGCATATATTTTAGTTAGGTTTGTGGAATTGCCCCGACGTAGGATTCTCCTGAAAGACATCCTATGCCGGGGCTTAATTTATATTACAGGAGTGTTACGGTTCCATTACATATTCGCTGACACTCTTCAAGGCCATAATACCGAAGTATTTTTCAATCGAGCCGTGCAGTTTCACCTTACGTCCAAGGTTGTCGGGGTGCTGCTGCAGTGACAGGGCGTTGCGTACATCACCTGCCGGAAGCTGAACAGGAATCGAGTTGTCCGTGGTAGCCTCACCTACAGATGTCACGGATATGATTATGTTCGTGTTCGAGGCATTTGAAGCAGAGAACTCGATATCGGCCGGCCAGCTCTTGTCGGTGACGGTACCTACGATGTAGCCTTCCACCCATACGTCATTGCCTGTGGCAGTACCATCTATAATCTGAGTTACTACGAATGGTGAGGCTTCGCTACCGTTGCCTACTGTTGAGGGCGGATTGTCAGGAGGTGTTACAGTACCACCACCGTCAAACGAGTACTCGCTCACGCTCTTGACAGCCATGACTCCGAAGTACTTTTCAATCGAGCCACGCAGTTTCACCTTACGTCCGAGGTTGTCAGGGTGTTGCTGCAGCGACAGGGCGTTGCGCACATCACCTGCCGGAAGTTGGACAGGAACTGAGTTGTCTGTTGTAGCCTGGCCTGCCGGCATCATAGAGATGATGATGTTCGTGTTCGAGGCATTTGAAGCAGAGAACTCGACATCGGCCGGCCAGCTCTTATCGGTGACGGTACCTACGATGTAGCCTTCCACCCATACGTCACTGCCTGTGGCGCTACCATCCATAACCTGTGCTATACTGAAAGGATTGGTTTCACTACCATCACCTGTAGTAGGTGGATTATCAGGCGTATCAGGGTCTATAACTACACCGTCTATTTCAAAGCTGTCCGGCTCGCCGCTTCCGGATACACCCGGTATGCCGAGGAATAAGTCTATGAGACCTTTGACAATCATTGAACGTCCGTACACAGCTGGATTATCTTGGAGATTAGCATACTTACGTAATGCTGTGCCCTGTGGCAGATTTACTGTCATACATTGGCTAAAGTCGCGGCAGTCGGCAGTAGGACCTATGACAAGGTTGTTGGACATCTCAGCATCATTACTGAAAATTATGTCATCGTTTGATGTTACGGTGTTGACACCACCTTTAACCGAACCGACGATATAACCACTTACCCAAGCATTACGGCCATTACCTACCTGTGCTTTAGCTTCTTCTATGGTATAAGGCTCCGCTTTGGTACCCTCTTCATCAAATTCCACATCGTCAAGCGAACGTATCAGCAGCTGCCAGCCATTGATTGAGCCGTCAGTAGTGGCATAGCTTGGGTCTGAGGCATAATAGGATAATATGCCACGTATAGTACCGGTACCTTCAGGAAGCACATCGTTGTAGAATGTTGCATAGCCCGAATTACGTACACACAGTTTAAGAGAGTTGCCTTCTTGGTTTATGTAACGGCTTGCATTCTCTTGATAAGGAGCGTATGTCAGTTCGCCAGCACCTTCAAACGATACGTTACGGAATTCTACTAACTGTCCTTGAATATTATAGAAATCCTCTCCGGGCGATGTCGGTAATTTATCTATCTCGCTCACGATACAATACATTGAATCGTCAGGATATTTCTCTCCGGGTGTTACGTAGGTTATAGCGGGTTTGGGCAGACCGTTAAGTTCAGCGTGTGTCTGGAATACACTGAAGTCAACACGACTCATCTGCGGAACTCCGGTGCTTGATTCACCGAGCCAGCCTATCTGCATAAGATAGTAGTATTGACCTACCCAAAGGTCACTCAGATTGACCACCACTTCCTGTCCAAGATGATAGTAATCATATAGACCGGCGCGACGTATGGCAAAGGTCATCGCCGAAGTTTCGTCCTGAATACAGAGGGTCTGATATATATTGCCGGTGGCGTCAGACGATATGACGCGGCCACTTACTATATAAGGTGTGCCGTCGGCCTTAGTGGGGCATAGCTGATTGGGTTCATCGGCGAAAATACTCTTGAACTCAGCTATGGTAGTGTTAGGTGTCATCTTTGCCACAGGAGTCACCAGACCCGGGTCATCAAAGTGGTTCTGACACGCGGTTGTGCCGGCAAGTGCCAGCACCCCGAGGCCAAGTTGCATCAGTTGCTTTATGTTCATGGTGAGATTGCTTTATTTGTTATAGACTCCCGTTACTATGACCTTATCGATTTCCCATGTACCTGACATATCGGTTGTCGAGGTATAGTTAAAGCCTATCTCGATTTTCTTACCGGCCATGCCGTCGATAACACCATATCCAGAATCATTGAATGTCCATGAGTTGCCTATTGGTGCGTATGGCAGGTCTACTTCAATCCATTCTCCACCGACCTCACGTACTACAGTACGTGTCATCTCAAGGAAATTGACTGTGTTGGTAAAGTAGTTGGCGGCTTGATGCACAAATAGACGTGGCTCTACATAGTCAGTCAAGTCGATTACGGGTGATATGGCCCATGCGTCACAGGTTACGGCACTACCCGAACGTCCGCCGGTAGCTACAAGACCGTAGACAGTGCTGTGTTTCCACACTTCGAAGCCAGCGGTCGAAGGCGAGCCTTGGTCAAACGTAAATCCCTGCATGTCGGTTGTAAGTGAGGCAGTCCATACGGTACGAGAACCAGCAGGTGGAGTCATTGCCGGGTCTGGTTCCAGACCTTTGTCTCCCCAGTTGTAAGCAGATACTGAACGCACACCGTAGGCACCGCAGTATTTACTTCCTACCTGGCCATATATAGTTACCTGTGTATGTAGATTTTCCGGATGGTCTTTCAAGTTAAGAGCATCGCGGACTGCTCCTGACGGTAACTGTACGGTGGCTACGTAGGCCGTATTTGTTTCGTCAGGGCGTGAAGCTATCATTATATTGGTAGCGACAGTAGCGGGTACGGTGAAATCAGCTCCTAATTCTATATTGCTATTGCTGATGTCTACATTGACCCAGCCTACGATGTAACCGGTTACCCATGCCTCAGTCTTATCAAGACCGTAAATGTCGTGAGGTATGGTGCCGAGCGAAGCCTGATAAGCTGACATAGGTGTTTCCCATTCGCCATCACCTATGGTTGCGTCACCAAGAGCTTCCGGCATATTGAGTGGCGGGAGTGCCTGGTCACCGGTGCAGGCTCCGAGCCCTAAAAGAAGAGCACCTGAAGCCAGCAGCAAGGTTATATTCCTGAAGTGTTTCATGTCGGGTTGTAGTGTTTAGTGATTAAAAACGCACACCCACGTTCAGGAACATACGGAGTCCCTGCGCGTAGACCACTTTGTTGGGGTACTTGGTAGTGGTGTAGTTAGTGTAGTCAAATTTTCCATCTTGCCAGCCGCGCATCTGTATGTTGCGATTGTTGAGAAGGTTGTTGACCGAAAGGTTAAAGTTAAGTGACCCCCAGCGCATATATATCATTTTACCTATCGAGAGATTCATCACAAATGTATTGTCGAGTTTGTCTTGTGATATTATCTCGCGGCGACGCTGTTCGTATTCTTCAACACTTTGACATACCTTCCACAGACCCGGCATTTCCTCATGACGTGCGAATGATAGGTCATAATAATTGTCGGCAAGATAGTTGGCATTAATTTCGAAGAACCACTGACTGATATTGTAGTTCACACCGAGGCTGTAAGCTTGTTGTGGAGTACATCCTACAAAATAGTTTTTCAGGTATACTTGACGATATACGTCCTCTTCCGAACCGTTATCGTAGCTACGTACACCCATAGGATTATTTTTGTATTGGTAACGTGAGTAGTTGGCGGCTGCCTTAACACTCAGACCAGTCATTATCTTGTACTCTAAACCAACTTCAACTCCCTTGTATTCAGTCTCAAGGTCTGAAATATTGTAGTTCATGAAACTCTTGAGGTCATAATCATAGAAACCTGTATGTTTCATGGCGTCCCAGATATGATTATAGAAGCCTGTGATTGAACCACGGAAATTGGTATAGTTCCATACGTATGATATATCACCGCTCAAGAAACGCTCGGATTTAAGTCCTGTCACAGCATCGTCCTTAATACGAGGTGATACGTATGAATCGTAGGGACGAGGAGCACGTGTACCATACGAAGCATGTACTACGAAATAGTTACGCCCATTTAACTTATATGTGGCACCGGCTTTGATTGAAGCATTGTCAAAAGTATGGCGTAGACCCATACCGTAAGAGTTCTCAGGCGAACGGCCGTTCTGCATATTACCGTGACGCGCAAAATTGACGTAGTTGGCTTCAAGACCGTAATTGATATTCCAATGTTTGGTGACTATCTGATTCTGAAGCCATGCGCGAGCCATCAGATAACGTATGTTGTAGTCATAACCAAATACATCACCCTCTGTCACCAGACGGTTAGGATTACGCATATCATTCTGAAGTTTATCGGTGCTACCTCCGAAATCACGCTCGGAATATGTATCGATATCTCGCCAGAAGAGACCGCCTAACAAATCACCAACAGTCTTGAAGTAGTGGGCATCGGTGTAGTTGACGCTCAAACCGCCTTGTAATGTCATTGCATCATTCAGACGGTGATTAATATAAGAGTTGAGCATCAACGACAACGTGTTGGTATGATTATACTCAAGTATAGTCGATGATTGACCGGCATATTCCGGATTACGGTCGAAGTTATCACGGTTAAGAAGATTCGACTGATAGAGTGCGTCCCAGTCTATCTGACGTACGCTTTCGTCTTCGCGCCATAAGTCGGTCAACTGGTCATAGAGCATCTTCTGAGCATCATACACTTCTGTACCTGGCACAGCTGTAGGTGCCCAGTATGAAGGAAGTTTGCTATAATAGTCCGGTGCAGGATTATTACCGTAGTAGTTCAGACGACTCTGTGCATAAGCATTGTGACGGAAAGCGAAGGCTGTATTCAGCATCGTTCCCATTTTAGGCTTGAATATCCAGTTGATTATGGCAGCCGGGTCGAAGCTCTTTATCACACGGGCTGAACGACGTTTGCCATTAAACCAACCCCAAGAAGGGTTATAAAGATTAGTGCCGGCAAGGTCGTATGCTTCCTGTACTGAGGCGCCTGCTGTAGCACGTTCGGTAGGTGCGCCCCATGTGGTAAGATTAATTGAATGGCGGTCGTTGATATATTTCTGCAGTGACAACGAATAGCCTAAGGAGTTGTAGAAGGTTCCCTTATTGAACCCATTTTCGCCATATCGGCCGATTATAGCTGCCGAAAATGCCCAACCGTTACGGCTTACTCCTGTGCTGTACTGCAACATTGCACGTAACTGGTAGTTGGAGTTGGTGTAAGCTACTGATGCACGTACTCCAGGTGCATATTCGCCGGCATAAGTAGTGTTGTTAGTTGAGCCACCTATAGAGCCGAAACCGTATGCTGCTGCTTCGGTACCGATATTGACAGTTTTCGAGCGGAAAGCAGTTGAGGTCAGACCTCCAAGACTACTATAGCTGAACGAGCCACGCATTGGGTCATTGAAATCTACACCATTGATATAGGCAGTAGTCCATGTGTTGTCCAAACCGCGCTGTTTGTAATAGACTGTCGAGAAGTTATAGTTTGACATCTGGTAGAATATGTCATCGGTAGCACCTTGTATAGTACCGACATTCTGCATCATACCTTCGTCATCGGCTATCTGTTCCTCATCGAAAATAAAGTTATCCGAGTTTAGCAAAGCGGCATCAAAACCTGATTCGCTCATAGCTAAACGGCCGAGATCTGAGGTCAGACCGTCAACTATATTGACGTCTACATATAAGTCTTCATAGCCAAAGGCTACTATTTGCAGTACGTCGGGGCCTGGGGCTGCCTGCGATATGGTGAATGTGCCCTCCGCATCGGTCATCACGAAAATGCCCTGGTCACGCAGCAACAGATTGGCATCGCTTACCGGACGTCCTGTCGATGCGTCAACCACCGTACCTTTCAGTCCCGTGGCTGCAAATGCCGAGGCGCACAGCGCCGTCGTCAGAATTAAGGTCAGTTGTCTTATCATTTCAGTGGTTTTAGATCGTATTGTGGTGTAGAGCGGTCATTTATTTGACCACCTCTTTCTTTAGGAATATCTCTGTGGGGAAGTGGTCGGAATAACCGTTGGTCCATACACCTCCTGAGAAGGTACGTAGCGGATAACCCTTGTACTGACCATCCTGTTGTTTGAGAAATTCTTTGTTCAGTACTTCAGCACCTACATATTCAAGGCCGCTATCTCCTGAGAGTAGATTATAATTGATGATAATCTGATCAAAGAGGTCCCAGGCTCCACGGTATATGTATGAGCCGATACCATTGTCGAGTTTTTCCCAGAATGGATTGAAGAATCCACCCGGTTCAACATCAGATGCTTTCTTGCGGGCACCGAGTGTCTCTGCACAACTGCGGTTGGAGGGGTCGTCATTAAGGTCACCCATAATGATTATACCCATTTTAGGGTCTATGGTCATAAGGCTATCAGCTATGTGAGCGCTTAATGCAGCAGCTGCCTCACGTAGCCAACTACTTTCTTCTGACCCACCACGACGTGAAGGCCAGTGGTTGACTATGATTCCCACACGGCAGCCTCCTAAAAGACCGACCACACACATTTGGTCACGTGTACGGAATTTAGGTAATTCGGGCACTACAAGAGTGTGATTAGTCACATTAATAGGTTTGAACAGACGCGGGTTGTAGAGTAAGCTCACGTCTACACCACGTAAGTCGGGTGAGTCATGGTGTATTACCTTAAGACCCATGTCGCGTATGTTTTCCGAAGCCACGAGGTCAAGCAGTACACTTTCGTTTTCTACCTCACTTACTCCTATCACGGCAGGACCCATAGGAGTAGTACGAGTTTTCATCTGTGAGATAGCATAAGAAAGATTCTTGAGTTTTGAACGATATTTGGCTCCGTCCCAGCGGTGACTACCCTCGGGTGAGAACTCAAGGTCATACTTACCGTTATTGTTGATAGTGTCGAAGAGGTTCTCAAGGTTATAGAAAGCCACTCCGAAATTCATATATTGCTTTTTGCCGTCTGTCTGTTCTCCGACTGATGTCAGAGCTGACGCTGTCAGCAGTACGGCAGCCGTAAGGGCGCGTAGAGTCGTCTTGAGCATTATGGTAGCAGGTTAACAGGAAAGGTCTCCAGCTGTAATGCTGGAAACCTGGATAATTAGTATATGATTAGAAATACTTCACTTCTTCGCCTGTCATTGAGCTCAGAAGGCTGTTGGCGAGACTTGAGGCACCGATACGGAACAAGTCATGATTAAGCCATTCATCTCCTAATACAGCTTTGACAACGGCATAATAGCCTAAGGCATCTTGTGTGGTACGGATACCGCCTGAAGCTTTGAAACCGACTTTACGACCGGTAGTATCGTAATATTCTTTTATACACTGACACATTACCCACGCAGCTTCAAGAGATGCTCCGGGATACATTTTGCCAGTCGAAGTTTTCAGAAAGTCAGCCTCACTATAAAGCGATAGTACTGAAGCACGTTTGATATTCTCGGCTGTACGTAGTGCGCCGGTCTCAAGTATGACTTTTAGTCGGGCATCGCGGGCGGTATGTTTGAGTTCTATGATTTCGTCTGTCAGGTCTTCATAGTTCTCGTCGAAATACATACCTAACGGAAAGACTATATCCACTTCGTCTGCACCCGATGCTACAGCCATAGCCACATCTGCTACTTTGACAGCTGTGAAGGTCTGACTTGACGGGAAGCAGCCAGCAACTACAGCTATATCTACTCCAGGTACATCAAGAGTGGTTTTTACCACTTCTGCGAAATTACTGTACACACAAATTGCCGCTACATTCTTATATTGCGGATAGTCGTTATCAAAATCGTTGACACGTTCTGTGAACTTAACTATTGTCTTCTGGCTGTCTTCGCTACTGAGTGTAGTGAGGTCAATTGAGCTGAAAAGAAACTGGTAAACTTCCGGAGTTGCATATTCAGGAACTTTCTCAAGTATTTTCTCCACCTTGGCCTTTACAGCCTCATCGTCACTGAGCACCTTGCTTGCTGCAAGTGCTTGTTGGTATCTGTCCATGGTATATATGAGTTTGTCGTGAATTTAAATTTTAATTTTTGATTAACAAAATTATTGATTGATTCTCAATTTTTCAAATTTTGTATGATTTATTTTTCCTATGTTTAACAAACTAAGATTATTTTTCTGTATTTGGTTTGTTACGGCGTGGGGCTATACGGTCAGGATTATGGGCCAGAAAGGCTTCCCATGACGAGGCGCCTTTTTCGAGTTTCGGTTTGCCACTTTCGTAATAATGTGTCAATGCTGCTGCCAAAGCGTCAGTGGCATCTAAAAAGTCGGGCATATCGCTTTCGGACATCTTCAGTATGTGTTTGAGCATGCGTGCCACTTGTTCTTTTGAGGCAGC
The DNA here is from genome assembly GCA_964400325.1 of uncultured Sangeribacter sp. Lineage (GTDB taxonomy): Bacteria > Bacteroidota > Bacteroidia > Bacteroidales > Muribaculaceae > Lepagella. The sequence goes on along the minus strand of CAYNUE010000044.1, from coordinate 839 downwards.
TCCAGTGCCTGTGACTGCTTGCTTTATGGCCAGAGGTGCGTATTCGGTTATAGGTATATCTCGGCACAATACTGCAGCCATAGCCACGCCCTGTGCACGTCCTAACTTAAGCATTGACTGTACGTTCTTTCCAAAAAATGGTGCTTCTATCGCTAATTCGTCAGGCAGATATTCATCTACCAGTTGACTTACACGTTCGAAGATACGATGCAGACGCTTGTAATGACTCTCAAATTTACTGAGTTTGATAACACCGCACACTACCATCTCAGGGGTCTTGCCCCTTACTCCCAGTATGGCATAACCCATTATATTAGTGCCCGGGTCTATACCCATTATAACCCGTTCATAATTTTTTACTCTTGCATCCATCTGTGAGCTATAAAGAGTATTAAAGTGGCAGACGTTTTGATATAGTGCGGAATGCTATAGCTTCCAGCCCAAAACGACGAGTGTACTCCATCAACAATTCGTTAAGTCTGTTTTGGCTCCAATCATGAGCATCTTTCAGATTATCGAAAGTCACCTGAAGCATTATATTACGTGCCTGTTCGGTAAAGTTGTCGTCACCTGGTACTTCTACAAGCGTAGTTAATGTGGCCTCTACAGCCTTTGTACCTGGGGACGTGACAGTAGGTATGGCTATTGTTCGTAACCATGACAGTAATTGTTCGTAACGTACTGTATCTATAATAAAACTTGTATTGTAAATTATCATAGTTGGTGTGAATTATGTGTAATTACAAAATCTAATTTTGTCAGAAACTTGCTACTTCTGACATACAAATAAAAAACGGCATGCTTATCACTAAACACGCCGCCAAAACAAAATTATGAAA
>CAYNUE010000043.1:0-29524 GCA_964400325.1 uncultured Sangeribacter sp. | reverse complement strand
TCTTTCTAAGATTGGATAATATTTAACCCGTCCAACTTTTGGGGGTCACTTCATTATTGGTCGCCCTCTGTTTTTATAATGCTGAGTATAAACAAGATGTTTTATCTATACTAGAAGAGTACTTAAATATTAGGATAGTAGATATTAGTATTACTAAGGTTTACGTTGATAAGCCTATCCATTATAGTGTATTCTTTAAAATGAGTACTTGGTTATTGGAGGAGTTTGATAAGCACAGGGATATTATATTTACATTTATATGTTCTACTGAAGACCTAAATACAAATCATCCTGATATTCTTCCACAGGAATTTAGATGGAGATTATTTGATAAATTATATCAGAGACAAGCCAGTAATTTACAAATTATGGTGCAAGATGTTGTAATAGGCCCTGAAGATTATCAATCTTTAAGTCGAGCGTTTTATCGTGATAGACATATACCTATTATTAATTTGATAAGTACATATTTACAAGAAAAACAACAAGAATATTAGGAGTGAGTTTATTAAAGAGCTTGTGGTCATTGCAGCTTCGCTTTCACGAAGCCGCAATGACCACATATTTTGTTAAGCTGCAAAAGTAACATCAACAAAAGGTCGACGTCCGATTTCAATCGTCGCGTCTTTTACAGAATGTCCGAAGAGATTACCCTGAGTGAGTATACGGGTTTGCATCGCTAAGGCGTTATCGCCATAGATGGCTACTGAACCAAGCTTCTGTACATTGTAAGTACTGGGGTAGAAGGCAAACATTAAGTAGCGAGTTGCCTTGTGTAGCTTCTTGGCTGTCTTTCGGTCGTTCAGGCTGGAGGGGTCGGTACGTTGTGCCTCTTCTTCCTCTTTTTGACGGAGAAAGTCAGCTTTGTGATAGAGACTGATTATTGCACGACAATTTGTCTTATCCTTAGGGTACTCGATAGTGATAATATCAGTATCAGAGAGTCTGGTCTTTAGTGCCTGGTAAATTGAGGCGATTTCACGTTCGATTTCCGGACGTGATTTTCTTTTGCGAATGTTCGCCTTGTTAGTGGAGAGAGTCTGCGTTGCCTCGGTTGTACCGACGGCATCTGTGTTGTGGGTCTGGGCCTTACCACCGACAATAGCGGTGCGAGTCTTGGCAGTGTCAACGACAGCAGCGTTGTGAGCCTTAGCTTTGAGAGCCTTGAGAGAGATGGTTGAGGTGAGTTTCATTTTCATACAATTTTTAGTTTAGAGATAAAAAAATATCGATTGCGAACACCACTGCGGACTGTGTGTGGTTGCAACCGATGTTGTTTAGATTTGCCGGAGGCCTACCTCCGAACGTCCGCTCAAAATGTCAAAGATCTTACGAAGTCATGCTTCCCGTAGGGGTATAGCAATGGCTATCAGCTATAAATCTAAGGTTTTGAGCAGCCTGACAAGCCTGTCAGTTCTCTAAACTAAAGTATGTAGAAAATTCTTTGCAGAATCATGTCACAAAGTTACGGTATTTTTCTCAACATTAAAAATTTTTTTACGGAATTTTTTACTAAACTCCGTAAATTTTTAGTTAACTCCATAATTTAATATGAGTTACACCAATTTAATGTGAGTTACACGCCTCTTTCATTAAAAGAAAGCCAATAGACACCGTAAGTTTATTCTTTCTTAAACTTACTTATGCCTGTGAAATAATAACTCTTTTAGAAGGAAAAAGTTCTCCTTGCTTGTTGGGATTTGGGTATTCGGTTTAAAAGATGTAAATTTGCTGAGGAGTTGCACGTAGTATTCCCCGGATTTTTCGGTTGGTCGGAAGCGGCTCTACATAAAGAGGATATGAGAAGAGATGTTAACAGGTACATACGTTTTGACTGGGCTATGAAGCGTCTGCTTCGTGACAAGGCGAACCACAGAGTGCTTGAAGGGCTCCTGACGTCGCTGTTGGGTAAGGAGATACGTATAAAGGCACTGCTTGAGAGCGAGAGCAACCGGCAGTATGAGGAGAACAAGCAGAACAGGGTTGATATACTGGCTGAGAACAGTGAGGGAGAGAAGATCCTCATAGAGATTCAGAATGAGACGGAGGATTCGTATTTCCACCGTATGCTGTTTGGCACATCGCGTCTTGTGAGTGAGTATCTTCAGAAAGGCCAGGATTACGGGAAGACTGTCAAGGTGTACAGCGTGAACATAGTTTATTTCGACCTCGGAACAGGTGATGACGATGTCTATATCGGTACCACAGAATTCCGTGGTCTCCATACAGGGACACTTCTGGAATTGCCCAAGGCATGGGCTGAGAAATATAATGCTTCCAAAGTACACGAATTATTTCCGGAATATTACGTCTTGCGTGTCAATAATTTCGACCGGTGGTCACGCACTCCACTTGACCAGTGGATGTATTTCCTGTCAACCGGCCTCATACCCGATGATGCCACTGCGCCAGGTCTTGAAACAGTGCGCGAACGTATGCGTGTTGATTTGCTTTCTGCTGCCCAGCGTGAGGATTATTATGCTTATCTTGATTCGATGGTGAGTACACGCAGTATGGTGGAGACGGCTCATAATGAAGGTTTATGGGAGGGTAAACTTATCGGTCGTGAAGAAGGTATGAAAATCGGTATGGAAAAAGCACGAATTGAAATGGCTGTAAATCTTAAGAAGGCTGGGATATCACTTGAGACTATAGCCGCTGTCACCGGATTGTCTAGCGAGAAGATTGAACAGCTCTTAGTAAATGATTGATTTTAATATTTGCGTATATACTTGATATTTCTCTGAGTGAGTCTGGAGTCGTGCATACCAGTAAACTGATAACCATCGTATAAGCAAAACTCAATCTAAAATTGAGTGTGCTAATGTCGTAGATATTTTTTATTAAGCATGTAGGAACAAGTCTTTGTAGCATGACAAAGCCTCGGCTTAGAAAAGTCGAGGCTTTGGTTGAGTAGGGGTGGAAGAGGTAACTATCAGAAAAATTGTTTGGTTGCGTTGGTAGAACCGTCGCTCTTTCGGTCAACACGAATTAGCAGACCCATACCGGAGGTGGGGATAGAGATGCGTAGGCCTTGGAGAGTGTACCATTCAGTGCTGATTACTTTTACACTCTCCGGAAGTGTTTCTACCTTAGAGTTATCAGTGCCATCAGGGTAAATAGATGTGTTGCAGTTTACTGGCTTTCCTTTCTTACGGTCGATTAGGACGGCTACAACTCTTAGTTTGTTTTTATCCTGTACAAGGTGTGGCTTGGAAAGTTCGTTAAGATTAAATACACAACTGTGGTTTATTTGCTCGTTGGCTATAATCTGTTCCGGTATAGACCCATTGAAGCCGTCAACGATATATTTCCCACTAATGATGACATCGTTGTAGATAAGGCCTATCATCGGGTTAGTGCCGTGAGTAAAGAGCTCGCCCCATTTGCCAGGCATATCGGGTTTATCTATCGGCTCTTCACCCTCAGCAGGAGCGTAATAGTTAACTTGTGCCCAAGTAGGGTCTGTGAGACCGTCAATCAAGAGCATGTAGCCTACTCCATAATTGGCTTTGCTGATGTCTTCCATAAATCGCGTGGAAGAAGTGGCCTTCAAAGAAGAGTGTGACTCATCGGTCCATTCTATAGACACAGTTATGTCGGCCGGCGACATGGTATCTGCATAGTTGGGCCATATTGTGTAGATGTCGCCAAGACTTACTTTTGTCCTGTTTATGTATCCGTCAGGGAAACCACTCGGAGAGTTAGGCCAACCTCCCTCATATCCCATGGCATCGCCAGAATGGTAAGCCACACCGATAAAACGCTCAGGATATTCCTCATGCATTGTTTCTAAGGCTACATAACTTCTGGGACAGTAACCACACCATAGACCGGTGTACTCCTCAACGAGAGGACGATTGACTGGAATGAAGGGATATACTTGTAATGGCAATATTGTCTCGCGGTTAGTGTCGTTGTTAGGCTGTCCGTTAACGGTAGTTACGTTTAATACAAAGTCATATTTACCCGGTATCGAGAGCTGATCTGTTTCGATTGGTACTGAGATATATGCTCCCCAATTGGCCGGAATTGGCTCAGTGAGATTAATATCACCTTGCTTGCTGATACCGTCTACGGAATACTCGTAGGAGAAGTTCTCGATGACGTTCAACCCATGGTTGGCAAGCTCTACCATAAACACCGGATTCTCTTCTTCGGCAGAACATATCAGTTCGCCACTACCGACGAATGAAGCAGCATTATTCTTGAAATCACCGTCAACAATTACTTTCATTGCGCTGACACTTCCTGTAGACGCACTGACGCTATTCCATTTTAGTTTAGTACGTGAGGAATGAACATATAATCCATCTGGGTTAATGCCATCTACCACAGTTAAGGGTTCGTTGCTGCCGTCTGCTAAATTGTCAACGGTAAATGAGTATCCAACATATACTGGGCCAGCAATGGTATATGGTTCAGTAAATATTACCGTGAGTATGCCGTCGGTAAGCGATCCGTCAGTAATCGTGATATCTGGTTCGTTGATGTATTTGCCGTTGATGCGCTTTAGGGTTAGTTCATTCGACAACCAACCGGAGCAATTGGATATAGTGTTCCCACCAGGTAAGGCAACGTTTAGACCTTTTATTACTGTGCCGTTGAGCGAGGGTTCGTCGATACGGATTGCTACGTCGTAAGTCTCTTCCCTGTCATATCCATAGCCATGAGTTGGAAGGTTATTAGGATTATAGGAGAAGTCTATCTCTGCAGCTGAGGCCGATGCTATAAGACCAAGTACATAAGCAATTAGTAAATATCGTGTCATAATCAAGTAGTTATTAGCTAATACAAACATGAGAATATTTTTAGACAGGAGAACAATAGGATAGAGGTATCTCTAATGTTTCTCCTGTCTAAATATACCTGCTGTCGTAAAGACTATTGTTAGATGATTATCTTACCATTTCTTTGCGTACAGAACCATCGCTCATGCGGATAATGTTTAGACCCTTAACGGGAGTGTCAACGCGCTTGCCGTCGATGGTGTAGCGTGCTATTTCAGTTATCACTTCATTTGCGACAGTGTCGATTACAGTTACTTCTGACATGCTGCTACCATTGTGAAGGTCAACAATGATTCGGTCACTCTCAGGAGAATAGATGGCTGCCTGACCTTCACCCTTGATAGCTTTCACTGAATAGCCGTACATATCGAAACGGTCTTTGTCAAGTCCTGAGAAAGAGAATTCAGTGTTGTCAGTCTGATTGGTACCCATGTAAGTATAGGTATATTCACCCTTCTTAAGGCTTTGGGAAATAATAATGTAGTCAATGAAGATACATTCGTATTTCGGACCAGTAATTTGGAATTTAGTAGTTGCTAGACCATTTGTAGGAAGCTCAATCTCACCTTCAAATGTGTAGCCACTCACGGGCACCTGATATGTCGTATCGGCAAATCTAATATAAAATGTAGCGTCTTCAGTGAGAAAGCTTGCGCTCAAAGAGAGAGTCACCTTATCAGAACCTGCCACATACAGTTCAGGGGTAAAGAGCCAGTAGTTCCAATCATCAAGTCCGAGCATACCGTTTACGAGGAGCGTATGACCTACTTCGGTATCCCAACCTGGAGTTGAGGTGAGGTCATCAATAGTGATACCACTATCACTGTCCACAACTCCTGGAGCATAGATGTCATCAGAATCTGTATAGTTGGAAACATTGTCAAAATCTTCCTCAAAGATAATGAAGTTATCGCTGTCTTCCATAACTTTGTTCACTCCATATAGATTCACCTCGTAACTATCAGCCTTGGCAATTGATTCCCAATTTGCAATAAATGCGTCATCTTTAATATCAGTGGCGGGAAAGGCTTCTGGAGCTGCAATCTGAGTCATTGGATAAATCTCCATCGGAGAGAATTGATAGATGTAATGAGCAGAGACTGCATAATAGTATTGCTTCTCCGGGTCAAGTTCTGTGTATGTGAAGCTCGTGCTATCTTCGAAAGCATACATGCAGTAAGGGCTATTGAGATACCATGGTGTCATGAATTCCTCATCTGACAAACCATAATACATCTCCCAATATTCTTTATATGAAGAGACACCGAATGCCTCCTGCAGTTGAGAAAAACTTTCTGGATCTGGTATGGGCAAATATATGGGTTCTCCTGTTTCCTCGTCGTATCCATAAAGTTCAAAGAGGTAATAATAATAATTATAGGCTTTCCTTACTGGTTGAATATTTACCCTAAACGATGTCTGTGTCACGTCTGTTACATCTTCAATGATTGGCGAAGCAATAAATTTATCAACAGAAGATGTAATTTTTATATCATCAATCAGAACTCCGTCAATACACAAGAACCATATTGAGGCGTCATTGTAAGCAGTGTAGTTATCAAATTCAACTGTCACTTCATACCATCCAAATTGTGGATACAGCTGTACACTACCTAACCTAAAGTAGAGTCCATCATCTTCCCCTACTTCGAACTTTTTATTATCATCTGTATAGAGGCCCACGGAAACACCAGAACTGGTCCAATGAAACATTTTATCATTTTCTTCCCATTCTACTCTCTGATATTTTGCGAGAAACGAGACTTTCACTGATCCGGAATAGTCCCCTTTAGGAGAACATAACAGAGCGTTTTGTAGAGGATTGAAGGTGCGCATTGCACATGTACCACCTGCCTCATATACCTTATAACCCCTCCATTGCATATCATCATTCATGAGAGCTGGGTCGATATCCCTGTAATCATAGGAGGTAAGAGGGTAATCCCAGTTTGGTTCCTCTACCGTGCCTTCTTCCCACTTGTCAAAATTCTCATAAACGAGAACCTCAGCTGTGGAAGTTAACTTCCTCGGCTGCTGAACGGGTTTCTCCCCAATGGGGATTGCTGTCACTTTTACCTCTGCTGAGACTCCAGCGCTCATAGCTGCAGCAAGGACAGTTGCAAATAAAAATTTGTTCATAATTGGTTAGTATTATGGGAGCATCTAAGAAGGAACATAATGTCAGTAGTGACTCTTTCAGATGGCAGCCCGGTTAAGATGTATGGCTGCAAAATTATATGCTTTTGCTATAAAATCAATATGAAAGATGGCATTTGTTGTTTCCAAAACGTGTTTTAATACGTCCTTTTGTATTCAAATACGCTCACAACGCCGAATTCTTTCTTCTAACCAACTGTTTGCCGAATTTATTTTTGTGTATAAGGGCTATTTACTGAGTAATAGATAGGAGGGGTTATTTTAAAAGTCTGTTGAGGAATATCTAAATCTCATTGTTGTGTGAGTGGTTGTGTGGAGTGGACTGGGTACTGGCCATTTTTCTATATTCAGCTGGAGTAAGTCCAGTTGTCTTTTTAAACAGGGTTGAGAAGGAAGTGCGGCTCTTGAACCCAGCTTTCTCAGCTATCCCTTCTATAGTGAAATTGTTTGCTTCTCCGCTATGCATGATTCTCATTACCTCACGGATACGGAACTCATTAAGCAACTGTGGAAAATTAGTATAATGGCATGCATTAATAGCTTTCGACACATTCCTGACACTTACTTTTACTATCTTTGATAGGTCATAAAGTGAAAATCCTGGCTCGAAAATAGCCCGAGACCCTTCCATTACAGCAAGCACACGAGCATAAATACGTTTCAGTTCTTCATTATCAGATACGTCATGCTCCTGATTATTTGTAGCCTCTTCATTTGCGTTGAGAAGTGATTGTGTAGACAAGGATTCATTCTCATCTTTAGAATTTTTTCTCTCTTCTTCCCACTGCTCACGAAGCAATTTATACTGCGCTGCCATGCGCATCATTTCTTCGTTTCGTTTAAAAAGATCGTGATGGTGCCGCCTGAGGTTAATATAACCCCACAAGAGCGCCAACAATATCACTACTACCACTATGAGTACTGACGTTACTATAATTCTCACTCGTCTTTCTTCCTGTCGCCGCAACGATAACTGCTCGACATCGCTATTGATTTTATCAATCTCTGAAAGAAATTCTAACTTTTCTATATTCCCGTAGCCTATTGAACTTTCAAGCCAATCCTTAGTTCTCAGAAATTTATCGTAATAATAGTCAGCCGAGTCAGGCCTATTAGTTTCTGAATAAAGCTTTTTAAGACTGTTGTAAACATCAAGTTCATATATGGGCCATTGCAGACTGTCAGTATGGGCAAGCATATTTCGCGATAAAGCTATTGCTTTTTTATAGTCTCCCTTTTTGTGAGCTATTGAAGTTAACCAACCATCAACGGTGAGTTTAAATATTTCAATTTGAGTCATAGAACTATTTAGTAAAGTCTTGGATTCGATAAGAATACTCTCAGCCTTATCATAATCTCCCTCAAGATAAGCATTGCCAGCTTCGATAGTGAGTTGGATAAACTCATGGTATTTGAAATTTTCTTTCTTAGGATAAGACGCGAACCTATTTATTGGGGCATAGAAATCTCCCCAACTTCCTTCGTTAAAAGCTGAGGTGGTCATACCCAACGAAATCAAGACCATAGCCGTCCAATTGTCACTGTTTATGGCTGCATCCATACCCTTAATCATAAAATTTCTAACCTTAGGAGAAAGATTGTCATTGATGTCAGAGTTATGAAATAAGGTGGAAAGTGACTGATAGATAATAGCAAGCTCCTTTTGGTCGTTGTCTTCCTCAGCAATCTGTTGGGCTGTGGCAAGATATTTATAGGCCTTATTAAAATCCAGAGCATTTATATAATAAAAATTGCCGAGTTTCTCCAGAGCTTTGACAGCACTCCTACGGATATTGGTATCTTTAGGGCTGTTATAATATCGGTTAGCCACTACTGTAAGAGCCATAGCTGCTCGGGCGAGTAATGTATCTTTTAGGAAATTATCTTCCGCTTCCTTTAGGAGAGTTTCACTATCTATTGTATTCAGTTCCTGATAGAGACTACTGTTAATCATGGTGTCTGTTTCCTGAGAAGTGGACAGCACACAAAAAGGTAAAGCCAGGGATATGATAAGCACGATTATCCTGAGCGTTCTTTGGTAATTATGATATTTAGATAATAAATTTTTCAGCTCCATGTGTTGAGGGTCATCATCAAGTGTTTGGCAAATTTAATGATTTTTCATGAATACATACTCTACATTTCTTAACTATCATTCTTCAATGTTTCTTAAAATCCTATAGTATCCTTAAAGTCCAGGTTAGTTTACTTACTTGGCTGAGATATAAAAGAGATGGCGTATAAAAATCGGCAAAACCGATTTTTATACGCCATCTCTTTTATTAGTAAGACTCTGTTATTTGGAGGCTGTAGCGAAGTGTGGGTCGTTGGCAAGGAGCCATTGGGCAATCTGGACAGCGTTGAGGGCAGCGCCTTTCTTTATCTGGTCGCTGACGGTCCAGAATGAGAGGCCGCAATCGTCGCTGATGTCTTTGCGCAGACGTCCTACGTAGACGGGGTCAGCACCAGCCTTGTGCAGAGGCATAGGGTAGAGCTTATCGGCCGGACAGTCTTCAAGGACAACGCCGGGAGCAGATTCAAAGGCAGCTCGAGCCTCCTCGATGCTGACTGGACGTTCGGTTTCGAGCCATATAGCCTCGCTGTGAGCACGCAGTACGGGAACACGAACACATGTGGCCGAGACACGTATCTTGTCGGAATGCATTATCTTACGTGTCTCGTTGAACATTTTCATTTCCTCCTTGGTATAGTCGTTATCAGTGAAAACGTCCACATGAGGAATGACATTATAAGCCAACTGATATGCAAACTTCTCGATTGTGGGTTCTTTACCTTCAGCAAGTTCGGCGTACTGGTTTACCAGTTCGTCCATAGCAGAAGCACCGGCGCCACTGGCAGCCTGATAAGTAGCTACACGCACACGTGTTATGGGTGAAATATCATTTATGGGTTTAAGAGCCACAACCATCTGTATTGTGGTGCAGTTGGGGTTGCCTATGATGTTGCGTGGGCGGTCGAGTGCATCAGCAGCATTGACCTCAGGTACCACTAAAGGTACGTCTTTATCCATGCGGAAAGCGCTACTGTTGTCAATCATGACAGCCCCGTGGCGTGTTATGACATCTGCGTATTGGCGCGAAGTGCCTGCACCGGCTGAAGTGAAAGCTATGTCGATACCCGAAAAATCCGATTCAGGTGTGAGTTCTTCGACTACAATGTCTTTTCCACCGAAAGTATAGGTCGAGCCTGCACTGCGTTTGGAACCGAACAGTCGCAAAGAAGAAACAGGAAAATTCTGTTCGGCCAAAACCTTAAGCAGTTCCTGTCCTACAGCGCCGCTGGCGCCTACGATAGCAATATTCATATTTACTGTTTGCCGGAAGTTGAAACGTTACGGTTTATTTTCTTAACGAGACCCTGAAGTACATTGCCTGGACCGAGCTCGATAAATTCATCAGCACCGTCAGCTATCATAGCCTCAACGTCTTGTGTCCAACGAACGGCTCCGGTAAGCTGTTTGATGAGGTTGGCTTTGATTTCAGCAGGGTCAGTATGAGGTTTGCCGTCTACGTTCTGATACACAGCACAGACCGGAGTATTAAATTCAGCAGCTTCGATAGCAGCGGCCAGTTCTTCCTGAGCAGGCATCATCAGAGGGCTATGGAACGCACCGCCCACCTTGAGAGGCAGAGTACGTTTGGCACCAGCTGCTTTGAGAGCTTCGCAAGCCTTGGCCACGCCTTCGATACTGCCAGAAATAACAATCTGACCGGGACAGTTGAAGTTGGCTGGTACAACAACATCGTCAATTGTAGCGCATACTTCTTCAACTTTCTCATCGGAGAGACCTATTATGGCCGCCATTGTCGAGGGCTGGGCCTCACAAGCTTTCTGCATGGCATGTGCGCGAGCCGATACAAGCTTCAGACCCTCTTCAAACGACAGAGCACCGGCAGCGACTAAAGCAGAAAATTCGCCAAGACTGTGGCCAGCTACCATGTCAGGTTTGAACTCGTCACCCAGACTCTTGGCAAGAATGACACTGTTCAGGAATACAGCCGGCTGTGTTACTTTGGTCTGTTTCAAGTCGTCTTCAGTACCTTCAAACATAAGGTCAGTTATGCGAAATCCCAAGATGTCGTTAGCTTTTTCGAACAGTTCGCGGGCAGTTGCATCATTGTCATACAACTCCTTACCCATGCCAACATACTGGGCACCCTGGCCCGGAAAAACGTATGCCTTCATTTTACTGATAAATAGATGAATAATGTATGATATTATACACCAGTTTCATAAGAACACTTCTTTCTGACAATTAGAAACAGGTGTCATGAGGAGACAAAGTTACTAAAAAAGTTCGTTATTACCGAATATTGGCTATACTGATGATGTCAGCAAAGACACCGGCAGCTGTTACTTCGGCACCTGCACCATAACCTTTTATAATCATAGGGTACTCTTTGTAACGGTCGGTTGTGATGAGTATCACGTTGTTACTGCCCTCAAGATTATAGAAAGGATGGTTCGGTCCTACGGCTTGCAATTCTACACAGGCTTCGCCACGGTTAAGTACAGCCACAAATCGCAGACGTTCTCCGCGTTCTTCGGTAGCGGTAAGCATACGCTCAAAGTCTTCGTCAATCTCTTTCAGCGCATTCATAAATTCTGTTGGCTCAGCTTCGAACAGAGGTTCCGGAATGAAAAGATGTTTTTTGACCTCTTCGCGGCTAAGTTCGTAGCCGGCCTCACGAGCCAGAATAACCAGTTTACGGACCACATCTGTACCTGACAAGTCTATACGTGGGTCCGGCTCGGTGTAGCCTTGTTCCTTAGCCATGCGTACAGCTAAACTAAGAGGTACTTCGCGACTCACCACGTTGAATATATAATTGAGTGTACCAGATACTACCGCCTCAATACGCAGGATTTTATCACCCGAATTTATAAGTGAATTAATAGTATTGATAATCGGTAGCCCTGCACCTACATTAGTCTCAAACAGGAATTTTACATCGCGGGCCCGAGCTGTCTCTTTTAATTCGAGATAATGTTGATACTCGCCCGAAGCAGCTATCTTGTTGGCTGCAACTACATTGACATAATGACTTAGTAAATCGCTGTAAAGAGCTGCTATCTGTGCCGACGCTGTGCAGTCAACAAAGACAGGATTGTAAATATTCATTTTTACAATCTCACGCTTTATGATTTCAGGTGACGACTCTATACCCTGTTGTTCAAGCAGCTCTGCATAACGAGCCGGGTCAAGACCATAACGGTCAAACACAGCACGGCGACTCGAAGCTATACCAACTACATTGAGGCGGAGTCGTTTTTCGGCAAGTAGCTTTTCACGCTGACGAGCAATCTGTTGCAACAGTATTCCACCAACATTGCCTACACCGGCTATAAAGAGATTGAGCACCTGACATTCCGAGAGGAAGAAAGAATCATGTATGACATTCAGGGTTTTGCGTAGACTACGGAGCTCAACTACGAATGATATATTGATTTCCGACGCACCTTGTGCGCAGGCTATAACATTGATACCGTTGCGTCCTACAGTATTGAATACCTTGCCCATGATGCCAGTAGAATTGCGCATGTTCTCACCTACAATAGCTACGGTGGCAAGGTTAAGTTGGGCACTGACATCATTATACATTCCTGAGGCCAATTCGGCAGCAAATTCCTCACGCAGTACTTCCACGGCCAATTGTGCGTCAGCATTACGCACAGCTATAGTGGTATTATTTTCTGAAGCCGCTTGTGATACTAAGAACACACTGACTCCGCGTTTAGACAAAGCACTGAATATACGTGTGTTCACACCTACTACGCCTACCATACACAGACTTGACAGAGTTATCAGAGCCGTGTCGTTGATTGAGGATATGCCTTTTATAGGTTTGGAATCCGGACGCGGATTATTACTGATTCTGGTACCTGGAGCTTCAGGCCGGAAAGTATTTTTTACCAGTATAGGTATATTACGGTGGTAAGCAGGATAGATAGTAGGAGGGAACACCACTTTAGCACCGAAATTACACAATTCCATAGCTTCGGTAAAAGATAATTCCTCGATAACGTAGGCTGTATCTATTACCTTAGGGTCGGCTGTCATGAAGCCATCGACGTCAGTCCATATTTCAAGTACTTCGGCGTCCAGGGCAGCAGCCAGCAAAGAAGCTGTATAATCACTTCCGCCACGTCCGAGGTTAGTAATATCGCCATTGACATCTGAAGCTATAAAACCTCCAACCACTGCCGTCTGCCAGTCGTCACCACCGAGGCGTTCGGTTATCAGCGAGTTGGTAAGTTCGGTATCAAGCAAGTTGGCACCATTAGGATTTTTACGTGTCTTAATAAAAGTGCGGGCATCGAAGAGAGTACAGTCGCCAAGCATAGCGCTTACAATAAGACTTGACAGACGTTCGCCATAGCTGACTATTATATCGAGTGCGCGTGGAGACAAGTCGTGTATCAGTGATACGCCTTTGAAAATGTTCCCAAGTTCGTCGAGCAACATACGCACCATCTGTGCTGTGTCTGCACGGCGCGATTCAGGCACCATTGTTTTGGTCATCTGGAGATGACGTTCCACGATACGAGCATAATTGTCAAGATACTCTATATTATCTTCAACAGCCATGCGGGCAGTGTTAATCAAAGTGTCGGTTATACCACCAAGGGCAGAAACAACAACGACTTTACGGCCTGGAGTAGATTGCACTATGTCTCGCACATTGGCCATACTCTCAGGGGAGCCCACCGAAGTGCCTCCAAATTTTAAAACCTTCATATAAAGTGTATGAACTATGAACTTAGCCTCTGAAGTACTCTTGAGGAAAAACGTCCCAAAATTAGTCAAAAATCTTCAGTCGTACAATTATCCGTTTCTCAGAAGCTGGAACAGTAAGTAGCTCTTAAAAATTAAACGATATATATTTTTTTAAGTATACCTTATATGTTCATTAATTTCTAAGAACTACTTAAATTGATAAATTTAACTTAAAAGCTTAGCAGAGAGGTAGATGTGGATTTATAAGAAACACTTTGGAAGTAGAACGTGTTAGAGCCGTATAGAGCCAGCGGTAGAAATCTGAGCAGACAGATTCAACAGTGAGGGCTCCCATGTCAATATATATATGGCGCCATTGTCCACCTTGGGCTTTATGACAAGTGACACAGTAGGCATATTTGGCTTGCAATGAATTATAATACGGGTCTTCCTCAGCATGTTTGATTTTTTCCGATAACTCACCGTCGCAGTCTGCCATAACACGTGTATAAAGACGTTCCATTTCCTCGCGTGGTATAGACGGACCATCGGTTACAAGACTACGCAGCATCAGTTTGGCACCTACGGTAGCGCCGTCAGCTGTCAGGGTAAGCTCTACATCTACGAAATATCGGCCATAAGCTTTCTCTGTGCGTCCTACCCAAGTAACTTCGGCAGTATCGCCGTTTGCTATGAAAGAACTCAGTTTATTTATTCGACTCCAGTAATAATCATTGCGAGCTATTACCAGGCGGTCACCACGCTGTAGTGGTACCTCGGCCTCCATGACAAGACTACGGATAGCCTGATTAAACTTATTGGCTCTTTTGTTAGAACGTGTTATTATAAGCGTTTCGTCCTGACCAACAGTGTTCCATGACTCAGAGAGAAAATCAGCTAAATCAGTTGAAGAGATAGCTTGCACATCTTCATACCCACGTACAGATAAGGCAAAACGGGAGGGGTCGAAATCACCAAAAAGAAATTTACGGATATTATAAGAATTAAGGAGTATACCGCTGTCTTCTTTCTGACGGGCTGGAATGTCGAGAGTAGCATGTATGGGCTCAAGACCCAATTCACGCAGGCGTACAGAGTCCATGGCGGCGCTACGTGTCTGACCTACAGGAGGGAGCTGGGCTATGTCGCCTATCAGAATCATTCGACACCCTGGAGCACTGTAGACATGACGTACGAGGTCACCTAATAATGACTGTCGGTCGCCTGTATCGGTGATAAGAGATGCTTCGTCAACGAAGAATATAGTATCTCTGTCTTGATTTGGAGCGAGAAAGAAAGAAGTATTTGCTGGGTCAGAAGAATTGCCACGGTACAGACGTTTATGTATAGTCGAAGCAGTATGCGAAGCAAAACGTGAGGCTACTTTTGCCGCACGTCCTGTAGGCGCAAGTATCACCGAACGCACACAAGCGGCGTCGAGCACCTTGACTATGGCACCGATTATTGATGATTTTCCTGTACCGGCATAACCGTTGAGAACGAACACCTCGCGAGCTTTTCCATCGGTTATAAAAGCAGCGAGTGCGTTGATGAGTAGTGCCTGTTGACTGTTTGGAGTAAAAGGCAGGGCGGCATAAGCGGCATCGGCCAGTTGAATAGCGGTCATTGGAAATGTAAATAAGGCACAAAATTAGTAATAAAAGATGAAGATATGGTAAAAACCGTTAATGCTATAAGCAAAGTATGGGAAAAAATTGTTATCTTTGCGACACCAAATAGAGGACAAAGCAGCCGCTGATATGAAGCCATGAAACAGCGGGTCCTCCTTCAGGCAGAATTTAGACACACAAATAACCTATTTTTATATAGAAATTCATAAAGACATGAAGATTGAAAAAATTATCGGTCGCGAAGTGCTTGACTCGCGTGGCAACCCCACCGTAGAAGTAGATGTAATCCTCGAAAGCGGTGTTATGGGCCGCGCTGCCGTTCCTTCTGGAGCATCAACAGGCGAGAACGAGGCACTTGAACTCCGCGACGGTGACAAGAACCGCTATCTTGGTAAGGGTGTACTGAAGGCTGTTGCTAACGTTAACGGTCCTATCGCTGATGCTCTTATAGGTCATAGCGCTCTTGACCAGATCGGTGTTGACCAGATTATGCTCGATCTCGATGGCACTCCCACCAAGTCTAACCTTGGCGCCAATGCCATACTCGGTGTTTCGCTTGCTACTGCTAAGGCAGCTGCTGCATACCTTGACCTTCCCCTTTATAAATATATCGGTGGTTGCAACACCTACGTGCTGCCCGTGCCGATGATGAATATTATCAACGGTGGTGCTCACTCTGACGCACCTATCTGCTTCCAGGAATTCATGATTCGTCCCGTAGGTGCTCCTTCATTCAAAGAAGGTATCCGTTGGGGTACAGAAGTGTTCCATGCACTTAAGTCAGTGCTTAAGGCACGTGGCCTTTCTACCGCAGTAGGTGACGAAGGTGGTTTCGCTCCTAAGCTTGAAGGTACTGAGGACGCTCTTAACGTAATTATGGAGGCTATCAAGAAAGCCGGTTACGAGCCTGGTAAGGATATCACTATCGGTCTTGACTGTGCTTCATCAGAGTTCTATCAGGATGGCGTATATGACTATACTCATCTTAAGACTGGTGCTCAGAAGGAAGTTAACGGTCGTAAGCTCACCAGCGAAGAGCAGGCTAAGTATCTTGAGGAACTTATCACCAAGTATCCTATCGACTCTATCGAGGATGGTATGGATGAGAATGACTGGGAAGGCTGGCGTATGCTTACCAAGCTTATCGGTGACCGTTGCCAGCTTGTAGGTGACGACATGTTCGTGACCAACGTTAAGTATCTTGAGAGAGGTATCGCTGAAGGTTGCGGTAACTCTATCCTCGTTAAGGTTAACCAGATTGGTTCACTCACCGAGACTCTGCGTGCTGTTGAGATGGCTCAGCGTAACAACTACACAGCTGTTATCTCACACCGTTCTGGCGAAACAGAGGATTCTACTATCGCCGATATAGCTGTTGCTACCAATGCTGGTCAGATTAAGACTGGTTCTGCAAGCCGCAGCGACCGTATGGCTAAGTACAACCAGTTGCTCCGTATCGAAGAGCAGCTTGGCAAAGAGGCTGTTTACGGCTACAAGAAGATTGCTAAGAAATATTGATTACAATAGTTCTTATCTATCTGCATGATGTAGCATAATCATCGTTTAGAATAGACTATAAAAACAAGTCACTCCGATACATGTACGTGTGTCGGAGTGACTTGTTTTTATTTTGGCTGTTTCGCCAAAGCGTTGTAACTTTGCAATACAACTAAAGTCAGATATGAAGATATTAACTAAAATAACATTTATAATGCTGTTGGCCTTAGCTATGCCCGGTTATGCCCGTATACGTATAGCTGCGCCTTCGGATACTGTTACGGCTGCCCGTATGGTAAGCGAATTGCGTGCTCTTCCCGCTAATGGCAATATAGGACCGCGTGTAGCTGCCGCTGCTGTTATGCTAACCAATATAACAGGTGGTCAGCCACTTGATAATGACAGTATAGGTACAGCTATACTCGGATTTGAACGTACAGACGGTCTCGGTATGGTAAATATGGCGTTGGCTTTGGCACAGGCTGCTGAAAGTCCTTTAGGTCGCTGGCAAGACTATGGTGAGGCACTGGTTGGTGTGTCGCGTCGGCGTGGAGAGGATAATGGTTTTGCGAGTAAGATGATATATGGTGCCGACTGGGTTACAGATAATGTGTACCGTGGTAATATCACTGACTTAACCGAACGCTATTCGGGCAGTAATATCTTCAAAACCAAATCTCTTGATAAGGTAAGTTTCAATCGTGCAGATTATCCGGCTCTTGCTGACTCGGCTACTTATGAGGCTCTGCGTATGGTAGAGATGGGATACCGTACCCATAAGATACCACATCTCAAGAAAGAAACTATAAGTAAGAAAGATATACTTGAAAATCTCCGTGACGGAGATATAATAATGATGCTCAGTTCTGATCCAAGATTCGATATTTACGATGTAGGCATAGTTCACTTGCAGAGCGATGGTCCACATTTTATTCATGTGTCACCGACAGCTGGTAAGGTAGTGGAAGAGGCTGATATTTTGCCTCGTTGGTTCAAAAAGGAGAATCAGTATTTCTACGGCTACAGATGGTTGAGGCCCGAATAAACTGCCCAGTAGACACGGTAGTGGTATTCGACCTTGATGATACACTATATGATGAGGCCGACTTCGTACTTTCTGGTATAGATGCTATATTGCCTATGCTGGAAGGTATTGAAAGACTTGATATGCACGAATGTCGAAGGCTTATGTATGAAGCCGTGGAGAGACATCAGAATCATTACAGTGCTCTTGAAAATTATCTGACACGACTTGGGGTTAGGAAACAGGTGGATATGGGTTGTATAGTATCTGCATTGCGTAATCATCACCCTGTCAATCTTATGTTGCGTCCAGGTATAAGACATACCCTTGATTGGCTTTATAACTGTGGGGTCACGCTTGGTCTTCTTACTGATGGGCGTAGTGTTACCCAACGTCACAAGATAGAGGCGCTTGGTATTGCACATTATTTTGACCCAGCTGCCATACGCATATCAGGCGAAACCGGTAAGGACAAAAGTGATGCTTCAGCTTATCTCTGGTTTATGCAACGCTATCCTGCACGGCAATATATTTATATAGGGGATAATCCAGCTAAAGATTTCATTTATCCAAACCGTATGGGCTGGCTGACAATATGTATTGCAGACCGTGGGCATAATATTCATCCACAACAAGGAATAGGGTCAGAGGAAGCGCAAGCTCGCTTGACAATAGAGAAGGTGTGTGACTTGGGGGAATGTATATATAAAAATGCCACAACTACAGAGAAATAAATAGGGAAACATAAAAAGAATTAAAAAAAATTACGTCAGAGGTTGTATATATTGTTGTCAAATTGCTATCTTTGCACTTACTAACAGCTAACTCAATAACCATGAACACAGGCCGCCGTTCGCGCATACTGATGATTTACACCGGAGGTACTATCGGAATGATAGAAAACCCTGACAGTCATGCACTCGAACCCTACGATTTTGACCATTTGCTTGACAATGTGCCAAAGCTCAAGATGCTAAGATTCGATATAGACAGCATTCAGTTCGAGCATCCTTTGGACTCATCAAGTATGAATCCCACCCATTGGGGTGAGATAGCTAAGGTTATATCTGATAATTATGACCGTTACGACGGTTTTGTAGTACTCCACGGTACCGATACTATGGCTTATTCTGCTTCGGCATTAAGCTTTATGCTCGAAAATCTGGCGAAACCGGTTATCATCACCGGTTCACAGTTGCCCATAGGTGAAGTGCGTACCGATGGTGAAGAGAACCTTATTACGGCTTTACAGATAGCCGCTGCCCGCGACAGTGAGGGTAATCCGGTGGTGCAGGAAGTGGCCATACTTTTTGAGAATTATCTATGGCGCGGTAATCGTGCCACCAAGCATAGTGCCGATAACTTTAACGCATTTAAATCTAATAATTTTCCTCAGTTAGCCAAAATAGGTCTTGGTATTACTTTTAACCGCGAAGCTCTCTGGCGTCCAGTGAAGGAACGTGAGTTTAAAGTACATTATGACATGGACACCAATGTAATGTACATTGACCTTTTCCCTGGTATCTCGCAACATACAGTAAACCACATGTTATCTACACCCGGTATAAAGGGCGTAGTGCTGAAAACTTTTGGTGCCGGTAATGGTCCAACTGACAAATGGTTTATTGATGCCATAAAAGACGCTGTGGCACGTGGGGTAGTCATAGTCAACATTACACAATGCAGTAATGGCTCTGTTCACCCATTGCGTTATGTCACTGGTCTTGAACTGGCACAGGCAGGCGTTGTATCTGGACATGACCTGACCTCGGAGGCCGCTATAGCTAAACTTATGTTCTTATTTGGTCTTGGCCTTTCTACTGAAGATGTAAAACGTTATATGGAATATTCGCTCTGTGGCGAAATGAGCACTTGATACTGATAAGAATAAGACAATAATAGTTAACCCCACACTGACCAATCAGTGTGGGGTTAACTATTATTGTAAGTATATTTTATTCATCTACCAGACCAGTGCCCATTTCCTGACCTTTACGTGTAATAGGAATACCTCGGAGCATCCATTCAGGCATTGGGTCGCCTTTGAGGTAATGGTCAAAGAATTGTTGGAGGCGTATTGTTATGTCTTTACGATTACGTCGCTCACGCAGATTGTGGGCCTCACCGTTATATTGAAGCATCCATACTGGGCGTCCGAGACGACGTAAAGCCATAAACATCTCAATTCCCTGATACCAAGGTACTGCACCATCAGCATCATTATGCATTATGAGTAGGGGAGTGTGACAACGATCTGCATGAAACACTGGTGAGTTAGCTATGTAGAGTTCGGGAGCACTCCATAGGTCACGGCCGATACGACTCTGACCCATCTCATACTGCGCCTGTCGAGAGTCACCTGTTCCCCAACGAATACCTCCGAAAGCTGAAGTCATATTAGCTACTGGAGCACCCGACCCGGCACAGGCGAACATATCGGTGCGTGTCACAAGATATGCTGTCTGGTAACCGCCCCAACTCTGGCCGTCGATACCTACACGTTTCGGGTCAATCCAGCTGTAACGATCACATAATGCTTCGACACCGGAGCAAACATAATTCCATGCGCTTTCGCCCGGTACACCGGCAGTATAATGAATATCAGGCACGAATACTACATATCCTCGACTTACATAGAAGGGATAATTAATCCAGCTCCATGAAGGCTCCATACGGTAATGAGTATAAAGATTCTCAGTTTGTGTCTCATAGAATACTGAGAGCATGGGATGCTGAACTGTGGTATCAAGGTCTTCGGGAATGTATAATACACCTTCAGCTGGCGAACCATCGTAAGCGTACCACTTCACCAATTCGGCACGTCCCCAACGGTAATCTGCCATCTGCGGATTGGAAGAGGTAACTTTGGTAGCTTTTTTGAAGTCTGTCCCTCGGCTGACATACACATCGGGTGATACACTGAAGTTGCCGGCTATCCATGAATAAACATCAGCCTTTAACGCCTTACGTATTTCAGAATAATTCATGCCTTCGAGCAGACGTGTCACAGGTGCGACGGGACGACCATAGCGAAGAGTAGCCAAACCGTTATATTTATCGGTAAAGTCGAACACCTTTAACAGTATCTCGCTGCCGTCAGTGACGAATCGTACATCTTTTGGATTAGGGTTGACATAACGCAGACGCTGATTATGTTCACGGCCATAAGCAGCTGTGAGACATTCAGGGGCACGATTTCCTGTTGGGTCAAGCCGCCACAAGTCATAACGGTCATAGACCATTATATCACGGTCATCTTCACTCCAGAATGCTATGCCGTATGCTTCACGGGGTCCTGGTCTATCACCGCTTTCGTCCCAGAGAGGGTAGGGCACTTGTTCTGATATGCAGCGAGTCTTGCCTGAGGCAATGTCGTAGGCATAATATTGACGGTTATCGAACCATACCACATACTTGCCCATCGGTGAGATAAGACACTCATTATATGGTGCCTTGCCTATTGACCTACGTTGGCCATTGAGTATGTTTACTACGCTTATGTCAGCTTTGGCAAAGTAGTCCCACTGATGACTTACCATAGTAGATGTAGGGTCATTAACCAATGCCCAATCTGCATCCCAGCGGTCAGCTCCGTCGACGGTAGCCAATTCGCTATCGGTAAGAAGAACAGTGTTATTATCAGCAAGATTAGTAACTGTAGTAAGAGTATGCTCTCGAAGCTCTTTAACCAAAGCAATTTCTTGTGGCGGGGTCATAGGAGAATCCCAACGCCATATATCAAGATCCGCACGCTCAAAACTAATTATAGTAGTATCGTCAGGGGCTATATATGGAGCTACTCCAGCTATAAGGCGTGAACCGTTATGTGAAAATTCGGGTTGAGTGTACTGGTTAACATACAATAGTTTTCCAGCAGCTTCACGTTGTTTGCGTTCCCATTCTTTCATAAGCTGAGCCTGTAGCTCAGGGTCGTCGGAGTGAGGTAATGAATAATTGGGTCCACGTGGACCTGACATTTGTTCAAGTACCATCTCA
The DNA here is from genome assembly GCA_964400325.1 of uncultured Sangeribacter sp. GTDB lineage: Bacteria > Bacteroidota > Bacteroidia > Bacteroidales > Muribaculaceae > Lepagella. The sequence goes on along the minus strand of CAYNUE010000043.1, from coordinate 7,690 downwards.
GGTACTTCGTATGGACGGTGCAGGTCTGCTAAATATAACTGTGCACGTTTTGTACCACTTGTAGCAGTATCGTTAGAAGCTACATACGCCAAGCGTTCACCCTTTGGGTCAAGTGCTACATTACCGTAGAACTTTCGGTCGCGGTCTATAAGTGTGAATGATGTATCAGCAATCTGTACTACACCAATACCGTCGGTAGTAAGTGAGTCAGTTTCATTACTTCTCAGAGCTACCGCCACGCAGTTGCCGGCATCAGAAACAGCATATTCTTTGACCCATTTTACTATTTTGTTATTGCCTGTGGCAGGGTCAACTACTACTAAGGGTAGACCGGCTTTAGCATCAGCTAAAACTGAAGGTGCTACCAGAGTTGTATCGCAGCTTTCAAAGGCTATAAGTGAACCTTTGTCACGTGATACACGGTAATTCTTGACACCACCGATACGTGTTATGACCCCGTTTTTGAGGTTAACGATTGCCAGTGAGTCGGCAGGCATAAGATGAGTGGCTGTTTTATTGATACGTGCCTGTCTGGTAACACTGTACGGTGGACGTATCAAAGCTATACCCCACGCACCATCGGCAGTAAATGCAGGCGTATGGCCACGCTCTATTGTGATACGTTGTGAGGTGCGTGTGTTGTAGAAGGTAAGTGTACCGTCACCTTCCTGTGGATTAACTGCGAAGGCAGCCCATTGACCGTCAGATGACAGCAAATTATTGGACGCAGTTTCCCACGAATCGAACGCTGAATGGTCAAGAGGCTTTTTGGCAGCCGTTGATGTAGTGGCTATGGCCAGAGCGCCGAGGGCTGTCAGAGCCAGCGGAGCAAGATTTAGGCTGTTTCGCATATCAGTCTACTTTGTGCAGGTCATGACCCATACGGGTCTTTTTGGTATGCATGTAAAAACGGTTATAGGGATTTGGAGTCACTTCCAAAGGTACAGTACCAGTTATATTTATACCGTAACCTTCGAGACCGATACGCTTCACCGGATTATTGGTTAGAAGCTTTAGATTTTTTACTCCTAAAGCATGTAGAATATTGGCCCCAACGCCATAGTCACGTTCGTCGGCTTTATGGCCGAGATGTAGATTGGCATCAACAGTATCAAGACCGTTTTCCTGAAGTTTGTAAGCGCGTATCTTATCCATCAATCCTATGCCTCGTCCCTCCTGATTGAGATATATTACTGCACCTCGTCCTTCTTTTTCTATCATCTGCATAGCCAGATGGAGCTGCTCTCCACATTCGCAACGCAGTGAACCGAATATGTCACCGGTCATACACGAGGAATGTACACGTACTAGCAGAGGCTCGTCGGAAGTTATATCACCCTTGATGAGGGCTATGTGTTCAAGATTATTATCTTTCTGACGGAATGGAATCAGACGAAAATGGCCTAAGGCCGTAGGCATATCTACTTCCTCACCTTTCTCAACCAATGAATCGTTGCGCAGGCGGTAAGCTATAAGATCACGGATACTGATTATTTTCAGACCCCATTCGTCAGCTTTCTTACGCAGTTCAGGCAGACGTGCCATAGTACCGTCTTCGTTCATTATTTCTATCAATGCTCCAACAGGTTGAAGTCCAGCGAGACGTGCTAAATCAACAGCTGCTTCAGTATGGCCGGCGCGCTGTAACACTCCACGGTCCTGAGCATATAGAGGATTGATATGACCTGGACGGCCGAAAGTTTCGGGTGTGGAATTGGGATCGGCCAGTGCTTTTATTGTAGCTGCACGGTCATGTATGCTCACACCTGTAGTACAGCCTTCAAGTTTGTCTACAGTAACAGTAAAGGGTGTGCCGAGCATCGAGGTATTATCTGTGACTTGATGCGGCAGATTGAGTTCTGTACAACGCTGATTGGTAAGTGGTGCACAGAGTACACCACGACCTTCCTTAAGCATGAAATTCACTGCCTCAGGGGTTATCTTTTCAGCAGCAATGATGAGGTCGCCTTCGTTCTCACGATCTTCATCATCTACAACTATAAGAAATTTTCCGTTACGGAAGTCTTCAATTGCTTCCTCTATATCGTCCAGTTTTATATCGTCACTCATGGTCTCTATATATTGTTTGAATAATGGTTATTCGGCTGTCTGGGGTACAATGAATATTGAGAAATTGACACTGCCATACACCCGGTGTTGTGTGAAGCCTGGCAGCGTTGAAAAGTCATGATTACGGTTGTGCTCAATGATGACTATCGTACCGGGGCCAACAGCTTTTGAACCCAATATGAGTTCAGGAATCTCGGCAAATCGCTGATGGTCATACGGTGGGTCGGCAAAGACAATATCGTATGTTTGGCGACATGAGGTTAAGAATCTGAACACATCTCCGCGTACTACCCTTAGTGCCTCATCACCGAGTTTAGCTTTCACGCTATTGATGAAAGCTGATTGCACGGGTGCCATTTCAACAGCTGTGACTGGGTCGCAGCCACGTGAAAGCAACTCGAAACTCACAGCTCCTGTTCCAGCAAATAAATCAAGCGCAGATTTGCCTTCCAGGTCAATGATGTTGTCAAGGACATTGAAAAGATTTTCGCGTGCGAAGTCTGTTGTAGGACGTGCTGTTATATTCTTTGGCACCTCAAAACGGCGGTGTCCGTATTTTCCTCTTATTATTCTCATAGTCTTTATTGTGTAGTGTTGCGGCGTGTGGCCGAAAGAGCGAGGGCTAAAGGCATACCTGCTGTTCCAAGACGAGCAGCTGTATCTGTATACGCACATTCTGCTACGTAGGGTTCAAGGGCTTCTCCGAGACGTGAGGCTATTGTGTGGCGTGCTGTGTCAGAGGTATCCGAATTGATTATAAGATGTACTTCCTGGCGTGAGCAACCACACGCTTCAAGTGTACGGGCTATCAGTTGGGTCAGCGCTGGTACATCATACTTCTCTGTTGGTTTTGTAGCGGCGAAAAGCAGATTTTTCCCACGTGTAGCCAATATATGAATCATTGCCTTGTCGGATAAATCGATATATAAAGTCGTTCCTTCCTTATATTGTGTAGCGACGAAGCGGCGTAATACTGATAGACCACATACTACACGGGCACCGGGGAAAGTGCGCTGCATACATGTTGCCAGCCCTGGGGTAAGCACAAAGTGACATACTTCAGCGCCTACGCGATCGGTGAGCACGTCAGATGCCAGTTGTGGCCACAGTGTTTCCGTCATAAGCTGTATGGTTTCCGTGTCTTCAGCACTTTTAGGTACCCATAGCACGTGATCTGTGTCGATTATAACATCAGTCGAGAAATCATCAAGTACACGCGGATTATCGTAAACAGCCCGTTCAAGTTGTTCGATAGGGGTTTCTGAGTTATCAAATTCTATAGCGAACAGCCGGTTTGGTCGTGAAGTATCCACTATGTAATTCAACCATGCCTCGGCTCCTTTTTCGCCGATACGCACCACAAGATGCCACCGGCCGGTGTCGGCCAGTTCTGCAGCTGAGTATTTAGGTGTCTGATTGTCGCTCATTTTACTAACGCTTATTATAATAACGTCTGGAGAGATAAAAATAGGACTTGTCCGTTGCAAAATTAACAATAAAAATCAACAAACAGAAATTCCCTTCCTGTGCTGAAGCTCTCAAAACCTAAAAATAAAAGTCGCCTTATTTCTCTATGAGTATAATTATATGGCGTTTAATTTCAGCGGGTTTTATTTATAAATAAATCAGACCTCTTCTCAGAAACTAAGGAAATAATTTGTAATTTTGTTGTTATGAAACGGAAAGAAATTTCAGTCAATGGCGGTGGACGCCCCCCGCGGCTCAATAGACTGATAGCATCGTTGGCGGTGCCGGCAGTGGTAAGTAATATTACTGTGCCGTTGTTGGGTCTGAGTGATACAGCTATTTCGGGTCATTTAGGTTCGACGGCTTATCTTGGTGCGATGGCTGTGGCGGCCATGATGCTGAATGTGTTGACGTGGCTATGTGGATTTCTACGTATGGGAACTACCGGCTTGACAGCAGTGGCTTATGGAGCTGGTGATACGGCGGCTCAGTGGCGTACATTGGTACGTTCAGTTTTGATAGCACTTGGTATAGGAATGTTAGCTCTATGCTTACAAGAACCGTTGACCAAACTTTTTATGTGGTGGACAGGTTCAGAAGGTGAAGTAGGGGAGTACGCCAGACTTTACTTCAGTATAGCTGTATGGGGTATACCGCCAGCTTTGGCAACGATGGCTATGAGCGGCTGGTTTATAGGTATGCAAAATACTGTCTGGCCTATGGTAGTGGCTATCGTTACCAATCTGCTAAATATAGGTCTGAGCCTACTGTTGGCCGTTTTGCTTGATTATGGATTTGAAGGTGTGGCCTGGGGTACAGCCTGTGCCAATTGGCTTGGTGCTCTATTGATAGCAGGTGCCGTGATGTGGCGTATGAGAGGAGTGGAGCGTCCGAAATGGAAAATTCTATTAGGACCTGGTGGTTGGAGTCGCTATTTTACAGTCAACGCTAACCTCTTTCTGCGTTCAGCCTGTGTTATGGCAGTAAGTGTCAGCATGACTTCGGTAGGTTCGCGCCTTGGCGAAGAGACTTTGGCTGCTAACGCACTCATGATGCAGTTTTTCATATTCTTCTCCTTTGTTATGGATGGCCTCGCTTTTGCAGGTGAGGCTCTGACAGGCCGTTATGCTGGTGCCGGTGAACGTGAGGCATTATTAGCGGCTGTCAGACGATTGCTGTTATGGTCGGCGGTGATGGCCGTAGCATTTAGTGGCGTATACACACTTTGGGCTTCTGACATAATGGCTCTGATTACTGACTTACCTGGAATAGTGGCAATTGCGTCCAGTTATCATATTTGGCTCTCTTTGTTGCCTCTGCTTACGGTATGTGCTTTTATATTCGACGGATTTTATATCGGAATGCTTCATACCCGTCAGATGTTATATGCTACGTTAGCTGGTATGAGTGCTTTTATGTTGCTGACATTTGTACATTTCGATACACATCGACTTTTCTTAGGACTGCCTGATAATGCTATGTTGTGGAGTGCATTCTTGACATGGCTTGCAGTTCGCGGAGGTGTCTTAGGAGTGTTGTTGCCACGTCTGTTATCAGTAAGCACAGTCAATAAACTTGCTCATCTGCATGATAATAATAAACAGAATCCATGATAAAATTTGTAAACGCTAAAATCAATTTAGGTCTTGACATTGTAGCACGTCGTCCAGACGGCTATCATGATCTTCAGACAGTATTCTATCCAGTTGGAGTACTGAGTGGTACGCCACGTTCACCTTGGCCCTTTGCTGATATGCTTGAAGCGACTTGTGGAGGAGCTGAAGACCGATTGTTAATGACAGGCCGCAGTGTCGACTGTTCACTCGAGCGTAATCTTGTGTGGCGTGCCTTACGTGCCTATCGTGAAAGATTGGCACACGAAGGATTGTCATCGCGTCTTGGTCACGTGTCTCTGACACTTGAGAAACATTTGCCCGATGGAGCCGGTCTCGGTGGAGGAAGTGCAGATGCTACTTTTACGCTTGAAATTCTTGAAGAGTTATCAGGTGGTGCTCTTGGACATCAAGCTTTAAGTGAACTTGCTCTTTCGTTAGGTGCTGACTGTCCTTTTTTTCTGCTTAACCGTTGTGCATACGCTGAAGGAGTAGGTGAAAAACTTGAACCATTACCATTATCTTTAGCCGGTATGTGGTGTGTCATAGTAAAACCTGCGGTATCGATTTCCACAGCTCGGGCATTCGCCGGCGTTACACCTGCCAAACCTGTTTTTAATCTTCGTAAGTTGCCGGAACTGCCTCTATCCGAATGGAGGGGGATAGTTAAAAATGATTTTGAACAGTCACTTTTTCCTCAGTTTCCACAATTAGGTGAGATAAAGGAGGCTCTCTATGAAGCAGGGGCAGTATATGCTTCAATGAGTGGGTCAGGTAGCTCACTGTATGGATTGTTTGACGATTATTCTACAGCTGTTAAAACGTGTGAGCGTTGTGAGTCAACCGACAGGGCAGTTTGGTTGTTGTTATTGACGTAAGCCGATGTTAAATTCTACTTCTCAGCATCTCAGCGGAGAATGGATTATTGAAAAATTGGCACGTTTTTTGAAGCGAGAATTAATATAAAAACACCATATCATGTCAAAGAATAACAATCAAAATCAAGATAATCTTAACGGTGAGGACCGTCAGTTCGAAGCCGAATCTGTACGTGAAGAACAGGGCGCTGCCGCTGCCGAGAAGATAGAAGAAGAAATGGGTGAAGCTATGACCGAAGTTGAGAATCAGCAGGAAGATGAGGTTACAACACTGCGTAAGCAAGTAGAATCTCTTACAGCTGATGTGGCCAAAGAGAAGAAGGAATATATGTTCTTGATGGCCGAATTCGATAACTTCCGTAAGCGCACTCTACGTGAGAAGTCTGACCTTATCAAGAATGCCGGTGAGAATGTACTGAAGGGACTGCTGCCAATAGTGGACGACTTTGAACGTGGTTTACAGGCTGCTGAAAACAGTAGTGACTCACAGGGTGTGAAAGAAGGTATGGAGCTTATTTATAATAAGCTTAAGAAATATATGGAACAGAACGGTGTTAAGGAAATGGACCCGGCCGATGATACTTTTGATACCGAGCGTCATGAAGCTATATCGGTAATACCTGTACCTGACGAGAGTAAGAAAGGCAAGATAATCGATACCGTGAGCAAGGGCTACATGCTTAACGATAAGGTTCTGCGTCACGCTAAGGTTGTTGTGGGCCAGTAATGAGCCGTTATTGAAAGCCTATATATTATCGACCCACTAAAACAAAATCAACAGCCATGGCAGACAATAAAAGAGATTACTATGAGGTGTTAGGCGTTTCTAAGAACGCAACACCCGACGAGATAAAGAAGGCCTATCGTAAGATGGCCGTTAAGTATCATCCCGATAAAAATCCGGGTGATAAAGAAGCAGAAGAGAAATTCAAAGAAGCAGCTGAAGCTTATGACGTACTGAGTGATGCCGATAAGCGCGCTAAATACGATAAGTTTGGCCACGCGATGGGCCCTCAGGGGTTCGGAGGCGGTGGTGGCGGCTTCCACACTGGCGGTATGTCGATGGAAGATATCTTCTCACAGTTTGGAGATATTTTCGGTGGACATTTTGGCGGTGGCTTTGGAGGCTTCGGTGATGAATACGGTGGTCATGAACCGCGCCAGCATGTCAATAAAGGCACTGACTTGCGTATCACTGTGAAAGTGACACTCAAGGATATAATGGATGGGGTCGATAAGAAGATAAAGATACCTCGTCTCGTAGCCTGTGAACATTGTAATGGTACTGGTGCCAAAGACGGAACAGCTTTCAAGACTTGTCCACGTTGTCATGGCACAGGTTATATCACTACCGTGCAGCAGACTATCTTAGGCGCTATGCAGAGTCAGCAGGTATGTCCTGAGTGTGAAGGCGAAGGTAAAATCATATCCGAACCATGTACATACTGTAACGGTACAGGCGTAGAGAAGAAGGAGGAAATTGTAAGCTTCCACATTCCTGCCGGTGTTGAAGACGGTATGGTGCTTACTCTTCGTGGTCAGGGCAATGCTCCACGTCATGGTGGTGTCAATGGTGACCTGCTTATCGTGATTCAGGAAGAGAAAAACAGCGAGCTGATACGTGATGGTGATGACCTTATCTACAACCTGATGCTTGACTTC
>CAYNUE010000042.1:0-30099 GCA_964400325.1 uncultured Sangeribacter sp. | reverse complement strand
AAGCATTTGTAGCCTCCATACCGGTAAGCTCGCATATCATCGACTGATACTCGAATATATACTGAAGAGTACCCTGCGAAATTTCAGGCTGATAGGGAGTATAAGCTGTATAGAACTCACTGCGGGCTAACAGATGACCTACTGTAGCAGGACTGTAGTGGTCGTATGCACCACTGCCGGCAAATATTATCAGCTGACGGTTTTTCTTACCGAGCTCACCAAAATGACGGCGCAGCTCTATCTCGGACATAGCTGAGGGTATGTTGTACTCCTCTTTGAAGATTACCTCGGCAGGCACATCGCTGTAAAGGTCATCTATCTTCTCCACACCGATTTTATCCAGCATCTTACGGATATCTTCATCGGTATGTGGCATGAATTTATTGCTCATATTGTTTAGTCAGGTTGTTAACGCACAGAACGCGGCAGGGAACACCGTGGCTCTCACTGTGTTCCCGCCACGTCCGGCTTGGTTTCCAAGGAGTGGCTTATGCGACATTAGTCATTAGTAAGGTGTCTGCTGTCTCTTACTCCTTGATATTTCTCTTCTTACTCCTCGCAGATTTTTGCGTAGGCAACGGCGTCGAGCAGTTCGTCAATAGCTTCGATGTCGCTTACTTTTACCTTCATGATCCAATTCTCGAAGGCATCTTCATTAATGAGTTCAGGAGCGTCTTCAAGGGCTTCGTTGATTTCAACTACTTCACCACTTACAGGCGAAATAAGGTCACTTGCAGCCTTCACTGATTCAACAGCACCAAATTCTTCTCCAGCGACAACCTCATCGCCTACTTCTGGCATATCGACATACACGATATTACCCAGTGCGTGCTGTGCATAATCGGTGATACCTACAGTGGCAATATCGCCTTCGAGTTTTACCCACTCGTGTGAATCCGCATAGCGGAGTCCTTCAATGATTTTGCTCATAATCGTCTTATCTTGATAGAGTTGTTATTATTGTTTACTTCTTATAATTTTTATCGTAAAAGCGTTTTTTAACCACCTTGGCAGGGAAAGTCTTCTTACGTATACGTACTTCCACTTCAGTTCCAAGCTTATCATAAGGCTTGTTAATCATAGCCATAGCTACACTCTTGCCTGTTGATATAGAACGATAACCGGTAGTAATCTCACCGACCTTCTCACCGTTTACCTCAACATCATAGCCATGACGCGGGATAGCGTTACCTTCGAGCTCCAGACCTACGATACGACGTTTTACGCCTTCAGCTTTCTGCTTAGCTAATGCTTCCTTACCTATAAATTCAGGCTTGTCAAGCTTCACAAACATCGAAAGACTTGCCTCAATAGGAGTAATATCTTCAGCAAGTTCATCGCCATAGAGAGGCAGACCTACCTCAAAACGAAGTGTGTCACGACAACCAAGACCACAAGGCTGTACACCGGCTTCCATAAGCTTATCCCATGTCTTACGGGTAAAGTCATGACTGCCGTATATCTCGAAGCCATCTTCACCAGTATAACCTGTACGGCTTACGATTACCTTCTCTCCGTCAATATCAAATGTCTTGAATGTATAGAATTTAATATCCTCTACCGGTATGCCAAGCACTTTGATTACAGTTTCTTCAGCTTTCGGACCCTGTATAGCTACTTCTCCATAGTAATCACTTTCGTTGGTCACTACAACATTGTAGCCATAAGCATTCTTCTCAATCCAAGCAAAATCTTTAGCGATATTCGAGGCATTGATAACAAGGAAGAATTCCTGATCATTGACCTTATAAACCAAAAGGTCATCTACAGTTCCACCGTCTTCCTTACACATCATGCCATAGAAAATCTGTCCGTCAGGTGCGCCGGTCACATCATTTACGAATATGTGATTCACATACTTCTCGGCATCTGGACCAATTACACGTACCTCGCCCATGTGCGAAACATCAAACACACCTACGTTATTACGCACTGCGTTATGCTCTTCGGTAATACCCTTGTACTGGATAGGCATATCAAAACCACCGAAAGGCGACATCTGTGCACCCAGCTTCACATGACGGTCATGAAGACACGTCTTGATAAGATTTTCTTCCATTTATATGATTGTTATGTTAGTGTTCCTAACTTCATGGCGGCTTTCTGGTTAAACAGGCAGCCATTTAGATAAAAGGGTTCGGCTCACGGCCGCAATTCTTCCCCAAAGTTAGCAATTGACTACCTATCTACCAAATTTCCTCAACTAAAATTTTTCTTTCTGCCATTCTACTTCTTTCTGCTTCATCTTAGCTTCCTCTTCTCAAAGAATCCACGCGTCGCTACAAGAAAGAGTATTGCGCCTCCAGCTTGCATCAGCGCCACAAGGTCAAATGCTACACCAAAGCCTACATATTCTGCTACAAAGCCACCTGCCAAGATACCGAGTCCCATTCCTAAATCCCATGATATGAGTATGGAAGAATTAGCCGTTCCTCGTTGGTCATGGCGTCCCATATTGACAAACATATTCAGCATAGCCGGATACATCTGTCCATTACCAAGTCCTATCAGCAAAGCCGACAGATAGTAACTCCATTCTCCTAAACACAGAGCAAATAGACCATAACCCAATGTAGAGATTATCACCCCTATTGAGCCGTTGCGCGTGAGCTTACCGGCACGTAGCGACCGTGTACCTATAAGACGTGATACCATCAGACCTACTGACAGCAATAGAAAAAAGACTCCCGTACCATCAGTGATACCCAGTCGGTCACGCCCATATATTGCTACATAGTTACTCATTACACCCCAACAGAGTCCGAAAAAGCATATATTTATTGCCAGAAGCCATGCGCGTCCTAAAAAGAAATGGTCCAGACTTATCACAGGCTTACCTTTAACTACAGCTCTTTGCGGCAACTTGACCTGTGTGGAACATAGAAAACCGACCATAGCCAATGCAAGAGAAATCCAAAATAACAACTCGAAGTTATCTGTACGATTATACAGATATATACCAGCACTCGGAGCTGTAGCCATAGCCAGATTATTGCTAAGCCCATAATAACCTATACCTTCGCTACGACGACTTGATGGTGTCACATCGATAGCTACGGTACTGTTAGCTACAGTAGTAGCGCCAAACGGCAGGCCATGCAAAGTCCTTATTATACCGAACATAAGGAGTGTACCGGCTCCTACATATCCTGTAAAGCAAATGAAAAAGAAAAAGAAACATAGCATCAGAACACGCTTGCGGTCAAAACAGTCAACGACAAATCCGCTGAAAGGTCTTACCAACAAAGTGGCCACTACATAGCCCGACAACACCAGTCCAATAGTGTCTTTATCGGCGTTAAATTGAGCATCAAGATAGAGAGGAAGAAGAGGTGTCAGAAGATAGAAGGCAAAAAACAGTAGAAAATTACAAGTCATTACCTTCAGATATTCACGGTTCCACAACCGTTCTTTCTTTTCTACAGTCATATACAGATTATAAATAACTCTGTCTCTTTTAGGAGGACAGGCCGAGATACGATGCATCGTATCTCGGCCTGTCCTTTATAATGAAATTTATTATATCATAATCAGCGGGCTACCTTAAAGCTTACTTTATTACCGTCAGCATCTGTAGCACGTACTACGTATACACCTGAGCTCAACGATGAGCCGAATGTGCCTTCAGCTTTATCGACACTCATTATCAGTCGTCCAGACATATCGTACACCTTGACATCGCTCAGACATTGAGAGCTTACAAGATTACCGGCCTTATCAATAAATAAAGCAGCCTTATCCTTATCAACTGTTCCAACTGAAGTTTTTGTACCCAATATATTTATATAACAGCCCCAGGCCACCAGTGAATAAGTTGAATCCCAAGAAGCGCCATTCCAGAAAATTATCTTTTCCATATCAGCTGATGCATAGGCTGAGCCTGTATATCGGAATTCTCCCTCTATAGTTTCACCTGTCCACGGATCAAAGTTAGAAACTTCTTTTACAAGATTATCTTCTACCCATTCTGAAAGAACCCACGACTGGTCGGCTAACCAGTCATAGAGATTAACATAACTCTTATCAGCTATCTTTAACAGATAACCGCTTGCAGGCACTCCGTATGCATCTGTAGCAGTCAAAATCACATCATTATTAGGAACAGACACAGAAAGTAACGACTGACCATCGTAGGGATATTCTGTCAGCGCCTGGTCAGCTATTTTAATTGTGCAAGGCACATTATTGACCTTAGGACGCCAAGAAGAGCCACTATTAGCCTCAGGCACCTGACGAGTGCATACATAGGTGTTTCCATCTGGAGTCATGCGAACATTGTTGAACACAAATCTCGGTGCAGCCTCATAAACCTCATTATACATCTCTTGATAAGCTTCAAAAGCAGCCCACCATATAGCATATTCTTCATCATAGACAGCCTTATCTGCCTCATAGCTGGCTAATTCCTCAGGTGTCATGTAATCCGTTATCTCAGGAAATACAGTAGTCTGCCCGTTATAGAAGGCATTGATAGCATCAAGATATTCTGCAAACGCTTCCTCGCTCATATACTGCTCCTGAACAGGCATAGCAGGCATTTCGCCAGGGAATGGTGCCAACTCTCCTTTAGGCTTAAATTGCTCTTCGAGCAGGATAGTATAGCTCCACGTTCCATCTTCTGCCTGTTTATAGACTATAGGATAATTCAGCATGCCCATACCGTCAGTCACCTGACCGGCAATAGTGTGTCCATCTTCACTTATATATATAGCTGTCACATACTGAGCTACACGTCCTGTCAAATCCACAGTCGGATAAGGAAGCAACTTATAGTCACCATAACCTCCTTTAGCATCACGATCCCAATAGGCTGGAGCCATCATCAGATTATCGCCGTCAGCACCTAATGCACTGAATCCGACACTGCCGCATATTCTTGAACCATCAGGAGTGATACCGTTCACCATATTCATCATACCCGGATTAGGTACATCTAACATATACCATTCTCCGTATTCCCAGTAGGCTGCAGTGAGTTCGTCACCAATCATACCCACTACGGTACCATCATTACTTATAGAGTTGCCTTGGCCACAGCTATAGCTTGTCATTTCATCACCATAAGTATATTCAGGCTCATGATTGGCATCATAAGTCAGGATTGTCACCTTACCATAAAGCTCAGATACGGCATACTCACCGTTGGGCGAAAAGTAGCGAAAACTGATGTCATCATACGTTGTAGGTAAGACATAAACAGCCATTGCACTCAGACTCACAGCCGATAGCAAACAGGTCGATAGTAAATGTTTTATCATAAGATAAATTAGTTATAAGTTTAGCTTTTGCAAAGTAAATCTTTTTTTTGTAAATTTACAATACATGACAAGTAGCTCTTGGAAATTAATGATGATTCAAAGGATATTCCTAAGAAACACATCATTAATTTCCAAGAGCTACTTGTCTATTTTCTATTAACCTGTTATACCCTATACTAAACAATTACGATGGCGTGACTCCACGCATACGGTCTTCGAAAGCTGATAGAGCAGCTTTTGCACCCTCGCCCATAGCTATAACTATCTGCTTATAGGCTACATCTGTCACATCTCCGGCAGCGTAAACACCGCTTACGTTAGTACGACCTGATTTATCAGTTTCTATCTCACCACGTTTGTTCACAGCTACTGCATCGGCAAATATCTTGCTGTTGGGTGTAAGACCTATCTGCACAAATACTCCCGACACAGCGTAATCCTTCACCTCATCGGTATTACGGTCTTTGACAACTATGGCTGTTACGTTACGTCCATCACCTTTTACTTCAGTTACTGCCGAAGACAGGTGTACATCTACGTTGTCGTACTCAGCAAGTTTCTTCTGAAGCACATCGTCAGCTTTCAGTATATCGAGAAATTCAAATACATCAACATGAGTACATATTGCTGCCAAATCAATAGCAGCCTCTATACCTGAATTACCACCGCCTATGACTGCTACACGTTTGCCGGCATAGAACGGACCGTCGCAATGTGTACAGAACGCTACTCCCTTACCTATGTATTGTTCTTCACCAGGCACCTGCAGACGACGCCATGAGGCTCCAGTTGCTACTACTACAGCTGGCGATTCAAATCGCTCACCGCTGTCGCAGGTCAGACGCTTGATTGGACCACTGAAATCTACACCTGTTATCTCACGGTTATCGAATACCCCGATATTATAATGGTCAAGCAGTTTACGTAAATCAGCGGCAAGGGCGGAACCTGTAGTCAGAGGTACCGAAATCAAATTTTCAATATCTGTAGTATCTTTTACCTGTCCTCCTATACGACCAGCTACGACACCTACTGTCATTCCTTTTCGTGCCAGATAGACAGCAGCTGTTACACCGGCCGGGCCACCACCGGCTATTACGGCATCAAAACCTAATGGTGTGCCGTCTTCCACACCGTTATCCTTGCTGCTACCGAACATCTTCTCAAGTTTACCTACAAGCTCACCCATTGATGCCTGGCCTACATTCAGCAGTTCACCGTTGGCATACACAGTAGGCACACCGTTTACATTATAATCTTTCACCATCTGTGGTGCCACTCCCCCATCTATAACTGTATTTTTGATTTGTCTGTTTAGCAAGGCAATGACATTTAGTGCTTGCACCACGTCCGGACATATCGAACAGGTGAGGGATACGAAACTGAATATATCCACAGGCCCAACAATAGCCTTGATACGGCTCTGAAGTGCTTCATCAGGTAAGTTACGGCCAAGACCACCTGCGTTAAGCACAGCTAATATAAGCGAACTGAACTCATGGCCTCCTGGAATACCACAGAATGAAACTCCGAGTGGTTCTCCTCCACGCCATAACTCTACTACAGGCGCACCTTCTTGAGTTGGTGTGTCCTCTACGTGCATACTGAGCGAGTCAGAAGTGCTCACGAAATCACCTATAAATTCTTCCATTTCCTTGCGGCTCTGACTTCCGGCCTCACCTTTCACAAGCAACATTATAGGAGTGGTCAGCGACGCGAAGATATTTTTAAGTTGGTCTATTGTCTCTTTATCTAATCTCATTTTCGATAATTTTTAATATGTGTTTTTATTTAAATGTTTTTATTTGAGTCGAAGGCCCGCACTCTTCAGATTATCAGGGTGCGGGCCTTCGGCTATAACGTTAAGTGTATTTTTCCTACCTTACATCAGATTTTACCTACAAGGTCAATCGAAGGTTTCAGTGTAGCAGCACCCTCTTTCCACTTAGCAGGGCAAACCTCACCGGGGTGAGCTTCTACAAACTGTGCAGCCTCAACCTTACGTAATAATTCGTCAGCATTTCGACCTATGCTTGTATCCTGTATTTCGACAAGCTTAATCAGACCTTCCGGATTGCTTACAAAAGTACCACGGTAAGCCATACCGCTCTGCTCGTCCATCACACCGAAAGCACGAGCTAATAATCCAGTCGGGTCAGCCAGCATCGGATAGTTGATTTTCTTGATGCTGTCCGATGTGTCGTGCCATGCTTTATGTACAAAGTGTGAATCAGTACTTACTGAGTATACCTCTACACCCATTGCTTTCAGCTTATCGTACTTCTCTGCCAAGTCTACTAATTCAGTAGGGCATACAAAAGTAAAGTCAGCGGGATAGAAGAAAAATACTGCCCACTTTCCAAGGACATCCTTATCAGTCACAGTCTCGAACTTACCATCATGATAAGCCTGTACCGTAAATTCCGGTATACGAGTATTAATTATTGTCTGCATGTTTCTATTATTTATATTTGTGTTTTTCTTGTTTGGGTTTATCTATAATACGCTTTTACTTCCTAAAAGTTCATGACACTAATGCAATTTTATTTAATTCAAATTATATAGCATATAAGATTTTTGTGTTTAAGTTGTTGTTTTCGGCCTTTTTCTCTATATTTGTTTCAAATTAACCTTAAAACTTATTTTGCATGAAATTGATTTATCCTTCTTTGCTTTCTGCGGTCGCTCTCGGTACATGGCCGATAATGGCCCAGGAAGCTCTCTACATTGATGCCGGCTCACGTGGACACGACATTAATCCAGATATGTATGGCATATTCTTTGAAGAAATCAACCACTCCGGTGACGGCGGACTCTATGCCGAACTGATTCAGAATCGTGGATTTGAGGAACAAACTATCCCAGGGGGCTTCTCCCAAATAGGCACTAATAAAATTCAGACACCGGAATTTACCGTTTACCACGATTTATCTCGACGTCAACTTACTTGGGACTGGGATTTCAACACTAAGAAAATGACCGGTTGGAATCTTGACTGTGATAAATGCAGTATAGATTACGATGTTGTAACACCAGATTTACCTCTGCATGAGGCTACCCCTAATGCAATGCGCCTCACAATACGTGATTCTCAGTCAGGTTCAACAGCACGCTTAATTAATTCCGGCTATTGGGGTATTGCTGTAGAACGCGACGCAGATTATGACTTACGCTTCTATCTCCGTACTTCTGACTATCATGGTCGTATCAGAGCTGTGATTCTTGATGCTGCCGGTAATAACGAAATAGCATCAGCTTCTTTTGACACTGACGATTCAGACAACTGGAAAGAGTATAAAGCTGTGCTCAAAGCTAACACTTCAGTTGATGATGCTCAGTTCGCGCTTGTCTTTGAAGGTGACGGTACTCTCTATATCGACTATGTTTCTCTTTTCCCGCAAGCTACTTTCAACAATCGGCCTAATGGTTTGCGTCCAGACATAGCTCAGATACTCGTTGAGCTCCAACCAAAGTTTATGCGTTGGCCAGGAGGCTGCATTGTAGAAGGAATAGTGCTTGACAATCGCGTACGCTGGAAAGAGACGCTCGGTGACCCTATGACACGTCCCGGACAGTATGATTTGTGGGGTTATCGCTCTTCTTGGGGTATGGGTTATCATGAGATTCTACAGTTCTGCGAAGATGCTGGCATGGACTGTATGTTTGTTGGAAATGCTGGTCTGTCGTGTGTCGGCTGGGGTGGCGAATACGTTACACCTGGCAGTGACCTTGACCCTTATTATGTAGACATACGAGACGCTATTGAATATGCTATAGGTGACCCCACCACAAACGAATGGGCAGCACGACGTGCTGAGGCTGGACACCCTGAACCTTTCCCACTCAAATATGTAGAAATAGGCAATGAAAATTTCAGCAAGCGTTATGATGACAATTATAAGTACATTTATGAACGTCTGAAGAAGGAGTATCCACAGCTGACATTTCTGAATACTATGGGTATCGAACATGCTGCTGAATTCGATGTCCATACGGATATGATTGACCCACATTGGTACGTAGCCCCTGAATTCTTCTACAATAACCGTACTATCTTTGACAATGTACCTCGTGGCAACTATAATATTTACGTAGGTGAATATGCTGCAAATGTTCATGTAGGCCAAGGTAATATGGACGCTTCTCTTTCTGAGGCCGTATTCATGATGGATATGGAACGTAATTCCGACATAGTAAAGATGGCTTCATACGCGCCTCTAATCACCAATGACCATGCTCCAAATTGGACCTGCAACCTCATCTGGCAACATTCGGGTGATGTTTTTGGACGTGCCTCATATTATGTACAGAAATTATTTTCTGAGAATCTACCCTCATTCAATCTTCCATTCTCACTCCAGACAGAACGTGCCGCCATCCCCTATCATGGCCGTATGGGTGTAGGCACGTGGCTAACTTCAGCCCGTTTTCGTAATATAAAAGTTTCTACCCCAGAGGGTGAACACATTTATACGTCTGACTTCGAAGGCGCACGAAATGAATGGTCAGAAATGCAAGGCAGCTGGAGTCTTGATAGCGATGGCTCTTACTCTCAAGGTAATGCTGTGACCACACGTTGCATATCTCTTATGAACACTCTCGCCTTTCGCGATTGTGTTATTGAGCTGCAAGCCTGTAAGACTACTGGACAGGAAGGTTTTCTTATTGTATTTGGAGCTGACGATGAGGATTGGAATCACTACTACCAATTTAATATTGGTGGGTGGAACAATACAATGGTGGGGTTCGAAGAGGTCTCTGATGGCGTAGGAACAGTGATTTCCGAGCGACCTTCACTCAAAATTGAGAATAACCGCTGGTATGACATAAAGTTGGTGTGTGCTAATGGGCGTATTGAGGGATATATAGATAATCAACTTTATTGTTCTTGTGATTTTGGCAACACTCTTACAGGCCGTGTATCTGCTCATGCAGGTTATGATGAGACTAATGGAGAGATGGTAGTCAAAGTAGTCAATGCTGAAGCTGACTCTATGCCTCTGACCCTACATATAAATGCTCTTGACATAGCTTCCAACGGAGAAAAAATAACATTGAAGTCTGAAACACTTTGGGACGAAAATTCATTCAGCATGCCTACAGCTATAGCTCCTGTCACTGAAACAATATCAGGCATAGAATCCGGTATGAAGATGGATTTCGACCCTTATTCACTCACCATACTACGTTTCAAAGCTACTCCTGCTGCTGAACCTATGGAGTTTCCTGAGTATAAATTCAGCTCTACACCTCGCATACTTGATAACACAAATGAGAATAAAGCTCTGCAGCTGCTTCGTCAGACAGTTGCCGAGGCTGAAAGTGTAGCATTCCCGGATGTCGAAGGTTTCGAAGCACTGCAAACGACTTTAATTGAGGCTCACAGAGTACTCAATAGTGGAGATGACACTACTTTCGCAACAGCTACCGAAACTTTGCGACAGGCTCTTAATACCTATTATCGTCTACAGATGATTGATGATAACGAAGTAACCGGAAAAATAATAAATGCTCATTTCGAAAAAGAAGGTGATAATACTGGTTGGAGCGGTAACCTTACTGTCCGTGACCACGTAGCCGAAATCTTCAACACAGGTTTCAATATCTCCCAGACTGTTGAAGGTCTCGATAACGGCTATTACATGGTTTATTTCCAGGGATATTACCGTAATGGCAATCACCCAGATGCACACGCACGTCATGCTGACGGCAGCGAACAGCTACTAACAACATTCTCCCTTAACACACTAAGCAAACCGGTAGTATCACTTATGGGCGAAGTACACAATAACTACTGGTGGAGTGCCCCTAACAGTATGGCAGAGGCACATCAGGTCTTCTCACAAAATTCCGATAACTATGCCAACTATCTTATCGCAGAAGTCACAGACGGGACACTGAACATATCGCTCAATAAATCTACGCTCTGCGACTCTGACTGGTTCTGTTTCGATAATGTCCGGCTATTCAAAATCCCAACAGCTGGTAGCGGTATCGACCTTCTGTCTGGCGATTTCACATCATTCTCTCCTTCAGCTCGTATCTATGACCTGCAAGGTCGTTTTGCGGGCACTTACGCCGGTCTACGTCGCCTTTCCCCAGGTATCTATATTATCACCGAAGGTGCCCAGTCTCTGCGCATAAGAATAAACTAATTCCATAACCTATAACTTATCCTCTCTTCTCATCAATGTCTCTTACCCCTTCTTTCTTCTCTCCTTATCAACCTCTCTCCTTCTTCTTTTCTTACTTTCTTTCTTCTTTCTCGACTCTATCTTCTCACTTCATACATGGCATTAGTTTTTAATTGAAGTTTTTCAACTAATCTTAAACTTAAAAATTAAACTCTATTCTTCTATAATAGTCATTATAGAATGTATCTACAACCTAACAGTAACAATCCTTACCCTAACCTCCGAAGACTCCGACGGAGCTTTCCATTATGTTGTGGTGTATTGTCACTGTTGATTTGTATGGTTACGTGTCTTATTACAGGCTGTACACAAAAAAATCTTATTTACCCTTTTATAGATACCTATCGGGTAAAGATACTATTTGACTGGGGTCATGCCGTCCATGCCCAACCTGAAGGTATGACTCTGATGTTTTATCCCTGTAATCCTGACACAAAAATGTGGCGCTTCGATATAGCCGATTGTGACAGCGGTTATGTAGAACTACCACCAGGTGATTACAAAGTACTCACGGTCAATAATGACCTTCCAGGATTGAGATTCGTTAATACTGACCACATCGATACATTCGAAGCTGTCAGTATAAAGATGGATTCAGAAGATGTAATGCCAACAGGTATGCTTTATGGTACTACAACAGGTATTGACGGTCAGCCAGCTCTATCCATTCCTACTTCCTCTGACTCATGGCTTAACCCACAAAGTGAGTATGTTGTAACACTAACACCAGATTCTTTATGTACCGTATTGCATCTTGATATTTCAAATCTACATGATGCCAGACGGTTACGTTCAGTTTCAGCTTGTCTGTCAGGTGTACCCTACGCACTGATTGTAGAATCTGAGTATCCCCAAGACCCATTAATGCATACACGATTTACTCTAAGTCCTCTTGTGTCCGATTCATCTATTAATCTCAGCGGATATTCTTCAATACTCGGCACACCTATGACCGATGTGCTGTATGAACTCGCAATAACTGCTGTAATGAACGATGGAACTGCATATAAGAAAAACTTCGATGTCACACCACAGCTCCTCAACTCACCCTGGTTACGTAATATTTTTATAACAATCAACAATATCGAGCTGCCCTCTGAATCTGGTGAAGACGAGCCAACTGGAAGCTTCGAACTTGGAGCAGACGTTGATGGTTGGAGCAGTGTTGTTATAGAAATAACTACTGGGCCTTAATCAGCCGCAATTAAAAATTAGCCGCACTCAAACTAAACTAAACCATACCTAAATACCACCCTTATTATGTACAGAAACATTTATCCTCTCTTCACAGCTACTGTTATAGCAGCTATGCTTGCTTCTTGTTCTTCCGATTCCGGACCCGAAACACCGGCATCGACAGTCAATCGAATCAGCTTTGGTGCTACCAGTGATTTCACTCGTAGTGGTGACTACACGACTAATAACCTCAAACAGTTTCATGTCTATGCTTACACCAACACAAAGCCAGATCCGACGCTCTTCATGGATAATGTAGAGGTTAATAAGACAGCAACTAATGTGTGGTCATATTCTCCGATTGCCTATTGGCCTGCAAAGCTGACTGTAGACTTCTACGCTTACGCACCAGCCGACTTCGTAGGTGATAGTAATCCGCTGCATCCTATCGAATATGATACATATATGATTAATGATGACATCATATATGCTGTTGCACCACGGTTATCAGGATTTACTGACGCCTCTAACCCCCAGGTAGTATTTAACTTCCGACATGCCCTGTCTAAAGTTACAGTAAAACTGCGTTCTTCCAATACCAATCTTGAAGTACGTGTCACCAATGTGGCTTTGGCACATATATTCACCAAAGGAAATTTTCACTTCCCGGCTGAATCTACATCTGGCACCCCCGCAGCGGATAATATCGGTACATGGACTGATCAGAATACACCCGTACCTTATCTACTGCACATGTCCCAAACGCCTGATGACATCATAATTCTCACACCAACTTCAAATGATATGAGTACAACAGGTATGGAGCTTGGGGGCGACAAATACATGCTTCCTCAGACCCTAAGCTATGAAACCAACGGAAGCGGCACAGACCAGTATATAGCCGTTATGTGCTCTATCTATGATGCTACTACTTCCATAAAACTCTGGCCTAATGCCAACACTCCAGCAGAAAATATAGTAGAAGGTAGCACTTTCGGTGATGGTCTCTTAAAGTTCCCACTCAAGACAAATACAGTCACTGCATGGCAACCTGGTTATCACTATATCTACGATCTTACCATAAACTCAAACGACGAAATGGGTACAATTCAGTTCGGACTACCTACTGTTGATGCCTTTGTCGATGTCTCCACTACCTACGAATAAAGCCTTCTCCCCTTTCTCTCTTAAGTTCCATTTATAATTTATATAAGCCCCGAAGTCCTCTATAAGTAGACCTGGGAAAGTAAGACTTCCTAATTTCGTTATCAGTACCATTGTGCTAACTAACGAAAGTAGGAAGTCTCACTTTCTATATTCTAATTTACTAAATCTATCCTTATCAAATACACTTGAAGAGACTAAACACATCTGAAGGGCCTCAGTACACACTATTCTTATGAAGTATCATAAGAATTTTTTTACTATTTCAAAACACCCTTTTTCTATCTTATCAAAACAGGTAAGATATACATATTCGGACTGATAATGCGGGTCAGGTAAATCAGTAGCATCATCAAAACAATACTCATTAAAACGTACTATACGACCCCAGTTATCGTAACGTAATAGACGTGTTATTTCTTGACGATGCCTGTCAGTCATGACTACAATTATATCCGCTGAATCGAGTAGTTCTGAGGTCATAGGAACGGCTTTTCCTCCCATCTTATAACCATGTTCAGCAGCAATACGACACATTACTTCCTCACGCCATAATCCCTGTGGTACTTCTGTACCACACGAAGACACTTCAATCTCTTCTATACCTCGGTCAGTAAGCATCTTCTTCAACACAACTTCCGCTGCAGCCGAACGTGATGCATTACCCGTACAGACAAATAAAATTTTCTTCATAATTCATTCTGATTAATTAACACCAATATCAAATTAACATTATCAAATAATGAGCCAACTCGTATTACAGATTTACTCTTCATACGAATCTATTATTTTAATATCAATCAGCTCTCAAAATATATAGCGAAATATCGTTTAATTTTAAAGAACTGCTTAAGTATCCGAGATACAAAATCAGCTATATTAATTACGAAATTACCTATAATAATATAGAGTGATTAAAAATTCCTACTCTACTTATTATCGTGAAAATATTTTATAGCTTTTCCGCTATCTTTTCTAAAAATATTATTATTCACTTAGTTTATTAATTCTTCAAGCGCTACTTATTATATTATTTATTCTCTTCTTTAAATTAATTATTATAGCTTAAAATAATAATTTACTCTTTCTTTACTGAGCCATATATCTCTCCAAGTAGCTCTTAGAATCTGAGTATAAAACATATTCCAATCTACTGTAAAATTTTATGATAAGCACAACAAGTAAACAGGAGTTAAAAACTAAAGATAGAAACTCCCCATAGAAATTATCAAAAGACAATATACCTATGGGGAGTTTCTATCTTTAGTAAGCAGCCCTTAGAAATTAATAAACCTACATCGTTCAATTCTTAAGAGCTACTTATTATGTCAGTTTATCTCGACATTTTTACTCTATATCGCTGAGCAGGATGCCTTGGAGAGTTAGGATATTCCATTTCTAATTTACCCTCCTGAAGAAGTCTTTTTATTATACGATTACGAGTGTGACCTCGATTACGTCCAAGAGCCTGTGCTATCTCATCTACTCGTTTCCATGTGCGACAAAATTGATTTAGGACACGCATTTCATCTGACTCTGTATGATTAGCTACGTCTGTATCTTCCGAACTTATTACATCATCATTACCTATATTAGCTTCCTGTAAAGGTGCAGAACTTATTACATTTAAGTGGGTGATAGATGGACTTATTACATCATAACTTATAACAGATGGACTTATTACATTCCAACTCATAGAGGTTGCACTTATTACACCGTCACCTTTATTTTTTGAACTTATTACATTATCTTCTTTTTTGTCCTTACTTATTACACCATCACTTGCTACATCTCCACTTATCACATCTAAATTATCTGTAAATAAGCTATTTACTCTTTTAGTATCCTTATCGCCATTTGGCTCATCAGTACTTATAACATCTGCTTTTTTCTTACCCTTACCTCGTTTAGCAAGTCCCATTTTATCCTCCGAATCCGCCTTTTTATTCCTTATTACAATGTTACTTGCCACATCTTTACTTATTACATCTGAATTATCCTGATTTTTACTTATATTATTAGTATTATTGAGTTCTATCTTATCATTTTCTATGCTTATCACATCATTATTATATCCCTCAGAAATATCTGACTCTAAAATAGTTGCCTCCTCTTTTCCTATCTCGTTATTTCCTATATTATCCCCACTATTTTCGGTTATATTAACCTTTTCTACAGCACCTTTACTTATCACATCTTCACTTATTACATTTATAGTACTTTTTTCTTCACTTATCACCTCTCTACTTATTACATCTTCACTTATACCTTCCCCTTCTTTACTTATATTATTCAAGCTTATCACATCATCTATCGGAAGGAATAGTTCAACTTTATCAAGCTTCCCGGTTTCTTCAACGTATGGTTTTTGCCATTTGGCTTCTCTCCAACCCTGCAGAATTTTATCTACTCCACTACCAGCTTTGTCAGATTTACCAATAAGTCCAAACATCTTTTGCAGTGCTGGATTGCGCGGTTCACTCTTGCCTCCTTCATAATACTGTGGCATCGATACAAGGAGCGTACCAGGATTAGACATAATAATACCTTTAGGAGTCTTATATACCTTTATTCTTGGTGCGCCTCCATATTGAGCATGTACCAAACAATTTATTAAAGCCTCTCTTACTGCGGTATGTACAGGAGAATCTTCCTGCTTATTATTTTCTTCATTTATCTCTGGCAAAAACTTATTAAGTCTTGACAAGACAAGTTTATAAAATTGAAATAAATTTGCTTCCCATGTACCGTCAGGATACAGTCTGTCTATCCACCTTACTGTTGTGGAATCAGAAGGTATTTCTCTATACTCAACCATAAAGTCAGGTGCACATTCCGGATCTGTAATAGCTTCCTCTTTACCAAACATTAATATTCCGGCTAAAGTAAATCCTTCTTTACCTGTTTCCCTATCCTTTCTATATCCTCCCAGTTTACGCATCAGTTCAATATCACTCAGTGCATTCCAAGGATGCGTCGGAGTAATATTAGCGAACATCGAACGATATTGACGAAACGAAGTCATATCAATATCATCCCACGTATAATTATTCAGCACTCGACTTTCAATTTTTCCTATCGATGAGTCTCGCTCGGCAAGCATCTGCCCTACTACTGACGAATCACAACGATAATCACCATTATTATCACGTCCGAAAGTACCTATCATTGGGTCTGTACCGACGTATACCGGGCGTTGTTCACGTGTAGCACGCGGCACTATAAACTCCAAGATGTAACCATGTCCATAGGGTAATATTTTTACATCTTTATCGGTCAGTAGCGGGACACTTACCTTTTGCTGATTATTCTGATCATTGAAAAATTCTTTCTTTAATCTCTCCACCTCTTCTACCGAAAGTGGCGAGGCTGAAAAAATATTTTTTCTCTCAATTATTCCGAATAATATTATTCCACCTTCCGTATTGGCAAATGAAGAATATGTTTCCCAAAATGAATCAGGAAAACCACCTTTGACTGACTTAAGTTCAATCTGCTTATTCTCATTGCTGTTTCGTAAGTCTTCAAGAAATGATTTTATCTTGATACTTTCAGCTATCATTGACTGATCCATAATAATATTTTTCTATTCCTCTATTTAGCTGTAACAAGTAAGCATATTCCATATCTATAAGCAGCTACATGACAAGTCCGAAGCGACCAAAAATAACAAGTTTTATTGTTGTTTAAGATTCACCGGGCGTACATGTAGCGTTTAATTTTTAAGAGCTACTTAAGCTACTTACTTATAACATAGTTGCCACTTAGAGACTTGCCAATGCAAATGTAAGTATAAATCATGATACTTCTACCCTATCGAGGATAAAATTTTGGTGAGACAGCTAAAAGCTATCTCACCAAAAAGCACAACTGGTACTATTATATGGGAAGTGATTAGTATTTTCCGCTTCTCATCATCTGGTTTACTCGACGCTGCACCGCATCATAATCCTGGCCGAGTGCTGAACGACGTTGAGGATTGTTACCGTATTCTCCACGTATAACATTCAAGGCCTCTTGTTCTATATTGTCGCTCACCTTAGCAGTATTCTTAACTGCTGCTGTTGAGGCGTCGTCCTTATTGGTTGTCTTATTTTCATTCACCTCATTTTGCTGTGGAGAGGCAACCTCAGGCGCGCTTACTACCGAATCAGTCTGGGCCACTGTGCTGTCAACTTCTATTGCCTTCACAGGTTCTGTAAGCGTCACCGGTTCGTTTTCCTCTTTTGCTTCTGTACAGCTCTTAGGCATAATTAAAACTATGATTATTACTGCTATAATAGCAAAAATAACCCATAACCAAGCTCTACCGCCATTTTTCTTTTTCGGCTCAGGTGCTGAAGGGGGCTCAGTACTTCCGTTGTCTCCTCCACTACTCTTCTTATCCAAATTTGGTGTCCGCCTCGAAGTTGTAGTGCTTGAACTTGCAGAATTTCCATTCTGTTGAGCTGCTGCCTCTTCCTCGGCATTTGGATCCATAGGCTGCGCTCCTTCTTTCTCTAAATCAATACTGCGTTCTCCCTTATCAAGATTGATATTACCGGGAGTCTTACGCCTGTTGTCAGGGGTTGCCATAGTTTATCTTTTTATAATGTTAATTATTTATAAGCACCTACTTAGTGGTGTTAAAATATGCAAAAGTACTTATTTTTCCTTAAAATCATATACAATAGAACAATATTTTTCAAAAAAAGTATCACGTCATCTATTATTTTAAGAGCCACCTACCATAATATTTATTTCTTTTCGGTCCGACTCTTTTATTCTTAAGAGACTATTTAAGGTGGATTTTGGGCATTAATACTGTAAAAATGGTAATGCCTTTACCATCATGAATACCTAATTTTGTTTCATAAACAAACACCCAATCTTTCTCCTGATTTATAATCATATTCAACCAAACAACATTGTTCTTTAAATTTCTGTTTCTCCCTCATCTGTGCCTTACAACCCATTCCTACCTATACCGTTATTATATTAGATTATTATATTAGATGTACACGAAATTCTCAAAAAATTCAAATATGAAAAATTTTAAACCTAAAGCATGGTTGCTCCCACAACCTGTATTGATTATAGGCACTTACAACGCTGATGGCACACCTAATGCCATGAATGCCGCATGGGGAGGACAGTGGGACATGAACGAGATTATGATTTCTATGGGTTCACACGCCACTACTGAAAATCTGAATCGCTGTCCCGAGTTCACATTAGCTTTCGCCACAGTCGACACCTACGTAGCTTCCGACTACGTAGGTATCGTCAGTGCTAAGAATCAACCCGATAAAATAGCACATACTGGTTGGAAAGCTACAAAAGCTGAAAACGTCAATGCTCCCCTCTTCGACTGTTTTCCCATGACTATGGAATGCCGTATAAAAGAAAAACTTTACGAATCTCCTACCGGCTACTACATCATCGCCGAGATTATCAATATCGTTTGTGATGAAAAATTTCTTGCCGAAGATGGCAAACCTGATGTCGAAAAGATGCATCTTATCACCTTCGACCCCATTCACAATGGCTATATCGAACTCGGCACCCGCATCGGAGCAGCCTTCTCTGCTGGTAAATCATTAAAATAAATTCCTATCCAAGAAAGCATCTTGCCAGAAGCGACCGAGTCAACTGACCCGGCCGCTTCTATTAAGATGCTTTCTTGTCCTGAGTTAGTTAAGTCTTAGAATCGGCATCATAGCAAAATTCATAGCCCATATCGTCTTCTATCAATATACCGGCAAACATGGAATTGATAAATACCTTTGCTCGTTTCATGATTCTACCTTCTTACAAGGATACATCTCAGCTCCGAAAAGAGCTAACACCTGATTTACGAAAATAAAGTGAGAAAGCCCACGGTTTTAACCGTGGGATGAAAGCGTCATATTGCAAATATCCAATATTTTCATTATCTTTGTAATAAAGATATAATAAATTATGATAACATACAAATATAAGCTGTACCGCACCAAACGGACGAAGTATCTTGCCCAGATGCTCCGTGAGGCTTCGTTTGTATGGAATCATGCACTCGCGTTGCAGAAGAGATACTACAAGCTGTATGGTAAATACATCTCCAAAATTGCAATGCAAAAACATTTTGCAAAGCGGATTTCACGGAATCTACTGCACTCACAATCCACACAGGAGATACTTGAACGTCTCGATACGGCCTACCAGAGATTCTTCAAGCGTATTGCGAAGCGGCCTCCGAAATTCAAGAGGGCAAGAGAATTTGTTTCCTTTGCCTTTAAACAAGGAGGGTTCACTCTCAATGGCAATGTCGTTACAGTCAACCGCATAAAGCAACGTTTCAAATTCTCATATTCGCGACCTTACGAAGGCAAGCTGAAGAGGATGATAATAAAGCGGTCAAGACTGGGTGAGTTCTATCTAATCATCATTACGGACGCAAATCCGAAGACCTACGGAAAGACACATGATGGTGCAGCCGTAGGAATCGACTTCGGATTGAAGACGTACATGACCATGAGTGACGGAACAGCCGTTGACAATCCGCAGTATCTTAAATCAGCCCTTCGGCAGATAAGACGCAAGACTCGAAGGTTATCCAAGACAAAGAAAGGCTCAAACAACCGTGAGCGAAGGCGTAGGGATGTTTGCATGGAGTTTAAAAGCATCACCAATAAACGTAATGACTTTCAGTGGAAGCTCGCTCACGAGTTCTGCCGTAGCTACGACTATATCTTCATCGAGGATTTGTCGCTGACAGGAATGACCAGAATGTGGGGCAGGAAAATGTCTGACCTCGCTCACGCTGAATTTGTTAGTAGGCTTGAATATGTGGCCTGTAAATACGGTGTGACCGTCCACAAGATTGACAGGTTCTATCCCTCTTCAAGAACTTGCCGATGTGGATATGTAAACAGAAATCTATCATTGAAAGACCGCCAATGGACATGTCCTGAGTGCGGAAAGGTAAACGACCGTGACCTTAACGCGGCTGAAAATATACTTCGGAGGGGCATCTCCGAATTGTGGAGTGGACGTAAGCCTGAATCTTATTCAGCAATCCACGCTTGCACACAAGAATCCCACGCGCTTTAGGCGTGGGAGTATGTCAATTAATTGTGTCATAATATACCCTTGTGGGTACAAATATAACAAAACAAATCCAATTTACACCCCAAAGGGTATAAAATAATTAACCCTCTCAATAATTATACCCTTTAAGGTATAAAAAATATAAACTAAAGCATAAAAAGAGAAAACATAAAACCCTCGCCCTATCAAATAAAGTTGAGGTTTATCTTCTTTAGTCCGAAGAACCTTTCAAGCATCACCTCGCGTAGCGTTTCGTTGTTAATCATACCTATGGTGTCTTGTATATAAGACAAAATTAGGCATTTTTTGTCTTGTACACAAGACACCATAGGTAAAACGACTTGTTATTGTTCAATATAGCAGATTACTTTGAAATCTTGCAACTATATCTGTTGCCATCTCCATTTGCAGTCAAAAGATAAATACCTTTTGGCAGAGTGCTGAAATCAAGCATACCCCTTCCGGAGAGAATTACCTTACCATCAAGACTGAATATCTCAAGCAAAACATCAGTCCCGGTGGCTATGGCTGTCTGCCCATTGATTATAACTCTGTCAGTAACATTGGTCACCTCTCCTATACCACTTACAGCATCAGCAACCTTAAATGCAGGGCTGATTACCTGAGATGACACCGCGCCATTCAAAGCCTTCAGTTCTATCTTAATGTCAAACCACCCATTGAGGCTTGAAGATGACAGTTTATCAAAGGCTCCGGAATATACATGACCGAATGCAGGCACATAGTCCTCTTCTAATTCCTTCACCTCAACCTCTGTCCAGTCCTGTGCTGAATAAGGCGATACACTTACCTTTACGTCACATGGCTCAACATCATACCACCAGTTCCATACCTCCTCCGGGTCCAGCTGCTGGTCATAAGTGGCAGCCGAAAGAAGAAATGTACCCTGGGCAAACGTATCAAAACGGTCAGTCACCACGCCTTCGTTTGTACGGAACTGAAGCTGGCGAAGCACGGGGGGATAGAGTGTCTGATCAGGGTCAAGCGAAAATGATGCGGTAGTCAATCCTTGTATGCCGTCAACAATCTGATTATCGTCTATGGCTGTGTAGGTCAAAATTTCATGGCCATCTTTCTCGGTTCTGTTTTCCATCGTGCGCATAGTTATAAAGTCAGATGCACGTAACTCACCCCTACGGCCATAAGGAACTGGAGTTACATACCACAGATAGGCCTCATCCGATCCATCGTCTTCATACGACCAATCATACTCCATATATGACAAAAAAGATATTGAAGCCTGCGAATCACCAAGCTATTGCCTGCACTCATCGAGATTGAATTCAAATGCTGAAGCCAACTGTGGCACCACATCACCATTCTCATTTACAGCATACTCAGAATTCAGGGGAAGAAACAGAGTCCTAATATCACCATTCCCTTTAAACTGCAGGGGCATAGTACGTGTGAAATAAACCATAGTACCCAATTCAATTTCCGGCTCCTCATCATCATACGCAGTTTCCTGATAGTCTCCATACCAGACACTGAAACCCATATCATATAGCGTGTCGTCCGAACTACTACCTGACCGCCAGAGTTTGGAACTTGAAGACATACCTGACGTCTTTGAGATACTGATATTTTCAAAAATCTCATTAGCTACACACGTATAGATAGGCTCAAATCCATTTTCCTCACTCTCCTTTCCAATAACAGAGGGTAAATACTCCGTAATATATGGTTTAGAGAAATCCTTATCAAAGTAGGCTTCCACTGACTCATGAACACCGTATATCGGTTGCATTTCTGAATAGTAAAAACCATTATCATCCGAACTTGACAAATGCCATTGCGAGATTTCTATATCTTCCGATACATCATTTATCCACAACTCAGCACGCTTGAATATCTCAAATCCTGTTCCTCCATTATCATTGACAATGCTAAATTCAGCCTCTACAGTTCTTCCATAAATAAAACCAAGAGTCTTTTGGCTTATGTCTGTAGAAATAATCATATAGTTGACAATGCGCTGAAATTGCCCATAAGAAAGGAGACCTCCAGCTCGCTGCCAACTATTATCAAGATGCCATTAAATCAGACAGCCGCAATTTCAATAAATGCTGTGCGGTGGTAGGCTATATGAAGCTGTTGATAGAACATGGTGACACTGCTAAATTCCACCAACAGCTTGATTCCCTTAGAAATGACATCTTGAAAATAAAAAACTCTCCGCTTGAAAGGCAACATCTTGAGAATATGGCGGAATATATGCATCTCACCGGTAAATATAAGGAGGAAGCCGATTACAGACGGAGCATCACCCTCATAACCGACTCCCTTTATGACAATTCTCTGGAGATGAGTGCCAATTCCATAGCCAATAGATTCGAATATTCCGAAATGGAGGAAAAATATAACCGTTCGGAACGCATCAACAGATTTGACTTATGGCTAATAATACTATTAGGTGTAATAGTTTTGGCACTTACTGCCATCAGCATATGTCAAAGAAGAAACATTCGCCGTCTTAAGGTTAATATAGCCGGATTATTGCATGAGAAGGAGGAAGCTGACCTTCTGCACGAGAAAAATGTGGAGCAGACCCAGAAATCTCTTGAACTTCAGAGCCAGGAGTTATCGTCAATGACAATGTATATGGCGCGCCTGAACGAAGCCCTTGATTCGATTCAGAAGAATGTGGATGACTCCTCTCTACCCGAACAGAAAAGACTTGTCAATATCTCCAAACTCCTAAAGGAATTGGAACGACAAGATAATGTATGGGAGATGTTCCGCACCTATTTCGACAGCGTGAACCATTCTTTCTCTCAGAAATTATATGAACTCCATCCCCAACTCACCAATGCCGAACTGAGGATGTGTGCATTCATAGTCATGGGGCTCACCACAAAGGAAATAGCGATTCTGACCAACCGCTCGGTCCGTACCATAGAGGTCATCAAGTATAACCTAAGAAAAAAACTCGGTATAGAGGAATCTACTTCCGATTATCTCAAAGGACTCACCTTAAAATAAATTTTTCTGCTTCCCTTCGTTTACACTCCTTATTAAATTATCAGCATTACATCCGCTGGGAAACTACAGTTCACGGAGCACATTCTCAAGTGATTCATCGGCCAAGAGATTCATCCTGCGACGAAGACGTTGACGATTCTTTTTTACTGAATCGGGCTGTAACAGCAGCATACGTGCAATCTGCTTGGAAGTTAGACCTATGCGAATATAGGTGGCCAAACGTATGTCACCTTCCGACACCTCAGGCCATCTCTGCTTAAGGACAGTGGCAAACGATGGGTGTACCTCTTCAAACACTTTATGGAAATCCTCCCAGTCCTGCTTACCGTTGAGATGAAGCTTTATGTCATTTTGCAAACGACGGATTATATCTGTCGTTTCTGACTGACCGTTATCAGCGATGTCATCCATCTGTTTCAATATCGATTCAAGCACATTGTCTTTCTCCGTCATGGCAAGTGATGATGACAACACACGCCTTTGTTTGCTTTCCAACGACAGACGAGTCTCCATGAGGGAAATTTTATGACGGTGGGATTTACGCATGAGCAGGATTATTACAGCCATACTTAAAGAAGTAAGCGACAAGATGATAACTATAAGCATAAGCCTGTCCCGGCGTTTTTGCATCTGCAGATTATGCTCCACCTCCTGAATTTTTGTTTTCCCTTCAATAGAGGCAATCTTTGCCACATTGTTTTCCTGAAATTGACCGTCAAGTTCCTTTATGGTCATTCCCTGATATTTATAGACAGAATCCATTATTCCGAGCCTATCGTATGTCTCGTATGCAAGACGGCAGATTTGTTCACGTATGATTTTTGATGGAAAATCATGGAGCATACCTGTGAGAGATTCTACAATAGGATGAGCCTTGTTAATCATACCAGAATCCAGATACATACGGCTCAGACCTATCATATACTTAGTCTTAATTCTCTCCACACCCTGTCGATGAATAATATCATTGTATCCGGCAGACAAGTATGCGCTGTCATGGGTTACGTTAAAGGCAGTCAGGCGGAGATTGGCATAAAAGTCAGAATCCCTGCGAGCTTCCTCACTGTCTAACAGATTCAATAATATCTCACGGCTTTTATCCTCATACCCAGCTTCAAAAAGTATTGAGGCGTTATTGAGGCTCGTTTTCAGATGATATGGAATCAGATTAAGATTAACGTAAATCGAGTCTGCCTTGAAATAATTGGTAAAAGCCTGGTCTACATATCCGGCTTCGTTTAACACATGACCTAAGTCAATCAAAGTGGAAGCGAGCATAAAGTCATCATGCGTCTTCTGATAGAAACTGGCATAACGCTTCAAGTTTGAATAATATAACGCGCGGTTGTTTTGCTCCTTCAATACTGACCTCAGATACTTGATGCGTATATAGTCATAAGGGAAGGCTGTGGAATCACAGATTGCCAAGGCTATGTCAAGCCAGTTACCTATGGGTCTATGCTCCCTGTTGGCCACCCGCGCCTTCCAGAAATAAGCACGGCATAAAATCTGAGGCTTCATTGCCGAGTTGCCAGCAGATTGCTCAAGCCTCCTAACCAAGGCATCCAACGAATCACCTGGTGCTGATGCCATAAATCCCCGTTCAAGAGCAACCACCAGCGAATCCGCCTCCGGAGAGATGGATTCCCAATGGAATTCTGAGGCAACATAGTTTGCCTGTCTTAAGCAGGCCCAACAAAGAATAATAAGGCCCAAGAATAAAACAAGATATTTCATGGTGCAAATTTAAGGATAAAAAGCGATGTCTCCCTCCTTTATCCTTCATAAATTATGCCTGTACCCCTAATGTACCCCCAGCAGAATTGGTTGTAAGGCAGTGAGATTCTAATTTTGCGCCATCAAATCTCCATTAATTATAAAAAGGATTTTTTATGAGAAAAGTTATTTCGTCTATGGTGCTGGTGTCTGCAATACTGATACCTACCGCCATCTTCGGCCACACAAAGGTTGAGATGAAAAACGCCCGTCCGGGTTCGAAGATGTTCTATGTCACCTCTCGCCATGGTGGTAACCCTGAAGTAAGCGTTACAGAGGTGCCGCTCACTCCATCTATGAAAGCTGCCAAAAAGAAGGCTATGGAAGAAAAGCCTCTTTGCCCGGTCACCGTTATTGTAGATCCCTCGGAAACAACAGGAGTAAACATGGCACAAAGTGTAACACTGGTTGATGAAAAAGGTATTCCCTGGACAGAAGACGGAGTCAAAGAGAAAGTAATCGAAGTTCCTGCCGGTACTTACCTACTTGAAGGTGATTTTGCCTTTCCCATTTGGGCTACTGTCTTTATACCCGAAATTAAAGTGGACGGTCCTACAGAGATACATATCTCAAGAGACATGGCAAATATTTCTCTAACGGCGCAGCCTCTACTGATGGACGGCTCAGCACCGACATTCCCTGAAACGGACGATGACTATAATCCCACAGGTGACTACAATACTCTTTGTTGCGCAGGAGAATATGGCATCAGCTATAATGGCATCAGCTTTGCAGGTATGGCTTTTAACTTTGATGAACAAGATGAAAGCTATGACCGAAACATGACCATATATACCAATCTTGACAGTGATAAAGTACGCTTCTGCTGGTCATTCAATCTGGAAGAACCCTCAAACAAATCATCCTTCTTCTACCTTACCAAGACCGCAGCTGAGGCAAAAGAGAATGGCACCGTATCAAACGACATAACTTTATACCGACCATTCTATGCCGATGTAAAACATTCACCGATATATGCAGAGAAAGGAAACGGGAATGACGGCTGCTATATCACCTTCTCCACATATTTTGCCAACAATACCGACAACTCTACCTTCGGTGCATTTAGCTACTCCCCACGTGAGATATGGCTCTGCAATGACTTAAATGAGAAAAACGGAATGTATGCGCTTGTCCGTTGGAACTCAATGGATAACGTGAGCAGTTATATCCCCGAAGGCACAGCCACACCCGGAGCTTGCTATGATAATGGCATTCTTAAATATTTCTCTACTCCTGAGACAGGCGGTTATGCTTATCCGGAAACGCCAGGAAATAACATATATCCCATAAATGAATTGTTCTCTTTCCAAGACTTCGCTGGTCTGGAATTTGGTAATTCTACTCCAATCTGCATCACAGCAGAAAATTACATTGATTGGGTAGATGAACCTTACAGTTATATGTTCTACAATGCATATATTGGTAATAGTGGAGAAGATCGTATCGCAGATGACTTCTTGGCTGAAGCTGAAGTCAAATGCGGGGAGGAGATAGTGTTACCGCGTGGTGAATACTATAAGTTGTTTTCATGGGCAGCCGAATGGGCAGCAGGAGATAACGCAGGCAAACCATTGACATATATATTTTATGATGACAATATAGAGGTGTATGGTCTGCCGGGCAGCAATGTCTGCGAAGTGTCGGTTAAGGGCACAGGCACTGACTGCTGCAGCCCTACCTTGCAACGCATCATGATGAAAGACCTCCAGGGTAGGCCTACAATCAGATTTGAAAAGGGTGAGGAAGGTGTCCTGACTCTCGCCGGTGGTGACTTTATTGAACATTCTGAAATATTCCAAGGGCAGTACAGCCCTAAGACATTCTCAGGATATACTTATGCACCTGTCTCAATTACT
Organism: uncultured Sangeribacter sp.; assembly: GCA_964400325.1. Lineage (GTDB taxonomy): Bacteria > Bacteroidota > Bacteroidia > Bacteroidales > Muribaculaceae > Lepagella. The sequence goes on along the minus strand of CAYNUE010000042.1, from coordinate 2,601 downwards.
GTAGAATATACTCCTTATAAATCAGATAATTACTTACCATTAGAAATGACTGAGGTACCAGAGAATTTCTTTATGCCGGGTTATGGCGCATGGTGGAAAGGAAACCTTTCACAAGTTAGCACCCAAAGTGAAAATGGTTGGTATGACCTGCGAATCACCCTTACTGATGAGGCTGGCAACACTCAGCGGCAGGTTCTTTCTCCAGCATTCTACATCGATAAATTATCAGGCATCTCCAACACAAGCATTGACAAAACTTTCTTTAGGGTTATTGGAGGCTCAATCATAGCCGATAATGGTCAGGAAGTTACAGTGTATAACGTGCAAGGAGAGAGAGTTAACAACAATCAACTCACCAAAGGCATTTACGTAGCCACGTCAGGCGAAAAAATAGCAAAAATCATGGTCAAATAAGCCTCTAAATAACAAATCCGTAAGACTGAGGATATATTGACAACGACACCATGCCCCGCTTTCTACACATGCATGTTATCTCAAACACATGTGAATGTTGTTTCAAAATATTTTTCGAACACAGTTCTTGTGAAGTCTTTTTCTCCGTCTGCAAACGGCCTATAATAAGTTAGTAGAGATGTGCAAAATAACTATGGTTAAAACGAATGTATAGAAAGAAGAGAACGCTTCGATTCAGAAGCAGTTCTCTTCTTTTTAGCCCCTCTTTTTACCCCATCATTTTATAAATAACTGGTTTTCAATGAGGGTTATAGAGATGGAGGAACTCGAACCTAACAGATTTGCAATTCGCGAATTGCAAATCTGTTAGGAATTATCGAATTAAACGAATCGTTTATGATCAGTAGAGTTTAAAACAAATTTTCAGGGTGCTTTAATTCCTCAACGAGTATATCGACAGTCGTACATGGCTTATGGGATTTATAGTCGAGCGTATGCTCAAAGAATCCACGAAGTTTTTGTGCTCTTGCTTTTGCCAACTCCTCATTGCCGATCTTTTGCAACAACGAGTAGATACCTTCATCATTCTTCCGGTATTTGAAATCCTTATATCCGTCAAATCTTCTTATCTCAGCCTCAAGTTTGGAAATGTAGTCTGTCCTTGATATAGCCGCATCAAGATATACAAAATGCAAAAGATACCATAATTCAAATGCTTCATTCGACCACGCTGCCCCATAGCCCTTTCGTTCTGCAAGGGTAATGGCTTCGCTGAAGTCGTTGAAATCATCTTTGTCGAAAACAACCCATACACGGTCAAACTTCAATTGTCGCTGATGTTCCAGTCGCTCTCGTATCTCTGCTGTCTTCTTTACCAACGCACAAGTAGAGCGACCTTCACCTACTATCTCCTCCGTCCGGACTTCGGAATACTTGTCTTTCACTAGTTCTTTGAAATAGTTTGGTTCAGTACGCTCACCTTCGCATACCACGAGAAAACGCACGATCTTATTGCGTGTCGCTACCTTACGCTTCTTTGCAGCTTTTGCCTCACGCTTCTCTTTTTTGAGTTGTTCGATTTTTGATTTCGGAAGCTGGCCCATATACTCAAAGGTATTGCGCCGTAGCGACCATTGATATAGTCCTTCTCAATGTTACGGTCATTACGTACTTTATTTCCGGCTTCGTCACGGAACTCTACCAATGAATATAATTCTGTGGAGTCTGTCTTATCCTTTTCCGTAAACCAGATTTGATCCCGACGCAGAAACTGGATATTGAGAAGATTTATGTCGTGAGTTGCAAAAATTAACTGGGCTCCTTTCTTGTTGAAGTCCTTATCCATAAACATTGAGATGATTTTCCTTGTCAAGAACGGGTGCAGTTTGGCATCCAATTCATCTACAATAAGAATCTGTCCGAGCCTGATTGCATCTACAATCGGTCCAGCAATTTCAATCATTTTCTTTGTACCTTCCGATTCCATCTTATCTGTCGGGAATTCTTTTTGACCTATCACTTTTCCATTGCTATCATAGATGTTATGGATAGTCTTTGAATCGACAAAATCTTCGTCTGTAATTTTCATACTCACTTTAATTCCATCAAATCCCAGTTGAGTCTGATAAAGCAAGTTCATTATCTCATCATTTCCGGCCTCCTGATAGAAGATGGTGCGTAATGTCTTTCCAGCGTAACCTTTACCGTCCATACCCGACATGTATTCAATGTTTGAGAACCAGTCAAGGATAGATTGCGAGACCTTTCCATTGAGTTGAGCAACCAACGACACAAACAATCGATTGGCAGGGGTTGCATTTTGCTTCCCAATTCCCTCAGAAAATCTTGTCTTTGAAATCTTGAATTCATCGCCACTGCGAAGAAACAACTCAAACTCTCTTTCACCGGGTCTTTTCTCGTAAAGCCATTCGGCAAGGATTTCATTGGCGGTATAATCAAAGCCGTATCTGAATTTAGAACCGTTAAGTATGAACTGAATTTCAAAAGAAGTCGGTTCTGACGATGATGTCAGGTCAAGAGAGAATGGTTCTGCATCAAGCCTATCCTTTGGATTGAGCTTTACAGAATTGAGCAGCACATCACGCATTGCTTTCAATGCTTTCAACACATTACTTTTGCCACTTGAATTGGCGCCATACATGACTGCTACCGGGAGCAGGTCCTCTC